>NZ_RHJR01000016.1:0-94892 GCF_004212325.1 Escherichia sp. E13S3
AAAATAATTTTCCGAATGCGCGTTTTTTATTCTTTATGCTTATTTCGACGCCGATCTGTTGGTTAATTGAGCTATTTCTCGGGCAAAATTAGCGACCTGCTCCCAATCGGTATAGACAACCTCTTTGCGCGTATCAGTTTCTCCGCCTGACATCTTCATAATCAGCTTGATCATAAAGCGGTCGTACCAACGATAGCGTGGATAACGCAGCGCCCCGGCAATAACGGCACAGCGATCGGGGCGCCATTGTGAACTCATCAGAAACTTTCGTGCGTAGCTGTTGGTCTGCACAGTCCGCTTCTCCGGCTTGCGTGCCACCAGGTTGACGGAGTAAAAGGCGCTCGGCATTGAGTTCAGCCGGGTGGCATGCTTTTTGACAAATGCCTGGAACGCAGAATGGTAATGACCGTAGCGAATAGAAGCGCCAATCACCACGCGATCGTAGTTTTCCCATTGTGGTTCTTCAATGCGGTGCACATTAGCGACATCCGCCTGGATCCCCAGTTCTTTCAGTTCCGAAGCCAGGTAGGAGGCAATCTCGCGCGTTTGTCCGTCCCTTGTTGAGAAAAGAATTAATGTTTTCACGTATTACTCCATCATTCACGCCAGAAAGTCGGGGTAAAGAGCACCAGCAATGTAAAGACCTCAAGACGACCAAACAGCATGTTGGCAATCAGGATCCATTTAGCCACCGGGTTCATGCTGGTAAAGTTATCAGCAACCACGCCAAGCCCAGGCCCCAGGTTATTCAATGTCGCAACAACCGAGGCAAAGGCAGAAAAGTCATCCACGCCCGTGGCGATTATCGCCAGCATACTGACAATAAACACTAATGCATAGGCGGAGAAAAATCCCCAAACGGCTTCGAGGATACGTTCCGGCAGTGCACGGTTCCCCAGCTTAATGCTGTAGACGGCGTTCGGATGCACCAGTCGTTTCAGCTCACGGTTCCCCTGCTTAAACAGCAGCAGGATGCGGATCACTTTCAGGCCACCGCCCGTTGACCCGGCACAACCGCCGATAAAAGCTGAACATAAAAGCAGTACCGGCAAAAAGAGCGGCCAGCGGGCAATGCTGTCAGTCGTAAACCCGGCGGTTGTCGCCATCGACACCACCTGGAAAAACGCCTGGTTAATTGTCATCAGCGCTGAACTGTAGACATTATGAAACCACAGCACGAGGGTACAAATAACCACCAGCGTAAACTGTACGCCGATAAACATGCGAAATTCCGGATCGCGCCAATAAACCTTCAGACTCCGCCCACTTAACAGCGAAAAGTGCAGACCGTAGTTACAGCCGGAGATCAGCAGGAAGATAGCAATGATGGTGTTAATGGTCGGGCTATCGAAATAGCCAACGCTGGCATCATGAGTCGAGAAGCCGCCAATAGCGATGGTCGCAAAGCTATGACCGATGGCATCAAAGGCATCCATTCCAGCAAACCACAGCGCCAATGCACAGGCGACGGTCAGCAAGACATAAATCAACCACAGGGTTTTCGCCGTTTCCGCAATTCGCGGGCGCATTTTGTTATCTTTCAGCGGGCCGGGCATTTCCGCGCGATAAAGCTGCATCCCACCCACGCCGAGGATAGGCAGTATCGCAACCGCCAACACGATGATCCCCATCCCGCCAAACCATTGCAGCATCTGGCGATAAAAGAGGATGGCATGAGGGAGTGAATCCAGCCCCACCAGCGTAGTGGCGCCCGTAGTGGTCAGGCCAGAGAAAGATTCAAAAAACGCATCGGTAATCGTGAGGTTCGGGCTTTCCGAAAAGATAAAAGGGAGCGCACCGACGCTACCCAGCACGGTCCAGAACAGCACCACTATCAGAAACCCCTCACGGGATTTCAGTTCGCCCTTCTCTTTACGGTTCGGCCACCACAGCATAGAGCCAATGGCGAGGGCGACAAAAAAGGTCTGGGTAAAAGCGCGGCCCGCTCCATCCCGGTAGATAAGTGCTACCAGTCCAGGAATAATCATCGTCCCTGAAAATAAGATGACCAGTAGTCCAACGATTCGGGTAATGGCGCGAAAATGCATCTCTGCCGCTTCCTTAGTTCTGCAAAACGAAGTGGGGATTATTCTTCAATCGCTAACAATTGCAATGAACCACGGCTAAAATCCGCCAGCTTTGCGGAAAATTCAGCCACTTTCGCTGCCGGAAGCGCCACCCGCAGCAAAACGAATGCCTGATAATCACTGTTGATAATTTTGCCGTCACACTGCTCCAGCAACGCTTCAATGCCGGTTAACTGACTATATTCACATTGCAAAGTATATTCGGTTAATGGCGTCTTGCGTTGGGTCGTTAGCTGGCGCAGCGCCTGATTCACGCCGCCGCCATACGCTTTCACTAACCCACCAGTGCCAAGCAATATGCCGCCGTAGTAGCGCACCACCACAGCGGTAATTTCCCCGACGCCGCTGCCCATTAGCTGGGCGAGCATCGGTTTACCTGCCGTTCCCGCCGGCTCCCCGTCGTCAGAGAAACCCAGCTGTTGAGAATCGTCCGGCGCACCCGCCACCCACGCCACGCAATGGTGGCGGGCATCGGGGTGTTCTGCCCGCACCGATTCAACAAACGCTTTCGCCGCCTCAACGCCATCGGTATGCGCCAACATCGTTATGAAGCGGCTCTTTTTGATCTCTTCAACGACCGTGACCGGTGCCGCAGGAATTAACCAGCTTTCCATCACGCCAGTTTCAGATCCCGGGTCATGTTTTCCACGCTGTTTTCGTGGATCACCACGTTGTCTTCGATACGAATGCCGCCGAACGGTTTCAGTGCTTCAATTTTCTGCCAGTTGAAGTGCTTGCTGAACTGCCCTTCACGCCACGGTGCCAGTAGCGATTCGATGAAGTAGATACCCGGTTCGATGGTTAACACCATGCCTGGCTGGAGAATACGGGTGCAGCGCAGGTACGGATATTTTGCCGGTGCCGCGAGGTGCGTACCGCTATCATCCTGCATAAAACCTGCTACGTCATGCACCTGCAGGCCCAGCGGATGGCCGATACCGTGCGGCATAAACGGTCCGGTGAGATCGTTTTCGACCATCGCTTCTTCACTCATATCGGTGATGATTTGATGTTTACGCAGCAGTTTGGCAATGCGCTGATGGAACTGGATGTGGTAATCCACATAGCTGACGCCTGCTTTCATGGTAGCGATCAGCGCCAGTTGTTCATCATTGAGATCTTTCACCAGCTGTGCGTAGTCGTTGTCGCTTTTTGCCGACCAGGTACGAGTCAGGTCAGCCGCATAACCGTTATATTCTGCCCCGGCATCCAGCAGGAAGCTGCGCATCTCTTCCGGTGCCTGATGATCCAGTTTGGTGTAATGCAGCACCGAAGCGTGTTCGTTAAGCGCCACAATGTTGCTGTAAGGTACGTCGGTATCACGATGACCGGTCGCGGTCAGATAGGCAATGTTGATATCGAACTCGCTCATGCCAGAACGGAACGCTTCTTCTGCCGCGCGATGACCGTTAACCGCCATTTTCTGCGCTTCACGCATACAGGCCAGTTCGTACTCGGTTTTGAAGGAGCGGTAGTAATGCAGGTAGTCGATCACCCCTTTCGGGTTGATGTTGCTGGCCTCAATACCCAGTTGCAGCGCACGTTCCGGCACCGGACCGATATAACCGATATTGCCGCGCGCAGCAGGCAGCAGGCTACCAATGCCATCGGCTTTCGGCAGCGCGATCACTTCCACATCTTCAGTCCAGAAGGAGGTCGGCAGCGGTTCGACGTTGTGCCAGTAATCAACCGGCAGATAGAACCACAGTTTCGGCTTGTTCACGCCATCCACAAGCAACCAGCAGTTTGGCACCTGAGTTACCGGCACCCACGCTTTGAATTGTGGGTTCACTTTAAACGGGTAGGGATGATCGTCGAGAAAAACATTGAACAGCTCGCCGGAGTGAATAAGTAACGCATCCAGCTTGAAGCGCGCCAGCGCATCGCGAGTCCGTTCTTGTAAGGTAGCTATATGATTTTTATAGAGCGAGGCCAGTGATTCCATTTTTTACCCTTCTGTTTTTTTGACCTTAAGTCTCCGCATCTTAGCACATCGTTCATCCAGAGCGTGATTTCTGCCGAGCGTGATCAGATCGGCATTTCTTTAATCTTTTGTTTGCATATTTTTAACACAAAATACACACTTCGATGCATCTGGTACGACCAGATCACCTTGCGGATTCAGGAGACTGACATGCTTTACAAAGGCGACACCCTGTACCTTGACTGGCTGGAAGATGGCATTGCCGAACTGGTATTTGATGCCCCAGGTTCAGTTAATAAACTCGACACTGCGACCGTCGCCAGCCTCGGCGAGGCCATCGGCGTGCTGGAACAGCAATCAGATCTAAAAGGGCTGCTGCTGCGTTCGAACAAAGCAGCCTTTATCGTCGGTGCTGATATCACCGAATTTTTGTCCCTGTTCCTCGTTCCTGAAGAACAGTTAAGCCAGTGGCTGCATTTTGCCAATAGCGTGTTTAATCGCCTGGAAGATCTGCCGGTGCCGACCATTGCTGCCGTCAACGGCTATGCGCTGGGCGGTGGCTGCGAATGCGTGCTGGCGACCGATTATCGTCTGGCGACGCCGGATTTGCGCATCGGTCTGCCGGAAACCAAACTGGGCATCATGCCGGGCTTTGGCGGTTCTGTACGTATGCCACGTATGCTGGGCGCTGACAGTGCGCTGGAAATCATTGCCGCCGGTAAAGATGTCGGCGCGGATCAGGCGCTGAAAATCGGTCTGGTGGATGGCGTAGTCAAAACAGAAAAACTGATTGAAGGGGCGATGGCGATTTTACGCCAGGCCATTAACGGCGACCTCGACTGGAAAGCGAAACGTCAGCCGAAGCTGGAACCGCTAAAACTGAGCAAGATTGAAGCCACCATGAGCTTCACCATCGCTAAAGGGATGGTCGCACAAACAGCAGGGAAACATTATCCGGCCCCCATCACCGCAGTAAAAACCATTGAAGCTGCGGCCCGTTTTGGTCGTGAAGAAGCCTTAAATCTGGAAAACAAAAGTTTTGTCCCGCTGGCGCATACCAACGAAGCCCGCGCACTGGTCGGCATTTTCCTTAACGATCAATATGTAAAAGGCAAAGCGAAGAAACTCACCAAAGACGTTGAAACCCCGAAACAGGCCGCTGTGCTGGGCGCAGGCATTATGGGCGGCGGCATCGCTTACCAGTCTGCGTGGAAAGGCGTGCCGGTTGTCATGAAAGATATTAACGACAAGTCGTTAGCCCTCGGCATGACTGAAGCCGCGAAACTGCTGAACAAGCAGCTTGAGCGCGGCAAGATCGATGGTCTGAAACTGGCTGGCGTGATCTCCACGATCCACCCAACGCTCGACTACGCCGGGTTTGACCGCGTGGATATTGTGGTAGAAGCGGTTGTCGAAAACCCGAAAGTGAAAAAAGCCGTACTGGCAGAAACCGAACAAAAAGTACGCCCGGATACCGTGCTGGCGTCTAACACTTCAACCATTCCTATCAGCGAACTGGCCAACGCGCTGGAACGTCCGGAAAACTTCTGCGGGATGCACTTCTTTAACCCGGTGCACCGAATGCCGTTGGTGGAAATTATTCGCGGCGAGAAAAGCTCCGACGAAACCATTGCGAAAGTCGTCGCATGGGCGAGCAAGATGGGTAAAACGCCGATTGTGGTTAACGACTGCCCCGGCTTCTTTGTTAACCGCGTGCTGTTCCCGTATTTCGCCGGTTTCAGCCAGCTGCTGCGCGACGGCGCGGATTTCCGCAAGATCGACAAAGTGATGGAAAAACAGTTTGGCTGGCCGATGGGTCCGGCATACCTGCTAGATGTCGTGGGGATTGATACCGCGCATCATGCCCAGGCTGTCATGGCAGCAGGCTTCCCGCAGCGGATGCAGAAAGATTATCGCGATGCCATCGATGCGCTGTTTGATGCCAACCGTTTTGGTCAGAAGAACGGCCTCGGTTTCTGGCGTTATAAAGAAGACAGCAAAGGTAAGCCGAAGAAAGAAGAAGACGCTGTCGTTGACGATCTGTTGGCAGAAGTCAGCCAGCCGAAGCGCGATTTCAGCGAGGAAGAGATTATCGCCCGCATGATGATCCCGATGGTCAACGAAGTGGTGCGCTGTCTGGAAGAGGGCATTATCGCCACTCCGGCTGAAGCGGATATGGCGCTGGTCTACGGCCTGGGCTTTCCTCCGTTCCACGGCGGCGCGTTCCGCTGGCTGGACACCCTCGGTAGCGCAAAATACCTCGATATGGCACAGCAATATCAGCACCTCGGCCCGCTGTATGAAGTGCCGGAAGGTCTGCGTAATAAAGCGCGTCATAACGAACCGTACTATCCCCCGGTTGAGCCAGCCCGTCCGGTTGGCGACCTGAAAACGGCTTAAGGAGTCACAATGGAACAGGTTGTCATTGTCGATGCAATTCGCACCCCGATGGGCCGTTCGAAGGGCGGTGCTTTTCGTAACGTGCGTGCGGAAGATCTCTCCGCTCATTTAATGCGTAGCTTGCTGGCGCGTAACCCGGCGCTGGAAGCGGCGGCTCTCGACGATATTTACTGGGGCTGTGTGCAGCAGACGCTGGAGCAAGGTTTTAACATCGCCCGTAACGCGGCGCTGTTGGCTGAAGTACCACACTCTGTCCCGGCGGTTACCGTCAATCGCTTGTGTGGTTCATCCATGCAGGCACTGCATGACGCAGCACGAATGATCATGACCGGCGATGCGCAGGCATGTCTGGTTGGCGGCGTGGAGCATATGGGCCATGTGCCGATGAGTCACGGCGTCGATTTTCACCCCGGCCTGAGCCGCAATGTCGCCAAAGCAGCGGGCATGATGGGCTTAACGGCAGAAATGCTGGCGCGTATGCACGGTATCAGCCGTGAAATGCAGGATGCCTTTGCCGCGCGGTCACACGCCCGCGCCTGGGCCGCCACGCAGTCGGGCGCATTTAAAAATGAAATCATCCCAACCGGTGGTCACGATGCCGACGGCGTCCTGAAGCAGTTTAATTACGACGAAGTGATTCGCCCGGAAACCACCGTGGCAGCCCTCGCCACGCTGCGTCCGGCGTTTGATCCAGTAAACGGTACGGTAACGGCGGGCACATCTTCTGCACTTTCCGATGGTGCCGCGGCCATGCTGGTGATGAGTGAAAGCCGCGCCCATGAATTAGGTCTTAAGCCGCGCGTCCGCGTACGTTCGATGGCGGTCGTTGGTTGTGATCCGTCGATTATGGGTTACGGCCCGGTTCCGGCCTCGAAGCTGGCGCTGAAAAAAGCGGGACTTTCTGCCAGCGATATCGGCGTGTTTGAAATGAACGAAGCCTTTGCCGCGCAGATCCTGCCGTGCATTAAAGATCTCGGGTTAATGGAGCAGATTGATGAGAAGATCAACCTCAACGGTGGCGCGATCGCGCTGGGTCATCCGCTGGGCTGTTCAGGTGCTCGTATCAGTACCACGCTGCTGAATCTGATGGAGCGCAAAGACGTCCAGTTTGGTCTGGCGACAATGTGTATCGGTCTGGGTCAGGGTATTGCAACGGTGTTTGAGCGGGTTTAAACACTTGCCGGATGCGGTGTAAACGCCTTATCCGGCCTACGGTCCAGGACTATTGTAGGCACGATAAGACGCGCAAACGTCGCATCGGGCATTGTTTGCCGGATGCGACATAGATCCAAATGCCACTGTATAAAGTTTTAGTTGCCGTTCTTCCCGCCTGTCAGGGGCGGGTTTTTTATGGCTTAGATAAACGCAAACGCATCGCCAAACAGGCGATCTTCCCGTGCATTACGCTCATTGCAGAACAGGTCACGGGCGATTTTCGCCATCTCAAAGCGGCCAGCGATATAGATATCATGCTCCGCCAGCGTACCGTGATCCTGCAATACCGCTGTTAACACGGTGCCAGTACGTCCACGCCAACCCGCTTCTGGTTGTTCAACCACCGGTACCACACGCAAACCAGGATGCTTCAGAGAAAGCGCCTCAAGCTCGGACAGATCATAAAGATGTTGCTCTTCACGCCCGCCCCAGTAAATGGTGATATCACGATTGGGATTACGTGCCAGCGCTGTCAGCAAAATCGAGCGCGCATAAGAGAATCCCGTGCCGCCCGCAATCAGAATCATCGGACGTTCTTCATCATCGCGCAGCCATGCTTCACCGTGGGGAATATCCACCACGATTTGATGATCTTTAAGGATGCGATCCATAACGGCTTTCGCGTAAAGGTTGATTTCAGAAGCGCCAATGTGCAACTCAATGAAACCTTGTTCATTCGGCGTCGAAGCCATTGAAAACGGGCGTTTGTCGCGCTCGTCCATCACCACCATCAAATACTGACCAGCACGAAAAGAAAAGGCCGCGTCTGGCACGATGCGGACACGATATACGGTATCCGTGATAGCTTCTACCGAGGTCACTTTACAGCTTAAGGTTGTCATGCGCTTTCTCTGTCGGATCGATAAATAGGGCAAAACAAACGCGCATCAGGCGCTTTTACCGTTGTTAAAAATAGCCAGTTCATCCCAGATAGCGTCAATATGCGCGACAACATCTGGATCTTTTTTGATGGGACGCCCCCATTCACGCTGGGTTTCCCCTGGCCATTTATTCGTGGCATCCAGCCCCATTTTTGAACCCAGCCCGGAGACGGGCGAGGCAAAATCCAGATAATCAATGGGCGTATTTTCTACCAACACCGTATCCCGCGCAGGGTCCATACGAGTGGTAATTGCCCAAATCACATCGTTCCAGTCGCGTGCGTTGACATCATCATCGCAGACGATCACGAACTTAGTGTACATAAACTGGCGTAAGAATGACCAGACCCCCATCATGACGCGCTTCGCATGTCCGGCGTACTGTTTTTTGATTGTCACTACCGCCAGGCGATAAGAACAGCCTTCCGGCGGCAGGTAAAAATCGACAATTTCCGGGAACTGTTTTTGCAGAATCGGCACGAACACTTCGTTCAACGCCACGCCCAGTACCGCGGGTTCATCTGGCGGACGCCCGGTATAGGTGGAATGGTAAATCGCATCTTCACGCTGGGTAATATGCGTCACGGTAAATACCGGGAAACTATCGACTTCGTTATAGTAACCGGTGTGGTCGCCATACGGCCCTTCCGGCGCCGTTTCGCCTTGTTCGATATACCCTTCCAGCACAATCTCCGCACTGGCGGGCACTTCAAGGTCATTGGAGATACACTTCACCACTTCGGTCTTGGTGCCGCGCAGCAATCCGGCAAAGGCGTATTCCGACAATGTATCCGGGACTGGCGTCACTGCACCGAGAATCGTAGCGGGATCGGCACCCAGCGCCACAGAAACCGGGAAACGTTCGCCCGGATGCGCCGCGCACCACTCCTGATAATCCAGTGCACCGCCACGATGCGACAACCAGCGCATAATCAGTTTGTTTTTACCAATCAGCTGCTGGCGATAAATACCCAGATTCTGCCGCTCTTTATGCGGGCCGCGCGTTACGGTCAGCCCCCAGGTAATCAGCGGAGCGGCGTCTTCCGGCCAGCAGGTCATAATGGGAATGCGGTTAAGATCGACGTCATCACCAGAGACGATTTTTTGTTGGCAAGGCGCACCTCGCAATCGCTTTGTCGGCATGTTTAACACCTGCTTAAACTGCGGCAGTTTATCAAACAGGTCGCGGAAACCTTTTGGCGGCTCCGGCTCTTTCAGAAACGCCAATAATTTACCGACTTCACGCAGCGCCGAAACATCTTCCTGCCCCATGCCCATCGCCACGCGCTTTGGCGTACCGAACAGGTTGCACAGCACCGGCATTGAGTAGCCTTTAGGGTTTTCGAACAACAGCGCAGGCCCACCGGCACGCAAAGTGCGGTCAGCAATTTCAGTGATTTCCAGATGCGGATCCACCGGGAGCGTGATACGTTTTAGCTCACCCTGCTGTTCAAGCAGCGTCAGGAAGTCGCGTAAATCGTTATATTTCATGGCGTCCATTGTAGCCTCTTAATCTTCGCCCATTATACGGCGTTCATCTTCGCGATGCTGTAAATTTGTTAAATTAGCGTGAACTCTGACGGCATAACGCAAACCGGGGAATATAATTAACTTAGCGTAAAGCTTTTGCTATCCTTGCGCCCCGATTAAACGGATAAGAGTCATTATGCAATCCTGGTATTTACTGTACTGCAAGCGCGGGCAACTTCAACGTGCCCAGGAACACCTCGAAAGACAGGCGGTGAATTGCCTGGCGCCGATGATCACCCTGGAAAAAATCTTGCGAGGCAAACGTACCGCAGTCAGTGAACCATTGTTCCCCAACTACCTGTTTGTGGAATTTGATCCGGAAGTAATTCATACCACAACCATCAGTGCTACCCGCGGCGTCAGCCACTTTGTGCGCTTTGGCGCATCGCCGGCGATAGTCCCATCTGCGGTTATTCATCAACTGTCGGTGTATAAACCGGAAGACATTGTTGATCCGGCGACGCCCTATCCTGGTGATAAGGTGATTATCACCGAAGGTGCTTTCGAAGGTTTTCAGGCCATTTTCACCGAACCCGACGGCGAGGCTCGCTCTATGCTATTGCTTAATCTTATCAATAAAGAAATTAAGCACAGTGTGAAGAACACCGAGTTCCGCAAACTCTAGAACGCAATCCTAAATAACTTTTTGACATTGGCATCCGTGGTGGCAGCCAGCCATGCGGCATCTTCCCCACGCCAGTATGCAATACGTTGCAAAATATGGGGCAGATAGGCTGGCTCATTACGCCGTGACGATGGCTTCGGCGTGAGATCGCGCGGAAGCAAATACGGTGCGTCTGTCTCAACCAGCAATTGCTCCGCCGGAATAAATGGCAACAGTTCTCGCAGCTCCAGTCCGCGTCGTTCATCGCAAACCCAACCAGTAATGCCGATATAAATTCCGCGCGCCACGCACGCCTGCATCTCTTCGCGTGTGCCGGTAAAACAGTGCAACACCGCGCCAGGCAGTTTATCCAGCCACGGCTCCAGCAATATCATAAACCGCTCGTGGGCATCACGGCAGTGCATAAATACCGGCATGTTTAACTTTGCGGCAATACGTAGCTGGGCAACAAAAGCGCGTTCCTGCTCTTCCGGCGTCGAAAAGTTGCGGTTAAAGTCGAGGCCACACTCACCAATCGCCACCACTTCTGGCTGCGAGGCCAGCGCCACAATCATTTCTTCTGTTGCATCTTGCCACTGGCTACTGTCATGAGGATGTACGCCCGCCGTTGACCAACAGGACGAATACTGACGCGCCAGCTTTTGCGCCTGCTGGCTTTCACGCAGGTTAGTACCGGTGATGAGTAGCCCATTAACTCCCGCGTCAAAAGCGTGCGCTACAACATCATCACGGTCTTTCGCAAATTGCGAACTGGTCAAATTAACGCCGATATCAAACATCCTGCACTCCATATGACAACCGCCCTGACGGGCGGTTGAATTTATTCTTCAGTTTTTTCGCTTTCTGCTTCAGCGTCGTTTTCCTCTTCCCGATTTCGCCCTTTACCAACGTAAAAGCGTGAGAAGAAGACACCGATTTCAAACAGACAGTACATCGGGATCGCCAACAGCGTTTGCGAGAAGACATCCGGCGGCGTCAGCAGCATCCCGACGACGAATGCACCAACCAGCACATACGGACGTTTTTTGCGTAAGTCTTCTGGCGAGGTAATCCCCATCCAGCACAGCAGCACAATCGCCACAGGTACTTCAAAGGAGATACCAAACGCCATAAACAGCGCCATCACGAAGCTCAAATAGCTGGCAATGTCGGTGGATACCTGCACCCCTTCAGGCGCGGTATTGGCAAGGAAACCAAACGCCAGCGGGAAGACCACGAAATAAGCGAACGCCATGCCGATATAAAACAGCAGAGAGCTGGAAACCAGCAGCGGCACCACCAGGCGACGTTCGTGCTTATAGAGTGCAGGAGCGATAAATGCCCACACCTGATAGAGAATCACCGGCGCTGACAGAATCAGCGACACCATAAAGGTCAGCTTGATTGGCGTAAAGAACGGCGAGGCCACATCGGTGGCGATCATCGTTGAACCTTGCGGCAACTGCTTGATCAATGGCGCGGATACCAGGTGATAGATGTCATTGGCGAAATAGACCAGACACAGGAATATCACGATCACCGCGATAATGCAGTTCAGCAGACGCTTACGCAGCTCAATCAGATGCGTGATAAGCGGTTGAGTATCTTCTACAGACATGTTTACGGTTTATCACTCGACGAAGGGGAAGGTGCAGCGGTTTTCGGTTCAGCGTCCGCAGCAGGTTTTACCACCGGCTCTGGCGTGGTTTCTGGCTTCTGTTCCGGCGAACTGGCCTGCGTTTGTGCAGCGGCAGGCGTGACGCCTTCATGCGCAGTTTCATTGTCTTTCACCACCGGGTTATGAATGGTGTGCGCTTCATCGCTCGCCTTTTCAGGGTCATTCGCAACGTAGGAACGCTTCATCGACTCCGCGGCCTGGCGCAGTTCATCCATTGACGCTTTCAGTTCAGGCGTCAGGTTGGTGAGACTCGCCTTTTCAACCTTTTTCAGGCTGTCCTGAAACTCCTGGAGTTTTAACTCCTGGGTCAGTTCGTTCTGCACCGTTGTTGCCAGTGAACGCAACGCACGAATCCAGCCCGCTACCGTTTTTACCGCCACAGGCAGTCGTTGCGGCCCCAGAACGACGAGGCCGATGATGAACACCAATAGCAGTTCGCTAAAACCGATATCAAACACGGATTACACCTGCTCTTTATCGTGGCGCTTTGCGTCTTCTGTTTTAGCCTGTTCCTGATTCGCATCCGCCTGCTTATCGGCGATGGTTTTCGCAGTAAAATCAGCATCCTGACTGGTTTTATCCTGCTTTGGTTCATCATCGCTCATTGCTTTTTTAAAGCCTTTGATCGACGCACCAAGATCGGAACCGATGGAGCCGAGCTTTTTGGTGCCAAAAAGCAGTACAACGATGACGGCAATAATCAATAACTGCCAAATACTGATACCACCCATACATGTTCCTCTGTGGTAGATGATGATTAAACAAGGCCGCATTATACGTTACACGGCCCGCCTTGAGCGATGAAAAAATCAGCGTGTTTTGCACCAACCGACAAACCAGGCGATCAGGCCGGCCGCCATTAACCAGCCGGGCATCAGCCCCCATTCCGGTCGGCTGACCAACAAGAATGTGCCGCTTAATACTAACGTCGCACCAATCCCCAATAAGTAACGAGATTGTCCCTGACGCACATGATTCGACTGTAACTCGCGCGCAATCTTATCAACACTATGCTGTAAATACTTGCCCTGGCGCAAACTGTCATAAACCAATTCAGGCAGTTCTGGCATTTTTTCGATCCAGAACGGCGCTTTTTCCTTAAATGCTCTCACCAGCGCGGGAATACCGACCTGATCTTTAATCCACGATTCAAGGAAAGGTTTTGCAGTTTTCCATAAATCGAGCTGCGGATAAAGCTGCCGTCCTACCCCTTCGATATAGAGCAAGGTTTTCTGAAGTAACACCAGTTGCGGCTGCACTTCCATATTGAAGCGACGCGCCGTATTAAACAGATTTAACAGCACATGTCCAAACGAAATTTCGGCCAGCGGTTTCTCAAAGATAGGTTCGCAAACGGTACGAATGGCAAATTCGAACTCTTCAACGTTGGTATCTGGCGGTACCCAGCCTGAATCGACATGCAGCTCTGCCACTTTGCGATAGTCGCGGTTAAAGAAGGCGATAAAGTTTTCCGCCAGATAACGTTTATCTTCCTTGTTTAGCGAGCCGACTATCCCGCAATCAATGCCGATATATTTCGGGTTTTCCGGGTGTTCATAGCTTACGAAGATGTTGCCTGGATGCATATCGGCATGGAAAAAGCTGTCACGGAAAACCTGGGTGAAGAACACCTGCACACCGCGTTCCGCCAGCAATTTCATGTTAGTGCCGTTTTTCTCCAGCGCCGCAACATCAGAAACGGGAATGCCGTAAATGCGCTCCATCACCATCATCCCCTCGCTGCAATAGTCAGGGTAAACTTCCGGGATGTAGAGCATCGGGCTGTCTTCAAAATTGCGTCGTAACTGAATGGCGTTGGCAGATTCCCGCAGCAAATTCAGTTCATCAATCAAGGTCTTTTCGTACTCACGCACCACTTCAGTTGGGCGCAGACGGCGGCCATCCGGCAGCAAACGCGGCACCCAACGAGCCAGACGGTAGATAAGTTTCAGGTCCGCTTTAATCACCGGCAAAATGTCCGGACGGATGACTTTAATTACCACATCTTTGCCATTCGATTTCAATCGCGCGGTATGAACCTGGGCGATAGAGGCCGACGCCAGCGGCTCGATTTCAAAATCGTCAAACCACGCCTCCACCGGCAAGCCGCCCATTGCAGCTTCAATCTGCTGCTTTGCCAGTCTGCCATCAAACGGTGCGACTTTGTCCTGCAATAACGCCAGCTGATCGGCAATATGCGGTGGGAAAAGGTCGCGACGGGTAGACAACATCTGCCCGAACTTGATCCATACTGGCCCCAGCTCTTGCAGCGCCAGTCGCAGTCGCTCACCTAACGGTTTTTCTTTATGCCGGTTCGGCATCCAGAAGAGCGTGTATCGCCATAGCCGCAGCGGCAGGGTGATACGCATTTTTGGGATCAGTTCATCAAGTCCGTAGCTTAGAAAGGTGCGAATGATGAAATATAGGCGCCGTACTTCACCTGGCGTCATTTAGCCTCCAGTTTTTCCAGCCGTTTGGTCAGGGCATCAACAGCACGCTCGACGGCAGCCGTCTCTTCCGCAAACCAGGCCACTTCAAGCGGACCTGGCGCCATACGCCACTCTTCGGTGATAGCTTCCGCCACGTAACGTTGCTGGCGTTTAATACCATGATGCAGGAATTTCGCACCGCCGCGCAGGGCTTTGCTGATTCCTTCAGCGGCGATATCACCGGTATAAGGGGCCAGCAGTTCCGCAGGGTCGAACTCTGCCAGATCTGCCAGCGCAACGAAATTCTGTACCACCTGAATATCGCCCTGCACTTCCAGCTCACCGCTACGAATTAGTGCAGCAAGCTGCTGGCGGTCACGAAGTTTCGGCAACACGCTGGCGTAGGCGATAACGGTGCAATCAGCATCGCCAGACCATTCGCCCAGCACATCGACCTGGCGTTCGCTGAACACCAGAATCAATGACGTCGAAAAGCCTTTTACCTCCACGCGCAATACTTTACCCAGCAGACGCGAGCGGGCTGTTTTCAGCGCGGGTGAGCGATACAGGAAAGTGTTGAGCAGACTTTCAATTCCTGCCGTCACTAAAGGTTTAAAAGGCATAGTCGTACTCCTGTCAGAATTTATAACCACGATGCAGCGCCACAACGCCAGCCGTCAGGTTGTAATAATCGACACTTTCGAATCCGGCATCCTGCATCATGGCTTTCAGCGTATCCTGATCGGGATGCATACGGATGGATTCGGCCAGATAGCGGTAGCTGTCGGCATCGTTCGCCACCAGCGAACCAATACGTGGCAGCACATGGAAGGAGTAAGCGTCATAGGCTTTGCTTAACGGTTCGATAATCGGCTTCGAGAACTCAAGCACCAGCAGGCGGCCGCCCGGTTTCAGCACGCGATACATCGAACGCAGTGCTTTATCTTTGTCGGTAACGTTACGCAGACCAAACGAAATGGTGATGCAATCAAAGGTGTTATCCGGGAACGGCAGCGCCTCTGCGTTCGCCTGAACATACTCAACGTTGCCAATCACACCGATATTACGCAACTTCTCGCGGCCCATTTTGAGCATGGATTCATTGATATCGGCGAGGACCACTTTGCCAGTCTCACCGACCAGGCGGGAGAATTTTGCCGTCAGGTCGCCGGTGCCGCCAGCCAGATCCAGCACGGTCTGCCCACGGCGTACGCCGCTGCAATCGATCGTGAATCGCTTCCACAAACGATGAATACCAAATGACATCAAATCATTCATGACATCATATTTCGATGCCACGGAATGGAAAACGTGGGCGACCATATCCGCTTTTTGTTCTTTCGCGACGGTCTGAAAACCAAAGTGCGTCGTTTCTTGTGACTTATCCACCATCTCAATGCCTGCTCATCAAAAAATTGTTCCAGAAGTGTAACAGATTGGGCGTCGATGCCCTAGATTTCTACCCGGCTTAACTACCCCTAATGGGCTAGCGCGACTGCTGATTATATTCATCATCGCGTTGATAAGCTTCATCATTCGGCTGCCCCGGAACCGACCGCAGTCGATACTCTTCATCCTGGCTCACCGCCTGTTCAGCCAAGTCCGGATTAATCTCGCGTTTAATTTCTACCCCTAAACCGCGAAACGCTTCTGCCTGCGCCAGCACATTTCCGCGACCTGAAGAGAGTTTTTTCATCGCCTGGCGATAGTTATCCTGCGCTTTGTCCAGACTTTGACCAATCGCGGACATATCATCAATAAACATACGCATCTTGTCGTACAGCTTGCTGGCACGATCGGCGATCTGCTGGGCGTTACGGCTTTGATGCTCATAACGCCACAGGTTGGCGATAGTACGCAACGCCACCAGCAGCGTGGTGGGGCTAACCAGCATGATGTTGTTCTTTAACGCTTCGGTGATCAGCTCCGGCTGGCGATCAAGCGCCAGTAAAAACGCTGGCTCAACGGGAATAAACATCAGCACGTAATCCAGCGTTCGTAGCCCCGGCAGCTGTTGATAGTCTTTGCGCCCAAGCAAGCGGATGTGATTACGTACCGAAGCAATATGCTCCTGCAATGCGCTTTCACGTGTGTAGTCGTCTTCCGCGTTGAAGTAGCGTTCATAGGCGACCAGCGTCATTTTTGCATCGATCACCACATCTTTCCCCTGCGGTAGCCGCACGATGACATCCGGCTGCATCCGCGAGCGAGCGTCATTTTCAATGCTTACCTGGGTTTCGTATTCATACCCTTCACGCAGTCCGGAAGCCTCCAGCACCCGCGTCAGTACCACTTCACCCCAGTTCCCCTGGGTTTTGTTATCGCCTTTCAGCGCGCGCGTCAGGTTGATCGCTTCCTGGGCCATTTGCGCGTTGAGTTGCTGTAGATTACGAATTTCGTGGGTCAGGGTATGGCGTTCTTGTGCTTCTTTACCAAAGCTGTCCTGTACCTGTCGGCGAAAACCATCCAGTTGTTCACGCAGCGGCGATAGCAGGTTGTTCAGACTCTGGCGATTTTGTTCATCTACACGGCGATTACTGTGCTCAAAAATACGGTTGGCGAGGTTTTCAAACTGCTCGCTCAAACGCTGCTCGCTGTTAATCATCTGGCGAATTTTATCGTCAGCATGTTGCTGTGCAGCTTCCATCCGCGTGGTTACTTCACGCAGATCTGCCTCCAGCGAGGTGTTAATACTTTGCAGACTACGCACTTCGTTATTGAGCAATTCACACTCTGCACGCCAGTGCTCACTTTGGGTAATTTGTTGTTTTGCCGCACTTAACTCCGCAACCATCTCTTCACGTTCGGCTAATTGCTCGGCTTTTTGCTGCGCATGTTGATAACTGGCAAACAGCCAACCGATGGCCACACTGACCAGCGCAATAATGGCATAAACAATGATTGAGAAATCCACAAAGCCTCCTGACGCAACAACTTACCCGCACAAAATAGAATTGTGCTGTACAAACGTCCAGTTTGAAAGGTATTTCCTGCGAGGCGCTACGCAAAACGATCGTTTATTTTGCTTATTTTATCCCACAATATGAGACCAAGTTTATATTGTGGGACGCATCACCTTTTCCCCACTTTATTCTGTGAAACACTCGGCAATATCATCAGGAGACACCTATGGCAGAAACCTCTTCAACCACCGCTGGCGCACAAACGTTATTACGCGGACTGGCGGTTATTAATGCTGTTTATAACGGTTGCCATGACCTGAAAAGTATCGGCGAGTTCACCGGCACGACGCGGAGTACAACCCATCGTTTAGTCTCTGTTTTGGTGGAGCAACGCTATCTGCGCCATGTCCCAACTCAGGGCTACCAACTGGGCGCCAAACTGATCGAACTCGGTGCCAGAGCGCTGGAAAGCACTTCATTGTATGAAGTTGCACAGCCCGTTTTGCAGCGTCTGGCCCGTTACACCCTGGACACCGTGCATCTGGGTATCGTTGAAAGCAACGAAGTGCTGTATCTGGAGAAAATCAACGGTCAGCGCGGGCTGGAGATGCGCTCACGTCCTGGGCATCGCATGCCTCTGGCAATTACGGGAATCGGTAAGGCGTTGATCCTCAACCGAACAGAAGAAGAGTGGCGCACACTATTTTTGACTTGTGGTGATGAAACAAAACTGGGCGCATTTATACAAAACATGCGCCGTTATGCCGCCAGTGGTTTTGCTTTTGATCTGGAAGAGAACGAGCCCACTATCCGTTGCATTGCAGCGCCGATTTACAACGCCCGGAATGAAATTGTGGCGGCCATTTCTGTCGCCAGTACCACCACGTATATGTCGCTGGCGCGCCTGGAAGAACTGGCACCTTACGTCAAATCCTGTGCAGAAGAGATCTCCGCTGAACTGGGCTGGGGTAAGCATGTCCGCAAAGATAATTAAACCATGATTAAAGGAAACGGCTAATGTCGGGAAATACCTCATTTATTGCCCTGGACTGGGGAACGTCATCGCTTCGGGCATGGCGTTTTGGTGACTCACCAGATCCACAAGAAAAACGTGAATTCCCCTGGGGGATCATGAAATTACCCTCCCAGGCAGCAACACGTGAGGACGCTTTCCACGATACATTTTTGCGTGTCTGTGGCGACTGGCTGGCACAAACCTCATGCCCGGTTCTGGCTTGCGGCATGATCGGCAGTGCGCAAGGGTGGCAACCAGCAGCTTATTTACCTTGCCCGGTCACTCTCGATGGACTGGCGAAGCAACTGACGCCGGTTATCCACCAGCAGCAGACAATGCTGCACATCATTCCCGGCGTGATTAAAGAAGGTGAAATGCCCGAAGTGATGCGTGGCGAAGAGACACAAATCTTCGGTGCCATCGCAATGGAACCTGCCCTGCAAGACGCAATCCGTAAGGGTGTGCCGGTGCTGATTGGCTTACCTGGCACTCATGCGAAATGGGCGGTGGTTGAAAACAACACCATTACCGATTTCCGAACCTTTATGACGGGCGAGTTATTTGATGTTTTATCCCGCCATTCTATTCTTGGCGCCACCATGCGTTCGGGAGATGAACCTCACTGGGATGCCTTCGCCCAAGGACTGACAGCGGCACTGGAGCATCATCGGACCGGATTATTATCGACGCTGTTTTCGACCCGTTCGCGCTTGCTGACCGATAATCTTACGCCGTCCTCACAGGGCGATTATCTTTCCGGATTACTGATAGGCCATGAATTATGTGGTCTGGCATCCAGCTTGCTGCGTGATTTACCCGCCACAACGCCGATCGCCTTAATCGGTAGCGCCACCCTGAACAGCCGCTATTCACGGGCGTTCAGCCACGTTTTTCCCGACAGACAGCTTCACGCCATTCCTAATGCCACTGAACAGGGACTATGGCGAATCGCCCACGCTGCCGGGTTACTCTCCACCAACGCCAGGGAATGTACTCATGCCATTTAATACTCTTTTGCAAAAAACCGGGTTAGTCGCCATTTTACGCGGCGTGAAACCGGATGAGATTGTCGCCATCGGTGAAAAGCTGTACGCCGCCGGATTCCGCTTGATTGAGATTCCCATGAACTCGCCGGAGCCGTTGCAAAGTATCAGTCTACTGCGCGACGCCCTGCCTAAGGACTGCCTGGTCGGAGCCGGAACTGTGCTTTCAGTAGAGCAGGTGGTCGCGGTTAAAGAGGCTGGAGGCCAGATTATCGTGATGCCGCATTGCGATACTGCGGTGATCCGTCGCGCCCGTGCGCTGGGTATGTATTGTGCGCCTGGCGTCGCTACGCCCACCGAAGCCTTTGCTGCCATTGAACATGGCGCCAATGCCATCAAGCTGTTTCCGGCCGAACAAATTACACCAGAAGTCACCAAAGCCTGGCGTGCGGTTATTCCGCAATCCGTTCCGATGTTACCGGTTGGCGGTATCACACCGGAAACAATGGCGCGTTATCTGAGCCACGGCGCAAACGGTTTTGGCCTCGGTTCTGCGCTATATCGCCCCGGCATGACGCCAGAGCAGGTCTATGAAAATGCAGTGCTGTTTATGAACGCATGGAACAATTTAAATAGCAACTAACTGATAAATAAGGATATAAAAAAATGATAAAACATCTTACCTTACCGAAAAAAATGGCTGCGATGGTACTTCTTGCAGGTGCTGCCCTCAGCACTGCGCCTGTACAGGCGGCTTCCTACCCAACCAAACAGATCGAGTTAGTCGTACCCTACGCGGCAGGAGGCGGTACGGACCTGGTTGCCCGAGCCTTTGCTGATGCCGCCAAAAACCATTTACCCGTCAGCATCGGGGTTATCAATAAACCTGGCGGTGGCGGCGCAATCGGCCTGAGTGAAATCGCCGCTGCCCGCCCTAACGGTTACAAAATCGGTTTAGGCACGGTTGAACTGACCACCCTTCCCAGCCTCGGAATGGTGCGTTTTAAAACCAGCGACTTCAAACCCATCGCCCGTCTGAATGCGGATCCGGCGGCTATCACCGTCCGTGCTGATGCGCCGTGGAATAGCTATGACGAATTTATGACTTACGCCAAAGCGAATCCCGGAAAAGTACGCATTGGTAACTCAGGCACCGGGGCTATCTGGCATCTGGCGGCGGCTGCACTGGAAGACAAAACGGGCGCGAAGTTTTCTCATGTCCCTTATGACGGCGCAGCCCCTGCCATTACAGGCCTGTTAGGCGGGCACATTGAAGCGGTTTCTGTAAGCCCAGGTGAAGTTATCAACCATGTGAAAGGCGGCAAGCTGAAGACACTGGTGGTGATGGCGGATGAACGTGTGAAAGCCATGCCTGACGTACCGACATTAAAAGAGAAAAGCGTTGATCTCTCCATCGGCACTTGGCGCGGTCTGATTGTGTCGCAAAAAACGCCGCAGGATGTGGTGGATGTTCTGGCGAAGGCAGCAAAAGAGACGGCTGAAGAGCCTGTATTTCAGGATGCTCTGCAAAAGTTGAATCTCAACTATGCATGGCTTGATGGCGCCAGCTTCCAGACACAAATCAGCGAGCAGGAACAGTATTTTGACGAGCTGCTAACTCGCCTGGGCCTGAAAAAATAAACCTGAGGTACGGTCGATGAACACAAAACAGTCTGTTGCTCAGCTCGCCGTACCGCACCGCAAGCGCCTTTCATCCACTGTGGTGGTGGCGCTGTTACTTTGTGTGGTTGCTGGCGCGGTGATGATTAATGCCGCTGATTTTCCAGCAACTGCCATTGAAACAGATCCCGGTGCAAGTGCCTTCCCTACCTTCTATGCCTGCGCCCTGATTGTGCTCGCTGTCTTGCTGGTGATACGCGATCTTTTGCAGGCAAAAGCAGAATCTTGCGCCAACGCACAGGAAAAACCGGCATTCAGGAAAACGGCAACGGGAATTGCGGCAACCGCGTTTTATATTGTGGCAATGAGCTACTGCGGTTATCTCATTACTACTCCTGTTTTCCTCATCGTCATTATGACGTTGATGGGCTACAGGCGATGGGTACTCACACCGGGTATTGCGCTGTTGTTAACGGCAATCCTCTGGTTGCTGTTCGTCGAAGCGTTACAGGTGCCATTGCCTGTCGGCACATTTTTCGAATAACAGGGGCCAGCAATGTTTGAAAGTGAACTTTTAACTCAGGGTTTTTCGACATTACTCAGTAATCCTCAGGCGCTGCTGTTTGCCACGTTTGGGGTGATGCTGGGTATTGTGATTGGCGCCCTGCCCGGTTTAACAGCGACCATGGGGGTGGCAATTTTACTACCTTTCACCTACGGCATGGAGCCTGTTTCTGGCTTGTTGATGATTTGCGGCGTCTTTTTTGGCGGCGTCTATGGCGGCTCTATCACCGCAATTTTGCTCAAAATTCCCGGAACGCCTGCCGCCGCTGCCACCGCCATTGACGGTTATGAGCTGACGAAGCAGGGAAAAGCCGGGCTGGCGTTGAGTGCCGCCACGTTTTCTTCCTTTAGTGGCGGAACGATCAGCATTATCGTACTGATGTTTCTCTCTCCGGTACTTGCCAGTTGGGCGTTGAAATTTAGTGCTTCAGAGTCCTTTGCCCTGGCAACTTTCGGGCTGAGCATTATTGCCAGTATTTCCGGTGAGTCGTTGATTAAAGGACTGATTGCCGGAGTTGGCGGATTGCTGATCGCAACGATAGGCCTGGATCCAATGGGCGGTTTTCCACGGTTTACAGGTGGATTTGTGGAGCTGATGAATGTGCCATTTATCCCGGTGATGATTGGTTTATTTGCTGCTTCAGAAGCATTCCGCTCTATGGAGCAAAACCAGCAAATTCGTCAGGGCGCGAAGGTGGCTATCGGCAGTCTGTTACTGCCCTGGCAAACGCTACGTCGCATCGCATTAACCATTTTGCGCTCATCAGGATTAGGGGTTTTTATCGGCATGATCCCCGGTGCGGGAGCGGATATTGCAGCTTTTGTTGCCTATAACGAAACTCGTCGTTTCAGTAAGACGCCTGAAAACTTTGGTAAGGGTGAGATTAAGGCGGTGGCCTCCTGTGAGGCAGGCGCGAATGGCTGCACCGGTGGCGCCTTGTTACCTATGCTGACGCTAGGGATCCCTGGCGATGCGGTAACCGCCATCATGCTGGGCGCGTTAACGTTACAAGGGATGC
Source organism: Escherichia sp. E13S3 (assembly GCF_004212325.1). NCBI lineage: Bacteria > Pseudomonadati > Pseudomonadota > Gammaproteobacteria > Enterobacterales > Enterobacteriaceae > Escherichia > Escherichia sp. E13S3. The sequence goes on from NZ_RHJR01000016.1 coordinate 22,853, forward strand.
AGCCAGGCCCACTGATGTTTACCGACCACGGCGATATGGTTTATACGCTGTTTGTCGGCATGATCTTCTGTTACTTCATGCTGCTAGTGCTTGGGCTGCTCTCTTTGAAAGTCATCGGCAACGTGGTGAAAATCCCCGGCAATATTCTCACGCCGATGATCCTCGCGCTTTGTGTTGTTGGGACTTATGCGCTGAACAATAGCCTGTTTGATGTCGGCATTATGCTGATTGCGGGCGTAGTGGGCTATTTCATGCAGAAAGGGGGATATCCGGCGTCGCCAGTGGTCCTGGCATTGATTATGGGGCCAATGGCAGAAAGTAATTTTCGCCGGGCGCTGTCGCTTTCGGGTGGGTCACTCGACTTTCTGTATACCCGACCGATCACCCTGGCATTGCTGACTCTGGCAGCCTTTACGCTGCTGACGCCAATAATCCGCAAAATTATGCGCTTACGGCGTCAGTAACAGATATCGCTCTCCGAAGTTGGGGAGTATGAGACTGATGACAAACGCTAAATTGCCTGATGCGCTGCGCTTATCAGGCCTACCACAGAAATGCAATATATTGAATTTGCATGCTTTTGTAGGCCCGGATAAGGCGTTCACGCCGCATCCGGCATGAACAAAGCACACGTTAACAACAATCGGAATGCTCCCCGAAGTTGGGGAGCATTTTTTTATTTCAGCAGACGACGCGCCGCTTCCACCACGATTTTCACCGCATGGCTTTCAGTTTGTTTCATCGTCTCAGCATTCGGGATCTCTTGCTGGGTGCGGTTAACGATAACGCCCGCCACCATACCCGCACGCAGGCCCTGGCTTGCGCACATGGTTAGCAACGTTGCAGATTCCATTTCATAGTTCATCACGCCCATCGCCTGCCACTCTTCCATAGAACCTTTAAAGTGACGGACTACGCGACCAGAGTATGTGTCATAACGTTCCTGGCCCGGGTAGAAGGTGTCAGAAGAAGCAGTCACACCAATGTGGGTGGTCGCGCCAATGGATTTCGCGGCTTCTACCAGTGCAGTAGTACATTCGAAATCAGCGACAGCCGGGAACTCCAGCGGAGCGAAGTGCAGGCTCGCGCCATCCAGACGAACAGACGCCGTGGTAACCAATACATCACCAACATTAATATGCGGCTGAATAGCACCCGTCGTACCGATACGCAGGAAGGTGCGAATGCCCAGCTGTGCCAGCTCTTCAACAGCTATAGAAGTAGACGGACCGCCGATACCGGTAGAGCAGACAATAACAGGTTTACCATCCAGCTCTGCGCGCCAGGTGGTGAATTCGCGGTGAGATGCCAGCTTAACCGGCTTATCCATCAGCGCGGCGATCTTTTCCACACGATCCGGGTCGCCAGGGACGATGGCAAGCGTAGCCCCTTGTAAATCGTTTTTAGTGAGGCCGAGATGAAAAACATCAGACTTGGACATATACAACTCCTCTGTGAATCGGTTTAGTCAGAAGAAGCAAAAAGACACTTTACCGAAGGATTTAACATTTTTTCGTGACACCCATCACCATGACGCAAATGTGTTGCATGCATTTACCCGATAAAAGTGATTTAAATCACATAAATAACTCTTTACCGTGTGTTGTTGCATAAAAGATGAGCCGATTCAGGCAATGTGATTTGTTGCATGCTGACTATAGTTAACATTGCGCAAAATTTTTATAAGGGTACGGAGAATACCATGGCAACAACACAACAATCTGGATTTGCACCTGCTGCATCGCCCCTCGCCTCGACCATCGTTCAGACTCCGGAAGATGCGATTGTGGCAGGGTTCACCTCTATCCCTTCGCAAGGGGATAACATGCCTGCTTACCATGCTCGCCCAAAGCAGAGCGATGGCCCACTGCCAGTGGTCATTGTAGTGCAAGAAATTTTTGGCGTGCATGAACATATCCGCGATATTTGTCGCCGTCTGGCGCTGGAGGGGTATCTGGCTATCGCACCAGAACTCTATTTCCGCGAAGGCGATCCGAATGATTTCGCCGATATCCCAACGCTGCTAAGTGGTCTGGTGGCAAAAGTACCTGACTCACAGGTATTGGCCGATCTCGATCATGTCGCCAGTTGGGCGTCACGCAACGGTGGCGATGTCCATCGTTTAATGATCACCGGATTTTGCTGGGGCGGACGCATCACCTGGCTGTATGCCGCGCATAATCCACAGTTAAAAGCCGCAGTGGCGTGGTACGGCAAACTGACGGGCGATAAGTCACTGAATTCACCGAAACAACCTGTTGATATCGCAACCGATCTTAACGCTCCGGTTCTCGGCTTATATGGCGGCCAGGATAACAGCATTCCGCAGGAGAGCGTGGAAACGATGCGCCAGGCGCTGCGGGCAGCAAACGCGAAAGCAGAGATTATCGTTTACCCGGATGCCGGGCATGCGTTCAACGCCGATTATCGTCCGAGCTATCATGCCGAGTCAGCGAAAGACGGCTGGCAGCGTATGCTGGAGTGGTTTAAGCAGTATAGTGGGAAGCGGAGTTAGTTTCCTCTTAGTCTATATTTGAGATGGTGAGTGAACGAGTGCGTTTTGCTGCCATCTCTGTCCCCCAAAAAATAATCAGTATGAATTGATTGGAGATTACGACTCCGCTATTTGACCTTAAGAAAGTCGGCAAGTCATAGTCATAAATGAGTCTCTTCAATGGCAGACACCTTAGAGATTTACCATCAACTCCCATTCACAAACAAACATTAATTATAAATCATCTCAGACCTTCCTGATAAAAAGATATTAAAGTGAAACATTTTGTTTTTCACATTTTAGTTCATCACTTTTAGGCGTAAATAAAGGTAAAAACAACAATACTATTTCTCTTTCACAAAAGAATTAACAAAAGGTTTCTCAAGGATGAGTGATATTATTTACCTGACCATAACCGGAGAACAACAAGGATGTATTTCCTCTCGTTGTGGAACGAGCGCATCAATAGGTAATCGCTGGCAGATTGGCCATGAAGATGAAATCTTCGCGTTCTCGCTCTCTAATAGTATTACGAATACAGGCAAAGGGTCACAATTGCATGGCCTTAGTTTCTGTAAGTTGATTGATAAAAGCTCCCCGTTACTTATTAACGCTATTAACAATAACGAGCAGTTGTTCATGGAGTTTGACTTCTATCGGATCAATAGATTTGGTCGATGGGAGAAATATTACAACATTCAACTCCGCGGCGCGTTCTTATCAGCAATAAATTATCTGATTACTGAAAACAATCTGGATACAGAAACCATCACAGTCAGTTATGAATATATACTCTCCAGGCATCTGATTGCTAATACTGAATTTAGTTATTTGGCATTTCCCGATAACTACAACCGTCTGTTTATACCACGGCCAAAAACTAAAGATGATAATGGCCTCAAAACACTCAATAGTAAAGCGGTTGGCAGACTGCTTGCTGCTGGCGGCATATACAATGGGAATATCGAAGGATTCAGGGAAACAGCAAACAAGTTGGGGGGAGATGCACCTGCTGGTTACGATCAAGTTATGGATAACAAAGGGTTACTCATCGCTGGTGCTTCAATAGTTGCTGGAGTTGTTCTGGGAAGAATGAGATTCCCTGATTTGGAATCACTTGCGCATTTCGGAGCCAGAGGTGCAGTATCAGGAAGACCATTTAATCCCGACCTTGCGGGTGGTCCAATAGAAAACCTGACGACAAATGGCGTAACAATCAATAGGGAAGGTATAGCTATTGTTGAAAAACATATAGCCAGATTTGGGCATGATCCTGTAAATGAAGTGATGATCAATAGACTGAAAGACATTGAGAAAGGAAAAATCCCCCCAGAACAAGTAGATCTTAACTTCTATACTCATGAGTGTCGGGAATATCAGCGTTACTGTAATCTTGGTTGGGAAACAGGACAACCTGATGGTGACGCAGGTTATGCACTCTGGAATCATACGCATACTGCTACTCTAGAAGATTATAAACTTAAGGGAGAACTTAATGACTTATACCACCAGGATGCACTTGACTATGATAACTGAAACTGAAATTAACGTACTAAAAGTTATGACTGAGAAAGATATAAACTGGAACTGGATGAATCTCGATCGCACACTATCCATAAGGCAAATTCCAGGATTCGGTAATGTTGTTAACATTGTTAACAAATTAGCTAACGAGGGTTTGGTTATTATTGAGGATAGCGGACATAAGTCTATGCCTCACTACCACGTTACTGAAAAGGGATACAATCTCGTGCAACGTGAGAATAAATAACGTAGCGTTGATTACTGAACGGAATCACTCAAAACTGTGTTTTGCGAAAAAACGATTCGGTTATTTCTGCTCCTGAAGATCTGCTTCAATCTGGCACTCATGCAAAATGGCTTCCAGTGCTGGAAGCCATTATCGTGCTGTAATTTACAGTGACTCGTTAATACTCATCATCCCCGACGCAAATTCTGCGCCGCCTGTACCATGTTCGCCAGCGCGGCGCGGGTTTCTGGCCAGCCACGCGTTTTCAGGCCGCAGTCCGGGTTGACCCACAGACGCTCTGCCGGAATGCGTTTTGCCGCTTTCTTCAGCAAGGCTTCAATCCAATCCACACTCGGTACGTTTGGCGAGTGAATGTCATAGACGCCTGGGCCAATTTCATTCGGATAATCAAACTCTTCAAACGACTCCAGTAACTCCATGTCGGAACGCGAGGTTTCGATGGTGATGACGTCTGCATCCAGCGCCGCAATAGAATCCATGATGTCGTTGAACTCGCAATAACACATGTGGGTGTGGATTTGCGTGTCATCTTTCGCTACAGCGGCATTGATGCGGAAAGCCTCCACGCCCCACTGGAGATAGGCATCCCAGTCGCTGCGACGCAACGGTAAACCTTCGCGCAGTGCCGGTTCATCAATCTGGATGATGCCAATTCCAGCGGCTTCCAGGTCCGCCACTTCATCACGCAGCGCCAGCGCAATTTGTTTGGCGATGGTTTCACGGCTGACATCTTCACGCGGGAACGACCAGCAGAGAATCGTCACCGGGCCAGTCAGCATCCCTTTCACCGGTTTGTCGGTCAGCGATTGTGCATACTTCGCCCACTCTACGGTGATCGGTGCCGGGCGGCTAACGTCACCAATAACAATCGGTGGCTTCACGCAGCGGGAACCGTAGCTCTGTACCCAACCGTTTTGCGTAAAGACAAAACCGTCGAGGTGCTCGCCAAAGTATTCCACCATGTCGTTACGCTCAGCCTCGCCATGGACCAGCACATCCAGTCCCAAACGTTCCTGCTCAACAATGGCCTGCTTGATATGTTCCGCAATGCCCGTGCGGTAGTTATTGGCGTCAAGATTGCCCTTTTTGAAATCCAGACGCAGGGTACGAATTTCCGTGGTTTGCGGGAAGGAACCAATCGTGGTGGTCGGCCACGCTGGCAGTTTAAAACGCGCACGCTGGGCTTCAGCACGCACTTCATAGACATTCGCACGCTGACTGTCCTGCGCGGTGATCGCCGCCAGACGCTTTTCTACCGCCGGATTATGGACGCGGGTAGAGTGGCGGCGCGCCTGAATCGGGGCGCTCCACTCTGCCAGAGCAGCCGTGTCACCACTGTTCAGCGCATCGCGCAGCAGTGCCAGTTCATGACATTTTTGTAGGGCGAAGGCAAACCAGCTTTTCACTTCTGCATCAAGACGCGTTTCCACGCTCAGGTCGATGGGGCTGTGCAGCAGTGAGCAGGAAGATGCCACCCACAAATCACGTTTGCCGACAATGTCCTTAATTTGCGCATATTTCTCGGTAAGATCGGCGCGCCAGACGTTACGACCATTGATAAGTCCCGCAGACAGCAGCCAGTCAGAAGGCAAACGCTTGTGCAGTTCAACAACGTCATCTTTGCCATGCACGAGATCGACATGCAGACCCTGAACAGGCAGCGCAGTAATCGTGTCGAGGTTTGGCGTTACGCCTTCAAAATAGGTGGTCAGCAGCAGTTTCACCTGGCCCTGGAGCGCGTCGTAAGCGGGTTTGTATGCATCCAGCCACGCCTGCGGCAGTTCCAGTACCAGCGCGGGTTCGTCGATCTGTACCCACTCAATGCCGCGTTTTGCCAGTTCTGCCAGCACTTGCTGATAAACCGGCAGAATGTCGTTCAGCAGGCTCAGGCGGTCAAATTGCTCACCTTTCACTTTACCCAGCCACAGGTAGGTAATCGGCCCCAGCAGCACAGGTTTCACCTTGTGGCCCAGCGCCAGCGCCTCGTCCACTTCCTCCAGCAGTTGCGTCCAGGTCAGTTTGAACTGTTGGCCTTTAACGAACTCCGGCACCATGTAGTGATAGTTGGTGTTAAACCATTTGGTCATTTCCGCCGCTGCCGCAGGTTCGCCAGTCGGTGCACGTCCACGACCAATACGGAACAGGGTGTCGATATCTACCGAACCCTCTTTGTTCTGGTGACGCGCCGGAACATTACCCAGCAGCAGGCTGGTGGTCAGTACATGATCGTACCAGGCAAAATCGCCCACCGGCAGCAGGTCGATACCCGCTTGCTTTTGTTGATCCCAGTGACGAGCACGTAATTCACGCCCTACTGCCAGCAGTTCTTCACGCGTGGAGTTCCCCGCCCAATAACTCTCTTGCGCTTTTTTCAGCTCGCGACGCAGGCCAACGCGAGGAAAACCGAGGGTGTGATTAAGAATTGTCATTATATGCCCCTTGTGGAATTTTTAGTATTTAGACGTCCAGATGTTTACACATCCATATTTGCCAGTTACTGTATATTCCTCAAGCGCAAATTATTCATGCCGAAGTGAAGGACTTTCATGATCGAAGTAAAACACCTGAAAACGCTACAAGCGTTGCGGAACTGCGGCTCGCTCGCAGCCGCTGCGGCGACGTTGCATCAGACGCAATCCGCCCTGTCTCACCAGTTTAGCGATCTGGAACAACGTCTTGGCTTCCGGCTATTTGTGCGTAAAAGCCAGCCGCTTCGCTTTACACCGCAGGGAGAAATCCTGCTACAACTGGCAAACCAGGTACTGCCGCAAATCAGCCAGGCGCTGCAAGCCTGCAATGAACCGCAGCAGACACGCCTGCGCATCGCCATTGAGTGCCATAGCTGTATTCAGTGGCTGACGCCCGCGTTAGAAAATTTCCATAAGAACTGGCCGCAGGTCGAGATGGACTTTAAATCGGGCGTGACGTTTGACCCGCAGCCCGCGTTGCAACAGGGCGAGCTGGATCTGGTGATGACGTCCGATATTCTGCCGCGCAGTGGACTGCATTATTCGCCGATGTTCGATTATGAAGTGCGTCTGGTGTTAGCACCTGACCATCCACTGGCGGCAAAAACGCGTATCACGCCGGAAGATCTCGCCAGCGAGACGCTATTGATTTATCCGGTGCAGCGTAGCCGATTGGATGTCTGGCGCCATTTTCTTCAGCCGGCAGGCGTCAGCCCGTCACTGAAAAGCGTCGATAACACCTTATTGTTGATTCAAATGGTTGCTGCGCGGATGGGCATTGCCGCCCTGCCGCATTGGGTAGTAGAGAGTTTTGAGCGCCAGGGTCTGGTGGTCACCAAAACCCTGGGCGAAGGCTTGTGGAGCCGACTGTACGCCGCAGTGCGCGATGGCGAGCAGCGTCAGCCGATTACGGAAGCGTTTATTCGCTCAGCGCGCAATCACGCCTGCGATCATCTGCCGTTTGTGAAGAGCGCGGAGCGACCCACTTACGATGCACCCACAGTGAGGCCAGGATCACCAGCGCGCCTGTAATAAACGTTGGCCAGTGCGGCTGTTGGTGCCAGATAGCCAGGTTTACCAGCAGCCCTGCCGGAACGTGCATATTATTCATAATGCCCAGCGTTCCGGCGTCTACTTGGGTTGCGCCGTAGTTCCACATAAAGTAGCCAATCCCGGAAGCCACCACGCCAAGAAACACCAGAATGCCCCATTGCAGCGAGGTTTGCGGCATTTTCTGCGCATTTCCCAGCAAGAACCATGCAATCACCGCCACCAGGAACGCGCCGAGATAGAACCACGCAAAGGCGTTATGCTGTGGCATCGGGCGAGTTTCCATCAGGCGTTTGTAACCCACCATGCCGATGGCGAAAGTGATGTTGGAGAGCTGCACCAGCAACAGGCCGGTCCAGAAGTGGTCGGTAACCTGATCATAGCGAATAATCCCGGCACCAATCACCGCCAGCAAGGCGCTAAAGGCATAGCCCCAGCGCAGACGGCGCTTACTCATGATGTCATAAATCAGCGTGATGTAGAGCGGCGTCAGCACGGTAAATAACAACAACTCGGAAACCGTCAGGTAGAGATAAGCACGGAAACTCAGCATATACATCACGCCAAGCTGCATCGCGCCCACCAGCATATACAGGCCGACCGTTTTCAGGCTATTGCCACGGGTACGCAGAAACGGCAGAAAAACGAGTGCCGCCAGGCCAACGCGCACCAGCACCGCAAAATAGCTATCGACGTGCCCCGCAAGGTACTCGCCATAAAAGCTAAAGGAGAAGGCCCACAGAATCGTGGTGATGATAAGTAGCGCCACAATGGAAAACTCTTTGATTAACGAGTATCCATTGTAGCGAAGTATCAGGTTGACAACTGACTAAATAAAGAACGATTACGATAAATAGAGTTTACGCAGATAATGCGGCACTGCGTCTTCGGCGTTAGTACCAATCACTTCCAGTTCTGGATGCAGATCTTTCAGGCGCTGATGCGCGCTGCCCATAATGCAGCCTTTACCCGCCATCGACAGCATTTCGGCATCGTTCATTCCATCGCCAAAGGCAATACAATCTTGCAGGCTGTAGCCCAGTTTCTTCGCTACCGCTTCCAGGGCATGGCCTTTTGAAACGCCGCCAGCCATGACTTCCAGGCAGGTTAAGGTAGAGAAACTGACATTGACGCGATCGCCCCAGCGAGCGTTAATCGCTTGCTCCAGTGGCAGAAGTTTTTCATGGGAATCACTGGTGAAGAACACTTTGCTGACACCTTCTGGTTCCAGCACCCCCGGCTCATATAGCGCATATTTGAATACCGCTTCTTTAAAAAAGCGCATCTCTTCCGGGCGGTGGCGATTCATAAACCATTCGTCGTCGCGATAAACGTTAGTAATGATGTCCGGATTGTCGTTGACTACGCCAAACAGGTCACTGGCAATGTCGCGATCCAGGTTATGAGCAAAAATCAGATTGCCATCCAGATCGTGAACGCGCGCGCCATTGGAGGTAATCATGTAAGACTTAATCTCCAGATTATCGCGAATTTGCCCCACATCAACGTGGTGGCGACCAGTCGCAAACACAAAGTTGATGCCGCGCGCGGTGAGCAGCTTCAGAGTTTCTTTGGCGTAAGGGGATAACGTATGGTCGGGAGAAAGTAACGTGCCATCTAAATCAGACGCAACAACCTGGTACATAAGAAATTTAAACCTCTGTAGAGCGGTTTCCGCTGGGTGAGTTATGCCTGTTGAAAAAATCAACGATGGCGTGGAGCGCGACTGAGCGCATTGCGTCCTTTTCAAAAAGGATCTCGTGGTACGCACCTTTAATTACCAACGGTCGACCTCCTTCTACAGGGTGGCCCGCGGCGGCGCGAAGTTCACAAAAACGGTCGTGCATGCGGTTATCCACCACGCGCTCTTCTTCAGCCTGCAAGAGAAGCGTTGGCGTGGCGTCATCACCTGCTCCGGCTAACACCTGTTCTCCGGCCAGAATACTTTCACGTACCCAATGGTAGGTCGGCCCGCCGACACGAATCGTTGGGTCATCAGCATAGAAGCGTAGATTGCGCCGATATCGCTGCCTGCTGTGGGTAAGCACGTTGATGGTAAACGGCAAGGCGCGCCAGCGCCCGGTGCCTATCGCATAGCCATCGCGAAAACGTGGGTGCGCTTCGGCCCAGTTTAGAATCTGCCGCGCCATAAATGACGGCATGCGAATCACAATGCCGAACATTGGCGCGGTCAGTGCAATGGCATCGCACACGCCAGGATGGCGTTGCAGGAACAGAGTGGAGATTGCGCCGCCCATCGAGTGGGCCAGTATATAGCGTTTACGCCACGGACCTGGCTGGACCTCTTGTTGCCAGAACGCCGCCAGATCATCAACATAATCATCAAAGCGATTAACATGGCCGAGATGCGGATCGGCTAACAGACGACCAGAACGCCCTTGCCCGCGATGGTCGATGATTAATACGTCAAACCCCAGGTGAAACAGGTCGTAGGCCAGTTCCGCATATTTTACGTAGCTCTCAATGCGCCCTGGGCAAATGACAATCACCCGGTCATGGTGCTGTGCGCGAAAACGGACAAAGCGCACCGGAATGTCATCCACACCAGTAAACTCTGCTTCATCACGCTGACGCCAGAAATCAGTCAGCGGTCCCATGGTAAAAGCAGCAAACGCTTTTTCTCTTGTTTCCCAGTCTTTTTGCTGCTGAAACATCGGGTAATCTGCCTCTTAAACCACGTAAAATCGTTTTTTTAAGCGTGCCTGACACAACGCTGCGACAGTAGCGTATTGTGGCACAAAAATAGACACACCGGGAGTTCATCATGACTTTAGAATGGTGGTTTGCCTACCTGCTGACATCGATCATTTTAAGCTTGTCGCCAGGCTCTGGCGCAATCAACACCATGACCACTTCCCTTAACCACGGTTATCGTGGCGCAGTGGCGTCTATTGCTGGTTTACAAACCGGGCTGGCGATTCATATTGTGCTGGTTGGCGTGGGATTAGGGACGCTGTTTTCCCGCTCGGTGATTGCTTTTGAAGTGTTGAAGTGGGCAGGCGCGGCTTACCTGATTTGGCTGGGGATCCAGCAGTGGCGCGCCGCTGGTGCAATTGACCTTAAGTCGCTGACTCCGACCCAATCACGGCGTCATCTGTACCAACGGGCCGTGTTTGTGAATCTCACCAATCCTAAAAGTATTGTGTTTCTGGCAGCGCTATTTCCGCAATTCATCATGCCGCAGCAGCCGCAAGTTATGCAGTATATCGTGCTCGGCGTCACCACCATTGTGGTCGATATTATTGTGATGATCGGTTACGCCACGCTCGCCCAACGAATCGCGTTATGGATAAAAGGGCCGAAACAAATGAAGGCATTGAATAAGATTTTCGGCTCGCTGTTTATGCTGGTGGGAGCGCTGTTGGCATCGGCAAGGCATGCGTGAAAAATAATGTCGGATGCGGCGTAAACGCCTTATCCGACTTACTCTGATGACGCGTCTGGCATCAACGCGAAATAATCAAATGAATGCCAAATCCAGCAAATAACGCCCCGGCAAAACCATCAATCCACTTCGCCAGACGTTGATAACCACGGCGCATTTGCGGCAGGGCAAACAGGCTGGCAACGACGGTAAACCATGCCAGCGTTTCGACAATAATCAGCGCGAAAATGCCCCAGCGCTCGGTGGTGCCGACGTTATCGCCGACAAACAGCGAGAACACCGAACCAAAGTAGATAATCGCTTTCGGATTGGCGAGATTGGTCAGTAAACCTTTCAGGAAACTGCGCCCACTTTTCGCCAGTTCTACCTGTGGCGCAGGTGCAGAAACAACCTCTTTTTTCAGTGCGCTACGCAGCATCTGATAACCCATCCAGCAGAGATACAGGCCACCGCCTACCATAATCAGCGTATGCAGCCAGGCCATTTTTTCGATAATCAGATGCAGGCCAAGCAGCGCAATCCCAGCCCAAACCATTACGCCGCAGGTAATGCCCAGCACACCCATCATCGCTTCTTTACGGGAACGACTGACAGCGGTCTGAGAGACAAAAAAGAAATCGGGACCGGGGCTCATAAGCGCCACGATGTGCACCATGGCAACGGTGAGGAATAACATCAACATACAATTGACTCGCGGGGAAAACGTTTACGGAATGTTCATCCTGGCACTTTTTTATGCCGCTGACTACTCTTCGTCGTCGCCGTCAACATGCGCGCGGATAAGCGCCATAAACGGTTTACCAAAGCGTTCCAGTTTACGCATCCCAACGCCGTTAACGCTGAGCATTTCGCTGGCGGTGATCGGCATTTGTTCAGCCATTTCAATCAAGGTTGCGTCGTTAAACACCACGTACGGCGGGACATTGCTTTCATCGGCAATCGATTTACGCAGTTTGCGTAATTTAGCGAACAGTTTACGGTCATAGTTGCCGCCGAACGATTTCTGCATTGCCTTCGGTTTAAGCGCCACAATACGCGGCACGGCGAGTTGCAAAGAAGATTCGCCGCGCAGTACCGGGCGCGCGGCTTCTGTCAGCTGTAACGCGGAGTGCTGGGCAATATTTTGCGTCACCAGGCCGAGGTGAATCAGCTGGCGGATCACGCTCACCCAGTGCTCATGACTTTTATCACGGCCCATGCCGTAGACTTTCAGTTTGTCATGACCATAGTCGCGGATACGCTGGTTATTGGCGCCGCGAATCACTTCCACCACATAGCCCATACCAAACCGCTGATTCACACGACCAATGGTGGAAAGGGCAATCTGTGCATCGGTTGAACCATCGTACTGTTTCGGCGGATCGAGGCAGATATCGCAGTTACCACATGGTTCCTGACGACCTTCGCCAAAATAGTTCAGCAACACCAGACGACGGCAAGTTTGCGCTTCGGCAAATGCGCCCATCGCATTGAGTTTATGGCGCTCGATATCCTGCAATTGCCCTTGCGGCTTCTCTTCCAGGCAACGGCGCAGCCACGCCATATCAGCCGGATCGTAAAACAGCATCGCTTCCGCGGGCAGGCCATCACGCCCGGCGCGACCGGTTTCCTGATAATAGGATTCGATATTGCGCGGGATATCAAAATGCACCACGAAGCGGACGTTCGGCTTGTTGATGCCCATGCCAAACGCCACCGTCGCCACCACAATTTGCAGGTCATCTCGCTGAAATTTTTCCTGCACGTCGGCGCGGACATCGTTTTCCAGGCCAGCATGATACGCCGCTGCACTAATCCCTTTACTTTGCAGACGCGCGGCGGTGTCTTCTACTTTCGCCCGACTGTTGCAATAGATAATGCCCGACTTTCCCCGCTGTTCCTGCACGTAACGCATCAATTGATCGAGCGGTTTGAACTTCTCCATCAGCATGTAGCGAATATTCGGACGGTCAAAACTGCTGATTTGAATTAGCGGATCGTTCAGCCCCAGCAGACGCACAATATCCTGGCGCGTGGTGTCGTCGGCGGTGGCGGTTAGCGCCATAAACGGCAGCGTCGGAAAACGCTGACGCAGCTGACCGAGCGCGGCATATTCCGGGCGGAAATCGTGGCCCCATTGGGAGATACAGTGCGCTTCATCAACGGCTAATAACACCGGATTCCAGTGCGCCAGATGCTCAAGGAAGTTATCCAGCATCAGGCGTTCCGGGGCGATATAGAGCAGACGAATTTGCCCGGTGCGGCAGCCTGTCATCACTTCAAGTTGCTGCTCGCGGGTTTGCGTCGAGTTAAGGCACGCCGCCGCCACGCCGTTGGCCTGTAGTTGATCCACCTGATCTTTCATCAACGAAATCAGCGGTGAAACAACCACGGTAAGGCCGTTTAGCAATAAGGCAGGAATTTGATAGCAAAGGGATTTTCCGCCACCAGTGGGCATGACGACCAGGCAATCGCGACCGGAAAGTACGGTGTCGATAATCTCTTCCTGACCAGGGCGAAACTGTTGGTAGCCAAAGGTTTCTTGTAAAACCTGCTTAGCTCCGGACTCCAGATTCAACACTTCCGCCTGCGCCACATTCACCCCGATTGCCTGAAATAAAAACAGGCGCTATTTTCAGCGCCTGCGCGAGAAACTGCAATGCTTTTAGTCTCTGAGAGGGTAATCCTGGATGCTGGATTCCAGATTTGCCTTTCAATCAACTCACATCAGAACAGGTCGTTTAGCATAACTCCCACACCGACGCGGGTCTGGTTAAAGTTATAGTCGATGAGCGATTCGCCATAGCCGCTGTAGACTTGGGTATAAAGACGCACATGTTTGGTGATCGGGTAGCTTAAGCCTAACTCCGCACCACCATAACCGGTGTTCCAGTTGTACTGCCCTTTCGCGCTCAGCACAGCATCACCGAGGTGATAACCAATTTTAAGCTGGTAGTAACCCATATATTTGGTGATGTCCGGGTTATCGTCCGTATTACCGACGACATACCACGGCTTCACTTCTACCAGCCAGTTGCCGTTCTCTGCCATCAGGCGAGTGTAGATACGGTTCCAGCTACGGGAAGTTGGGTCTGAACGTCCGTTTGAGTCGTGGTTGTAGCCCATTTCCACATCGCGCAGCGTCCAGCCTGCAAAACTATAATCGGTGGCAAAACCGAGGAACAATTGCGGTTCGTAGTTAGTTTCACGAAACGGTGATGACTCATCGCTATTAGAAAGCTGCCACCAGGATTTCTGGGTGTAGGAAGCGCCCAGTACAGAGTTTGGCCCCAAAATCCCCCGCCACAGCGGAAACGCCAGGCTCAACTGGAACTTTACTTCATCCTTACGCGCGTTTTCTGCCCAGTCGTAACTGGCTATCGCTTCTTTATTGAGATCACTTGTTTGGGTATAGATGATGTAGTTGGTGTCATAAGGATAAAGGGTGAAAGGATTGTCATGCTCCTGCAACATATTGGCGATAATGCTGCCACGTACTGCTGGCGCGTCATGCACATCTTTCACCGTTGCCTCTTGCGCATTTGCCACTATCGGCAGCATACACATCGGCAACAAGCAGCCCAGTAGAGTCCGCATCGCTCGTGTTCTCCGTAACGAATTATTGATTAGATGAATATTTTTTCTGCGGGCTATTTTACATACTTAACTCAATTGCCGTTAGTTATCCCTTCCTAAAGTAGAAACCAACAACAAAGAAGCATAAAATCAACATTTCATTAACCAATGAAGTGTAAGGATGATATGTCTGCCGTACTGACCGCCGAACAAGCCCTGAAATTAGTGGGTGAAATGTTTGTTTATCACATGCCATTTAACCGCGCATTGGGGATGGAGCTGGAGCGTTACGAAAAAGAATTTGCACAGCTGGCCTTTAAAAATCAGCCGATGATGGTTGGTAACTGGGCGCAAAGCATTTTGCACGGTGGGGTCATTGCGTCGGCGCTGGATGTCGCCGCAGGTCTGGTGTGCGTGGGAAGTACCTTAACCCGCCACGAAACCATCAGTGAGGATGAACTGCGCCAGCGGCTATCGCGGATGGGGACAATTGATCTTCGCGTCGATTATCTACGTCCAGGCAGAGGCGAGCGTTTTACAGCTACCAGTAGCCTGCTGCGTGCGGGTAATAAAGTCGCCGTCGCCCGCGTTGAACTGCATAATGAAGAACAGCTTTATATTGCCAGTGCTACCGCCACCTATATGGTAGGTTGAATACATAAAAGCAGGTAAACTGCTGAGACTTATGACAAACGCAAAATTGCCTGATGCGCTACGCTTATCAGGCCTACCAGAGAAATGCAATATATTGAATTTGCATAGTTTTGTAGGCTGAATATGGCGTTAACGCCGCATCCAGCATGAACAAAGCACACTTTGTCAGCAAACTGAGCAGGTCAACTGCTATCAACAACAAAAAATGAGTTTTCCAATGGATGCAAAACAAACGCGGCAGGGCGTATTACTCGCTCTTGCCGCTTATTTTATTTGGGGTATCGCCCCAGCGTACTTCAAGCTGATTTACTACGTGCCCGCCGATGAGATCCTGACGCATCGCGTGATCTGGTCGTTTTTCTTTATGGTGGTGCTGATGAGCATCTGCCGCCAGTGGTCCTATTTAAAAACGCTGATTCAGACGCCACAGAAAATTTTTATGCTGGCAGTCTCTGCCGTGCTGATTGGCGGCAACTGGCTACTGTTTATCTGGGCAGTGAACAATCACCATATGCTGGAAGCGAGCCTTGGTTACTTTATTAACCCGCTGGTGAACATTGTGCTGGGGATGATTTTCCTCGGCGAGCGATTCCGCCGGATGCAATGGCTGGCGGTGATTCTGGCGATATGTGGCGTGTTGGTCCAGCTGTGGACTTTTGGTTCGCTGCCAATCATCGCGCTGGGGCTGGCGTTTAGTTTTGCCTTCTACGGCCTGGTACGCAAGAAGATTGCCGTTGAAGCGCAAACCGGCATGTTAATCGAAACTATGTGGCTACTGCCCGTGGCGGCGATTTACCTGTTTGCTATTGCCGACAGCTCAACCAGCCATATGGGGCAAAATCCTATGTCGCTGAATTTACTGCTGATCGCCGCCGGTATTGTCACTACCGTACCGCTGTTGTGTTTTACCGCCGCAGCCACGCGCCTGCGTCTCTCAACGTTAGGCTTTTTCCAGTACATTGGCCCGACGCTGATGTTCCTGCTGGCTGTGACGTTTTATGGTGAAAAACCAGGTGCCGATAAGATGGTGACTTTCGCCTTTATTTGGGTGGCGCTGGCAATTTTTGTGATGGATGCGATTTATACGCAGCGTAGAACGTCCAAATAAAAAATAAATATATTCTGAAAAAATATGCCTGCTCTTGCATGAGAGTGGGCATATTGCCATGCTGACAGGAGACTCACACAAGGATGTAAAATTTATGTTACGTATGTTTATCCCAACATCGAACGGTAAGATTTCCAGACGCCGATATATATTTTCCTTTATTTTAATAAATTTCATTTTTGCCTTTCTTATTGTTTTTTTTAACGATGGGGAAGCTGGTTTTCTTGTTATAGTCTCTACCATCGCACTCCATTATCTCGTCATCAACATGAATTGCCAACGACTCCGTGATAGTGGTTTCATATATATAAAAACTTATGTTTTTGGTACATTGGCAGTATATATTATCTCTATCATCACAATGATAGCCGAAGATTTTGCCTGTTCAGGCAATGGTTCGATGATTTTTTTAATTTGCTACTTTTCCACTTTCAGTATGCTAATGCTTGCACCTACTGATTCATCAAAACAATAGTACGGAGTATTTATGAGTAAGGAATATATGAACGATGGTTCATTAAGTGAAAAATGGAAATATCGATTTAATTTTTATGATCAACATGGTTTTCCTGGATTCTGGGGGGCAACACCAGAATATAAAGCAGCATTTAAAGCATTAAAAGTAAGACAACGCTTAACTATTCAAATGAATTTCATTGCTTTCTTCTGTTCCTGGATATATTTATTTGTCCTGGGATTATGGAAAAAAGCAATTATAGTTCTATTACTTGGTATTCTATCTCTATTTGTTGGTGCACTAATTAGCGTTAACATTCTGGGAATTGCCGTAGCAGCCTATGTTGCTGTTAACACGAACAAATGGTTCTATGAGAAAGAAGTAAAAGGGTTAAATACCTGGAGTCTTTGAATAAGAGATGGCTTAGCCAGGCTAAGCCACCGCCTTCTTTTTACAACCAGTTCTTGCGCTTAAAGTACAGATACGGTGCCAGGCCCGCGAGGATCATAAAGATAATCGCTGCCGGGTAGCCGAAGCTCCACTTCAACTCTGGCATAAACTCAAAGTTCATCCCGTAGCTGGAAGCGACCAGCGTTGGCGGCAGGAACACGACGGATACCACCGAGAAGATCTTGATGATGCGGTTCTGCTCGATGTTGATAAAGCCCATCGCCGCCTGCATCAGGAAGTTCACCTTCTGGAACAAGGATTCGTTATGCGGCAGCAGGGACTCGATATCTCGCAGGATTTCACGCGCCTGCTCCAGTTGCCCACCCGGTAAGCGTGCTTTACGCACCAGGAAGTTGAGCGCGCGCTGGGTATCCATCAGACACAGGCGAACTTTCCAGCCGATATCTTCCAATTCTGCCAATGTGGAGAGTGCCTCGTCGTACTCATCGCCCTGACGCCCTTCCATAATCACCCGGCTCAGTTGCTCCAGATCGCTGTAGATGTTTTCAATTTCATCCGCTAACTGTTCGATTTTGGTTTCGAACAGATCCAGCAGCAGCTCGTAAGCGTTACCGTCTACCATCGACTGGCTGCGGGCGCGCATACGATACAGACGGAATGCAGGCAGCTCGCGTTCACGCAGTGTAAACAGACGACCATCGCGGATGGTAAATGCTACAGTAGAGTTACCGGCGTGATCTTCCGCATCTTCAAAGAAGAAGAAGGAGTGAATATGCAGGCCGTCATCGTCTTCAAAGAAACGCGCCGATGCTTCGATGTCTTCCAGTTCCGGGCGGGTTGCCAGGCTCTGGCCAAGTTCAGATTGTACGCGCAGTCGCTCGTCGTCATCCGGTTCGACAAGATCAATCCATACTGCATTTACAAGGGGTTGTGACTCTTCGACTTCCAGCCGGGTCAGTCGGTTATTTTCCAGTTGAAATGCGCTCAGCATGACCGGGACTCCCAATGCTTAAAATATCGGACAGTTCGGTGGGCACACAGAAACAAATTGAGTTTCAGACCATTAAACAGCCTGACTCAGCGCGACGGGAAAATTGAGGTCGCTGACAACCGCTAAGGCTATCAGCAAAAGGGGATAGCCTTAGGAGTTGATCCTGGATGACAGGATAGTGAGCCAGTATCTACTGGGTGTGTCCAAGGCGAATGTCCTCTTAGAGTGATCGTGCGCGCATGTTACGCCAGCAAAATTTTGCCGTCAACACGCAACGGAACACCACAGAACAATAGTTGAACTTCGCGCTTTTTGGTACTCGTCAAGGTCATTAACAGGATAAAAAAATCCCACATCCAGGACCTATAATGGCGCATCGGCTACTCATTGGTAAAGGAATGATCACCTTGAATCTCAAACGGATTTTTCTCGCCCTCACCTTGCTTCCCTTGTTTGCTGTTGCTGCTGATGACTGTGCGCTCTCTGACCCAACGCTGACTGTGCAGGCGTATACCGTTAATCCTCAAACCGAACGGGTGAAAATGTACTGGCAAAAAGCCAATGGCGAAGCGTGGGAAACGTTACATGCACTGCTGGCGGATATGAATAGTCAGGGTCAGGTGCAGATGGTGATGAACGGCGGCATCTATGATGAAAACTATGCGCCGCTCGGTTTGTACATCGAAAACGGTCAGCAGAAAGTGGCGCTAAATCTCGCTTCGGGGGAAGGTAATTTCTTTATCCGTCCTGGCGGCGTTTTTTATGTTGCGGGAAATAAAGTCGGCATCGTTCGTCTGGATGCCTTTAAAACCAGTAAAGAGATTCAGTTTGCGGTGCAGTCAGGGCCAATGTTGATGGAAAATGGCGTAATTAATCCGCGCATTCATCCCAACGTCGCCTCACGCAAAATTCGTAACGGTGTGGGGATTAATAAACAAGGGAACGCCGTGTTTTTGTTGAGCCAGCAGGGGACAAATTTTTATGATTTTGCCTGTTATGCCAAAGCGAAACTGGACGTCGAGCAGCTGCTTTATCTTGATGGCACGATTTCACATATGTATATGAAAGGCGGGGCAATCCCGTGGCAACGCTATCCTTTTGTCACCATGATTTCCGTCGAGCGGAAAGGTTAAGCATTGTACACTCGAGGAGGCCAGACAAACTGGGGCTGGCTACACAGCTGGAAAATCATCAGATAAATGAAGGGAAACAAAAATGAAAAAAACGCTCGCAACGTTATTTTTATTAACGTGTCTGGGATCATCGTCCGCTTATGCGGATAACGCTTTGATTTTACAAACTGATTTTAGCCTGAAAGATGGGGCCGTCTCGGCGATGAAAGGCGTCGCTTTCGGCGTTGACCATAATCTTAAAATCTTTGATTTAACCCACGAAATTCCACCGTATAACATCTGGGAAGGTGCTTATCGCCTGTATCAGACTGCCAGTTATTGGCCGCAAGGTTCGGTGTTTGTCAGTGTGGTCGATCCGGGCGTAGGCACTGACCGTAAATCGGTAGTGCTGAAAACCAAAAACGGTCAATACTTCGTTTCACCGGATAACGGTACGCTCACTTTGGTGGCGGAATCGCTGGGTATTGAGAGCGTCCGGCAAATCGATGAAAAAACCAACCGCCTGAAAGGTTCCGAAAAGTCATATACCTTCCACGGTCGTGACGTGTATGCCTACACCGGTGCGCGTCTGGCATCCGGCGCGATTTCCTTTGAGCAGGTGGGGCCTGAGCTTCCGGCAAAAGTTGTCGAACTGCCTTATCAGAAAGCGAAAGCGACAAAAGGTGAAGTGAAGGGCAATATCCCGATTCTCGATATTCAGTACGGTAACGTCTGGAGCAATATCAGCGACGAGTTATTGAATCAGGCGGGGATCAAACTCAACGATACGTTATGTGTGACCATTTCCGAAGGTTCCGAGAAAAAATACGAAGGGAAAATGCCGTATGTCGCCAGCTTCGGCGATGTGCCGGAAGGCCAGCCAATGGTGTATCTGAACAGCTTATTGAATGTTTCCGTGGCGCTGAATATGGATAATTTTGCGCAGAAACAT
Source organism: Escherichia sp. E13S3 (assembly GCF_004212325.1). Lineage (NCBI taxonomy): Bacteria > Pseudomonadati > Pseudomonadota > Gammaproteobacteria > Enterobacterales > Enterobacteriaceae > Escherichia > Escherichia sp. E13S3. The sequence continues at coordinate 43,282 of NZ_RHJR01000016.1, forward strand.
CAGGTTGCGTCTGGTGCTGACTGGAATATTGATGTGAAGAAGTGCGCTAAGTAAGGTGCTGATGCCGGATGCGGCGTAAACGCCTTATCCGGCCTGGCGGGTGCAATTCTCGTAGGCCGGATAAGGTGCGCAGCACCGCATCCGGCAACGTGATCGTAAATTACACCGCCTCCAGCCGGGCGTAAGCCGCCACCAGCCATTTGATTCCCTGGCCCTGGAATGCCACCTGCAAACGGCTATGTTCGCCGCTGCCTTCCATATTGACGATAGTGCCTTCACCAAACTTAGCGTGGCGCACGCGCTGGCCGAGTTTGTAGCCGCTGTCGTTCTCGACCATCGGTGTACCCATCCGCTGATGGCTAACCGGGCGGCTTACCGTGGCGCGCAGGCGCACCTCTTCCACACACTCTTCCGGCAGCTCGCCAATAAAGCGCGAGGGGCGATGGTAAACCTCTTTGCCATACAGACGGCGAGTTTCCGCGTAGGTCAGCGTCAGTTTCTGCATCGCGCGGGTTACGCCAACGTAGGCCAGACGCCGTTCTTCTTCCAGACGCCCGCCTTCATCCAGCGACATTTGGCTTGGGAACATGCCCTCTTCCATACCAACGATAAACACCTGCGGAAACTCCAGACCTTTCGCCGAGTGTAGCGTCATCAACTGCACCGCATCCTGCCATGTATCCGCCTGCCCCTCGCCCGCTTCCAGCGCCGCATGGGAGAGGAATGCCTGCAGCGGCATTAAATCTTCGTCTTCTTCGTTGTAGCTGAACTGGCGCGTTGCCGTCACCAGCTCCTCTAAGTTTTCGATACGCGTCTGGCCTTTTTCGCCCTTCTCCTGCTCGTACATGGTGCGCAGGCCGGAGTCTTTAATTACCCGGTCAGTCTGTACATGTAGCGGCATATCGGCAGTTTCCTGCGCTAAGGCGTCGATCAGTTCCATAAACCGCTGTAAGGCGCTGGCAGCACGTCCGGCGAGGGCTTTTTCCTGCAACAGTTCACGACACGCTTGCCAGAGTGTTAACTGGCGATCGCGCGATGTTTGACGCACCACGTCCAGCGTCCGGTCACCAATACCCCGCGTTGGCGTATTGACCACGCGCTCAAAGGCCGCGTCGTCGTTGCGGTTGGCAATCAGGCGCAGATACGAGAGCGCATCTTTGATTTCCTGGCGTTCGAAGAAGCGCATCCCGCCGTAAATACGGTACGGCATACTCGCCTGCAATAACGCCTCTTCCAGCACGCGCGACTGGGCGTTACTGCGGTAGAGAATCGCGCACTCGGCAAGCGCCCCGCCGTTGTCCTGCCAGGTCTTGATGCGGTTAACCACAAAACGCGCTTCGTCGAGTTCGTTAAAAGCGCAATAGAGGGAAATCGGCTCACCGTCCGCGCCATCGGTCCACAATTTTTTACCCAAACGCCCGTTGTTGTTTTCAATCAGGGCGTTAGCGGCGCTCAGAATATTGCTGGTAGAGCGGTAGTTCTGCTCCAGACGGATAGTTTCAGCACCGGGGAAATCATTGAGGAAACGCTGAATATTCTCGACCTGCGCCCCGCGCCAGCCGTAGATTGACTGATCGTCATCGCCAACGATCATCACTTTGCCGGTATCGCCCGCCAGCAGGCGGATCCACGCGTACTGAATGTTGTTGGTATCCTGGAATTCGTCCACCAGGATGTTGGTAAAACGTTCGCGGTAGTGTTGCAGGATATGCGGCTTGTTAAGCCACAGTTCGTGGGCGCGCAGCAGCAGCTCGGCGAAGTCCACCAGGCCCGCGCGGTCACACGCTTCCTGATACGCCTGATACACCTTCTGCCAGGTCTGCTCCACCGGATTACCGTAGCTTTGAATATGATGCGGACGCAGGCCTTCATCTTTCTGGCTGTTGATGTACCACATTGCCTGGCGCGGCGGCCACTGCTTCTCGTCGAGGTTCATCGCCTTGATCAAACGCTTAAGCAGGCGCAGCTGGTCTTCACTGTCGAGGATCTGGAAATCCTGCGGCAGGTTGGCGTCCATGTGGTGCGCACGCAGCAGGCGATGCGCCAGCCCGTGGAAGGTGCCGACCCACATGCCGCCCTGGCTGGTGCCCATCAGTTGCCCGATACGATGACGCATTTCCGCCGCCGCTTTGTTGGTAAACGTCACCGCCATAATCGAGTATGGCGAGCAGTTTTCCACGCTCATCAGCCAGGCGATACGATGCACCAGTACGCGCGTCTTACCACTGCCCGCGCCCGCCAGCACCAGAAGGTTGCTGCGTGGCGCGGCCACCGCTTCGCGCTGTTTGTCATTAAGGCTATCGAGCAGGTAAGAAACGTCCATTGGCACCGCCGCGTAAAAATAGGTTGGGCGGAGAAGCGCAACGCCCTCCGCCAAAAAGCTGGGTATATATACAGATTTGCTGATTATATCAGCGAGGTCAGAGATGCCAACCGGGAAATTTCCAGATGCGGGAGTAAACGGCTGTCCCAGGTTTGCATCAGATCGCCATTTTCCGGTCTGATCCAACAGGCCTGCATTCCGCTGCGAATTGCCCCACCCACATCAGTGGTGAGATCGTCCCCGACATGTAAGATCTCGCCGATCGGCACGTTGAGTTTTTCCGCCGCCAGGAAGTACATATCGCTGAACGGTTTCGAGCGCCCGTGCGGGCCAGCGCGCAGCACAAACTCAAAATAATCTCCCAAACCAAACAGCTCCGGCTGGGCGTTACCGTTGGTGATCGCCACCAGCGGCCATTTCTTCGCCAGCTGTTTTAAGGTGTCGTGCGTTTGCTGCGGAACATCGATCCGGCTGCGCCATTTGGCAAAGTTGATCATTGCTGCGTGTGCGCCTGCACTGGCTTCTTCGGCACTCAGCCCGGCGTCGAGCATCGCTTGTTCAATCGAACGAAAACGCCAGCGCGTCACGTCGTGATAAATCTCGGGTTCCGCTTCCCGTACCGCCTGGCGCAGGCGTTGCAGATCTTCATTCTGGAAGCTGCGCAGCGCCGGATGATAATTTTGCACAAAGATAAGTGCTTCTTGCTCAGTACGTTGGATCACCGGACGGTTATCGTAAAGGGTATCATCCAGGTCAAAGGTGAGCGCCGAGATGCGCCCCAAAGGCCGGTAAAAACGCATTATTTCCCCCGTTTGGCGCGTGGATGCGCCGCATCGTACACCGAGGCAAGGTGTTGAAAATCAAGATGAGTATAGATTTGCGTGGTGGAGAGGTTGGCATGACCCAGCAGCTCCTGCACACCACGAAGATCGCCGCTCGACTCCAGCATATGCGTAGCGAACGAGTGACGTAATTTATGCGGGTGAACGTGGTTATTCAGCCCTTGTTTTATGCCCCATTCGGCAAAGCGTTTCTGCACATTACGCGCGGAGATACGCTTGCCCAGTTTCGACAGGAAAAGCGCGTCGTCTTCGCTGCCAAACAGATCGCGCAAATCAAGCCAGTGCTCAATCCACGCCACGGCGTTGCGACCAATCGGCAGGCGGCGCTCTTTGCTGCCTTTCCCCATCACCCACACTTCGCCGGACTCCAGGTCGAGGTGTTTGATATCCAGCCCCACCAGTTCGGAAAGACGCAGACCCGCGCCGTACATCACTTCCAGCATTGCCCGGTCGCGCACGGCGAGGGGATCGTTGATATCAATATCCAGCAGCCGATTCATATCGTCGACGTCGATATTCTTCGGCAGATGACGTGGCGCTTTCGGTGCCGAAACACCTTTTGCCGGGTTAGCTTTGAGTTCGTTCTGGCTGACCAGCCAGTCAAAAAAGCTACGTAGCGCAGAGAGGCGTAATGCGAGGCTTGCCGCGCCCAGCCCTTTACGGCGACTGCGTACAGCAAAATTGCGCACCATCGTCACATCACATTGCTGCCAGCTTTGCAGGCCGTTTTCGCTGGCAAAATTGATGATCGCCTCAAGCTGGCGCTGGTAGTTAAGCAGGGTTATCGGGCTAAGCTGACGCTCCACGCTCAGATAACGTAGATAGCGTTCTACATCGGTATGTAAATTGGTCATACGCGTTCAATCCAACGCTCCAGAAGCTCCGGCAACATCAGCGCAATTTCATCAAGTAACTGCGTTCCCTGCCCTTGTTGATAGTGATTAGCATCGCGGCTGGTGAACAGCACCACGCCTAAATCAGCATCGCTTCCCAGCATCGACATCGCCACCGATCCCACCGCTTTCGCTTCCGGTAGCACCACCAGCAACTCCGGCCCGTTAAGCGGCCCCAGATAATGCTGCTCCTGGCCCAGACGCTGAATACGCAGCGGTTCGAAAGCCTGACGGTTTAATGCCAGATGAGTATGGTTCGACGGCGCACCTAAGCGCCAGCGATCCGGAAACAGACGCACACTCGCGCCCGCCAGACCGAGATCGCGCGCCCAGCGGTGAAAACGCATCAGCATATCGTCGAGACTGCTGGCGGCGGTGAGACTGCGCTGCAGGTAGAGTAAGCGATAAAACAGGCCTTCGTTGGCGATAGCCTGTTCCATCAACAGCGACATGTTCTCTTCCAGAACATGAATATGGTTACGCGCGCGAGCCATATGCCATTCGACCAACGAAACGGTACCGCGTACCGGATGTGGCACACGTATCGCTTCTACTGCGCGCGCATTGCGGATAAAAAACTCAGGATTTTTAATCAGATAATCGACAACCGCCCGGTCATCAAGCTCCGTGAGAGTTTCCTGTAGTTCTTCCCCTGGTTGCTTCATAGATGAATAAATCCGTCGTAAACATGTACTGCCGGACCCGTCATATATAACGGATGACCCGGACCTTTCCAGGCGATATCAAGACGACCACCAGGGAGTTCCACACGTACTTCTTCGGCCAGCAAACCTTGTTGAATCCCTACCGCAACCGCCGCACACGCGCCGCTGCCGCAGGCCTGGGTTTCTCCTGCCCCACGCTCATAAACGCGTAAACGAATATGCTCGCGCTTAACCACTTGCATAAAACCGATATTGGCGCGCTCCGGAAAACGTTCGTGGCTTTCCAGAACAGGCCCCAGTGTTTCTACCGCCGCAGTATCGACATCATCGACCTGAATCACGCAGTGCGGATTTCCCATCGACACCACGCCACATAAGATTGTCTGCTCGGCGGCGCGCATAATATAGGTCTTTTCCGCTTTGTTAGCGCGAAACGGCACAGCGGAAGGTTCGAAGTTGGGCTCGCCCATATTTACGCGGACCAGATCATCATCGGTGACGGTCAGAACCATCCGCCCGTTGGCGGTGCTGACGCGGATATCGCGCTTATTGGTCAGCCCTTTCAGACGCACAAAACGGGCAAAGCAGCGCGCGCCGTTGCCGCACTGCGCCACTTCACTGCCATCAGCATTAAAAATGCGATAGTGAAAATCCAGTTCAGGATCATACGGCGGCTCAACCACCAGCAACTGGTCAAACCCTACCCCCAGGTGCCGATCCGCCAGGCGACGAATCAGTTCCGGTGAAAAAAAGACATTCTGCGTTACCGCGTCGACGACCATAAAATCGTTGCCAAGGCCATGCATTTTCGAGAACTGCATCATTTACTCCAATCACGCGGGTACAGAAACTGACTTTTAGTAATTCACCTGGGATGGACCATCGCCAGTGGCGCGGTCGTTTTTATCCGGCACCGTGGATTGCGTTTGCGTCTCTACCGGTTTGGTCGGCGGCGGTGCATTTTTATCTGCAGGCGGGAAATAGAGCGGACCTTTCAGACCGCAGCCCGTCAGGCTGAAGAGAGTAAGTAATACAGTGAGTGCCTTAAACACGTTTTTCATTATGGATTGCCTGTAAAGTTCATCGCTTTCTGCTTTCTATCATCGCAGGAGAAGGCGTAAAAGCAAGCGTTTAGCGACTCTTTATGAAGTCTGAAAAGTGAGGAAATGCTGCGAGTATAACGCTTACACGTGGGGATTTATGTTTTGCTGGTAGTTTCGTGATCGGCACCTCGCGCCAGGATGGCTTTATGCACTATCGCAATGTTGTTTGTTTGTTGTCTTTTTTAGTTCCGTCAGCGTGGGGATGCTCGCTCGGTGAACCTGATCATAATGTTTACCAGAAACAGGGAAAGGCGTGGTGTACCTGCGCCCTAATGAAGAGACAAATCTTTCGCTATACAGAGACATTATTATTCCGGTGACGGATGAATCGTGCCGGAACGCAGCCGCAGAGGTGCAAACTTTGAAGCCCTGACCCCATGCCGCTATACTGCCGCCATCACTTAAAAACAGGATACAACAATGAACGACAGTGAATTTCATCGCCTGGCTGACCAACTGTGGCTAACCATTGAAGAGCATCTGGACGACTGGGATGGCGACAGCGATATCGACTGCGAAATCAGCGGTGGCGTGCTGACCATTACCTTTGAAAACGGCAGCAAAATCATTATTAATCGTCAGGAACCGCTGCACCAGGTGTGGCTGGCGACCAAACAGGGCGGCTACCATTTTGACCTGAAAGGCGATGAGTGGATTTGCGACCGTAGCGGTGAAACCTTCTGGGATTTGCTGGAACAGGCGGCAACGCAGCAGGCGGGTGAAACCGTCAGTTTTCGCTAAGATTGCATGCCGGATAAGCCTCGCTTTCCGGCACGCTCATCACGAAAAATACTGCTGTAATAGCGGCGTATCGTGATCCTGGTTGGCAGGCGGCATGTTGCCAATAGATTTGGTGCGGAACGGAATCACCTGTTCGCGACCATCAACCTTCACAATCTGATAGAACTGCGGCAGGTTGAAGTTGATGAAGCTTGAGCCGTAGGTGAAGCGGTCGTGCGATGACGAGTAGAAGCGACTGACGTCACGCACCAGTTCCTCTTTGCTACCTTCGCAGTGGTGATACACCTCAACCCGGTTGCTTTCGTCGAGAATGTAGATATTAAAGCCATTCTCGTCTTGCGTTTCTTCGAAGAAAAACTGGATGATCCCTTCGCTGGCAAAGCCGTCCACCACCGCCGGTAATTTGATGTGATTGGTTTCAACCTGCACTGACAGGCCGTGCAGTTTGTTATGCGAAATAGCGCCATAAAACTCGATGGCGTTCTCCAGTTTCTGTACCGATACATTCAGGCGTTCGAAGAACAAGCCCCAGGTTTGACCAGAAACGCGCAACGCCTTGAAGCGTCCGGTTTCCTGACGGGTGCTGGAAAGACGCAGTTCAATACACTCAGAAACCAGTTGCTGCACGCGAGTACGGATTAAGCCGCGCAGATGCTGGCTGTAGCAGAAGACTTCCACGCTATCGGGCGGTGCGGCGTCCTGATGCATTTTGCCGAGAATGGTTTTCAGGGCTTCAATCATCGACTGCTCACCGTTGAAGTGCAGCGTACGCACTTCGTTCCACGAGTTGCGATACAGCAGGTCAACGCTACCTACCAGGCAATTTTGATTCTCGCCAAAGCTGAAGACATCCAGCTTACGGAAATCAAAATGCACCACCTGATTGCGGAACGCCGCTGTCGGGTCATATTCCAGGTTAACGATAATCGCCAGATGGCGGATCTCACACGGGCTGTAGAGCGCCTTCGGTGTCGGTGCTGGTAAGCGCAGCGGGAAATGGTGCGACACGTCGGCGACCATCTCCTGCAACTTCGGCAAGTCGACAACGCCGTTGCCTTTAATGTACAAACGGGTGCGCGAGGTCAGCAGGCCGTTAAACCATGCCCACGCCACCAGCTTATTCAGGTAACGGTTATATTCCAGCGGCTGATGGCTGATGATCGACTCAATATTTGGCGCGCGGTTATACAGATACCAACCTGAACGGTTAGCACGGCCCGGCGGTACATAAATAAAGGTCAGATTCGGTTCCGAGAGATCAGGTGAAATCTGCGGGTTTACCAGCGTCACTTTACCCGGTAATGCTTCAAACGCCGCGTACAGTTTACGCGTCAGCACGCCGATATCCTGCGGGCTGGCGGAGACGCTAAGGTTATTGCGGCGCGCAAAGCGGATCAGATTACGGTAGCTCTGCATCATTGCGTCGAGCAGCTCGTTGTGCGCCTCACGCACCTGATCTATCTTCCAGTTAGCGCGGTTATCGAGCATTGCCAGACGAGCATCGTCCCATTCCCACTCTTTCACCAGCTGGCTTAACACTTCACGACGCCAGCCTACGCAGGCGCGTTCACGGCTGAGTTTTTCGCACACTTTTAAATAGAAGCAGCGGCGTACTAAATCCAGACGGGTGAAATCTTCAATCGCCGTCAGGTATTCAGTAACACGCTCCAGCATCATGCAGTACGGATCGAGGCCAAACGACACAATCTCGCCGTCGTGCAAACGCTGTTTGATATCTTTCGCCAGCAGGCGTGGGTTCGGGTATTCCCAGGAATAGGCTTCCAGCAGCAGTGTCTTCAGCACCGCTTTGTACGGGGAATCGATACTTTTGTAGAGTTGCCAAAGGCTGGCACCAAAGTACTCTTCAGCGGAAAGCGAGCTTAAGCCGCCGAGATCCAGCCATTCATTTGGCGTCAGCACGCCCTGCGCGTAGAGCGTCATTACATAGTCATCGTAATGCTCTTCTTCGTCGCAAGGCACCATATTCCACAGAATACGCTTACCGGCGAGACGCACGGCGGTACGGTAAAATTCATCAAGTAGCAGTATATGCTGGGTGGAGCCGCAATCCTCTCCCCCCAGACTGCCACTCTCGTTGTGGCGGAAACGGTTTTCATCAATCAGGAAGAAGCTAACTTCCACCCCGAGCGAGGCGGCCCAGCTTTCCAGCAGGCTACATTTACGTTGTAGTAATTGGCGCTCTTCGCTATCGAGCCAGGATTGATGACAGACCCAGATATCCAGGTCAGAGGAACAACTTTGCCCTACGGACGAAGTACTGCCCATGGTGTATACACCAGTAATCGGAAGCTCGCCTTTCGGCGGGTCCTGTACTGACATTCCACGATACAGTTCAAGTTCGTTCAGGTAGTGGCGTTGGGTTTCATCAGGCGTGTAAAGGCAAATGCCTTTGGGAACGTTACCATCAAGGTAACCCGGCATTAGCGGATGGTGATAGTGCAACAATGTCGGCAGCAGACTGTAAACCTGTTGGAATGCAGGCCCCATGGCAGCAAGCGCGCGATCCACGCGCAATTGATTTATGGCATCCAGTCTCTGTTTCAGAGTCTCAATATAGAGGTACAAGACGTATCGCCTGATTTGCTACCCGTCATGTCTGTGATTCCGGCAACATCAACGGAAACACGCGGCATTCGGGATATTTCGTATGTCAAAGGTAACTGTTACCACTTTCCGCGCCTGGTTTTTTTAGTTTCACGACGAAAAAATGGTCTAAAACGTGATCAATTTAACACCTTGCTGATTGACCGTAAAGAAAGATGCGCTACATACAAGTGTAGCACCGTTTATTCTCTGTAAATTCCTTATTACGACGGCTTGAAACGCCTGTCAGGATTCCATTTACGTTTTGCATTAACGTCAACGTTTCACCACAACACTGACATCGCTCCAGCAAGGATGTTAGGATGGACCACGGATGATAATGACGGTAACAAGCATGTTAGACAATGTTTTAAGAATTGCCACACGCCAAAGCCCACTTGCACTCTGGCAGGCACACTATGTCAAAGACAAGTTGATGGCGAGCCATCCGGGATTAGTCGTTGAACTAGTACCGATGGTGACGCGCGGCGATGTAATTCTTGATACGCCGCTGGCGAAAGTAGGCGGAAAAGGCTTATTTGTTAAAGAGCTGGAAGTCGCGCTTCTGGAAAACCGCGCCGATATCGCCGTACATTCGATGAAAGATGTGCCGGTTGAATTCCCGCAAGGTCTGGGGCTGGTCACCATTTGCGAACGCGAGGATCCGCGTGATGCCTTTGTGTCCAATAATTATGACAATCTGGATGCGTTACCGGCTGGCAGTATCGTCGGGACTTCCAGCTTACGTCGCCAGTGCCAACTGGCGGAACGCCGCCCGGACCTGATTATCCGCTCTCTGCGTGGGAACGTTGGAACACGCCTTAGCAAGCTGGATAACGGCGAATACGATGCCATTATTCTTGCCGTGGCTGGATTAAAACGTTTAGGGCTGGAGTCCCGCATTCGCGCTGCGCTGCCCCCAGAAATTTCTCTTCCGGCAGTCGGACAGGGTGCCGTAGGTATTGAATGCCGCCTTGATGATACGCGTACCCGCGAGCTTCTTGCCGCGCTTAATCACCATGAAACCGCGCTACGCGTCACCGCTGAACGTGCGATGAATACCCGTCTGGAAGGGGGTTGTCAGGTGCCGATTGGCAGCTATGCCGAACTTGTCGACGGCAAAATCTGGTTGCGTGCGCTGGTCGGTGCGCCGGACGGTTCGCAGATTATTCGTGGTGAACGCCGCGGTGCGCCGCAGGATGCCGAGCAAATGGGGATTTCACTGGCGGAAGAGCTACTGAATAACGGCGCTCGGGAGATTCTCGCTGAAGTCTACAACGGAGACGCGCCAGCATGAGTATCCTGGTCACCCGCCCATCTCCAGCTGGAGAAGAGTTAGTGAGCCGTCTGCGCACACTGGGGCAGGTGGCCTGGCATTTTCCGCTGATAGAGTTTTCCCCGGGTCGGCAATTGCCACAACTTGCCGACCAGCTATCAGCACTTGGTGAAGGCGATCTGTTGTTTGCCCTTTCGCAACACGCCGTTGCTTTTGCCCAATCACAACTGCATCAACAAGCTCTTAAATGGCCATTACTTGCTGGTTATTTCGCCATCGGCCGCACCACTGCGCTGGCGCTGCATACCGTGAGCGGGCACCAGGTTCGTTATCCGCAGGATCGGGAAATCAGTGAAGTCTTGCTACAATTACCGGAATTACAAAGTATTGCGGGCAAACGTGCGCTGATATTACGTGGCAACGGCGGTCGTGAGCTGATTGGAGAAACTCTGACGGCACGCGGTGCTGAAGTCACTTTTTGTGAATGTTATCAACGGTGCGCCATTCATTATGACGGTGCAGAAGAGGCGATGCGTTGGCAATCCCGCGAGGTGACGACCGTCGTTGTTACCAGCGGTGAAATGTTGCATCAACTCTGGTCATTGATCCCACAATGGTATCGTGAGCACTGGTTACTACGCTGTCGGCTTTTGGTCGTCAGTGAGCGTTTGGCGAAACTCGCCCAGGAACTGGGCTGGAATGACATTAAGGTCGCCGATAACGCTGACAACGATGCGCTATTACGGGCATTACAATAACTCTCATAACAGGAAGCCATAATGACGGAACAAGAAAAAACCTCCGCCGTGGTTGAAGATACCAGGGAGGCCGTGGACACCACGCCACAACCTGTCGTTGCAGAAAAGAAGAGTAAGAACAGTACCGCTCTGATTCTCAGTGCGGTGGCTATCGCCATTGCTCTGGCAGCAGGCGTCGGTTTGTATGGCTGGGGTAAACAACAGGCCGTCAGTCAGACTGCCACCAGCGATGCCCTGGCGAGCCAACTCACGGCACTGCAAAAAGCCCAGGAAAGCCAAAAAGCGGAGCTGGAAGGCATTATTAAGCAACAGGCTGTACAGTTAGAGCAGGCGAATCGACAGCAAGAAACGCTGGCAAAACAGCTGGATGAAGTCCAACAAAAGGTCGCTACCATCTCTGGTAGCGATGCCAAAACCTGGCTTCTGGCACAGGCGGACTTTCTGGTAAAACTTGCCGGACGTAAACTCTGGAGCGATCAGGACGTTACCACCGCAGCAGCGTTACTGAAAAGCGCTGATGCCAGCCTGGCAGATATGAATGACCCCAGCCTGATTGCTGTTCGTCGGGCAATTACCGATGATATCGCCAGCCTTTCTGCGGTATCACAGGTGGATTATGACGGTATTATCCTCAAGTTGAATCAGCTCTCTAATCAAGTGGATAACCTGCGTCTGGCCGACAATGATAGCGACGGTTCGCCAATGGATTCCGATGGTGAAGAGCTTTCCAGCTCCATCAGCGAATGGCGCATCAATCTGCAAAAAAGCTGGCAGAATTTTATGGACAACTTCATTACGATTCGCCGTCGTGATGACACTGCCGTACCGCTGTTAGCGCCGAATCAGGATATCTATCTGCGCGAAAATATTCGTTCCCGTCTGCTGGTCGCCGCGCAAGCTGTGCCGCGTCATCAGGAAGAGACGTACCGCCAGGCGCTGGAGAACGTCTCCACCTGGGTTCGTGCTTATTACGATACTGAAGATGCCACCACCAAAGCGTTTCTCGACGAGGTGGACCAGTTAAGCCAGCAAAATATCTCGATGGATCTCCCGGAAACACTGCAAAGCCAGGCGATGCTAGAAAAACTGATGCAGACTCGCGTGCGTAACCTGCTGGCGCAACCGGCAGCAGGGACAACAGAAGCTAAACCTGCACCTGCACCTGCACCTGCACCTGCACCTGCACCTGCACCTGCACCTGCACCTGCACCTGCACCGCAAGCTGATGCCCCGGCAGCCGCGCCGCAAGGAGAATAACCATGCTAAAAGTGTTATTGCTCTTTGTGTTGCTGATTGCGGGGATCGTGGTCGGCCCGATGATTGCCGGTCATCAGGGTTACGTACTGATCCAGACCGACAACTACAATATCGAAACCAGCGTGACTGGCCTGGCGATCATTTTGATTCTGGCGATGGTCGTGCTGTTTGCCATTGAGTGGCTACTGCGGCGGATCTTCCGCACCGGCGCGCACACCCGGGGTTGGTTTATCGGACGTAAGCGTCGCCGCGCACGTAAGCAGACAGAACAAGCGCTGCTAAAACTGGCGGAAGGCGATTATCAGCAAGTTGAAAAGCTGATGTCAAAAAATGCCGATCACGCTGAACAGCCGGTGGTGAACTACCTGCTGGCTGCCGAAGCCGCACAGCAACGAGGGGATGAAGCGCGCGCCAATCAGCATCTGGAACGCGCAGCGGAACTGGCGGGTAACGACACCATTCCGGTGGAAATCGCCCGCGTTCGCCTGCAACTGGCGCGTAATGAAAACCATGCTGCACGCCACGGCGTGGATAAGTTACTCGAAGTCACACCACGCCATCCGGAAGTGCTGCGTCTGGCGGAACAGGCGTATATCCGTACCGGCGCGTGGAGCTCATTACTGGACATCATCCCGTCAATGGCGAAAGCCCACGTTGGTGACGAAGAACATCGCGCAATGCTCGAACAACAGGCATGGATTGGCCTGATGAATCAGGCACGGGCCGATGACGGCAGCGAAGGTCTGCGTAACTGGTGGAAAAACCAAAGCCGGAAAACGCGTCATCAAGTGGCGTTGCAGGTGGCAATGGCGGAACATCTTATTGAGTGTGACGATCATGATACTGCCCAGCAAATCATCATCGACGGCCTGAAACGCCAGTATGACGATCGCCTACTGCTGCCTATTCCACGACTGAAAACCAACAATCCGGAACAGCTTGAAAAAGTGCTACGCCAGCAAATCAAAAACGTCGGCGATCGCCCGCTGTTGTGGAGCACATTGGGCCAGTCACTGATGAAGCACGGCGAATGGCAGGAAGCATCCCTCGCCTTCCGCGCGGCACTGAAACAACGCCCGGACGCCTACGATTACGCATGGCTTGCCGACGCGCTGGACAGACTGCACAAACCGGAAGAAGCCGCATCGATGCGCCGCGACGGTTTGATGTTGACGTTGCAGAACAACCCGCCGCAATAGTTCTTTCTAACCCGGAGGCAAGCACCTCCGGGGCCTTTCTGATACATAAAAAAACACCTGCTCTTATTACGGAGCAGGCGTTAAAACAGGTCTGTATGACAACAAGTGGGTGCTTCACTCAACGTTGTGTCCATGGTATCTGATGAGGCATAAGCGACATCTGTCAGTGGACGATAAGCACCGTAAACGGCTCTGCGTCATTCCTAAGTTTATGAGGCACTAAGGCGAACATAAGAGATGGAATGAGCATCTACCCAATTATTATGCCACACAGGCCCGGGAAATAACATCCTTTAATACTTGTTATGAGAAAATTCTGCAATCCAGGTTTCTTTCGTTCGCAATAATTACCTGAGAAAATATCATCCAGAACCTTACTCTCTTTAATTATAAATACTGTGAATTGTTAAAAATATTCAATAACCAATATATATTAATTACACTTCTAATCAAAAACAGCATCAATAATCAACACCATACAATAAACCTGCCTTACATATGCCCCGCACCAAGGGTAGGATTGAAAACGCTCTCCTGATCTTTCGATTCATCCTCATGGCAAATAAATAATATATTTTCATCATAATTATTTATAACCCCATTTTATCAGGGAGAGGGACCTCAATTATCAATGCTTAATTATGTCATCCATTTAATGACATGAAACCGGAGCGTTTTGCATGGAAATTTCGTTTTCACCCAAACTACTGGTGGTCGCAGTCGCCACCGCTATTCCTTTGCTGGCCAGTGCTGCAGATACCCCGTCAACCGCTACCGCGCGCGAAGGCTACGCCGGGTATGATCACCCTAACCAGTACTTGGTTAAACCTGCACGATAATATGATGCCTGTGATGCAGCATCCGGCACAGGATAAAGAAACTCAGCAGAAGCTGGCGGAATTAGAGAAAAAGACCGGTAAGAAGCCGAACGTGGTTGTTTTCTTACTGGATGACGTGGGCTGGATGGATGTCGGCTTTAATGGCGGTGGCGTGGCGGTAGGTAACCCAACGCCAGATATTGACGCCGTTGCCAGCCAGGGGCTGATTTTAACCTCTGCGTATTCTCAACCGAGTTCTTCCCCTACCCGCGCCACCATTCTCACCGGGCAATACTCCATCCACCACGGCATTCTAATGCCGCCGATGTACGGGCAACCAGGCGGGCTGCAAGGGTTAACCACCCTGCCGCAATTGCTGCACGACCAAGGTTACGTCACCCAGGCTATCGGGAAATGGCATATGGGGGAAAATAAAGAGTCGCAGCCGCAGAACGTCGGCTTTGATGATTTCCGTGGCTTCAACTCAGTGTCCGATATGTATACCGAATGGCGCGATGTTCACGTTAACCCGGAAGTCGCCCTGAGCCCGGACCGTTCTGAATACATCAAGCAATTACCATTTAGCAAAGATGATGTTCATGCTGTACGCGGCGGCGAACAGGAGGCCATTGCTGACATTACGCCGAAATATATGGAAGACCTGGATCAACGCTGGATGGAATATGGCGTTAAGTTCCTCAACAAGATGGCGAAGAGTGATAAACCTTTCTTCCTCTATTATGGCACTCGCGGCTGCCACTTCGATAACTACCCGAACGCCAAATATGCGGGTAGCTCTCCGGCACGCACCTCGTATGGTGACTGCATGGTAGAGATGAACGATGTGTTCGCTAATCTCTACAAAACGCTGGAGAAAAACGGTCAGCTGGATAACACGCTTATTGTCTTCACCTCCGATAACGGTCCGGAAGCCGAAGTGCCTCCGCACGGCCGCACACCGTTCCGTGGTGCGAAAGGATCTACCTGGGAAGGCGGCGTTCGCGTTCCGACTTTCGTGTACTGGAAAGGCATGATCCAACCGCGTAAATCTGACGGTATTGTCGATCTGGCAGATCTCTTCCCAACAGCACTGGATCTGGCGGGGCATCCTGGGGCGAAAGTGGCGAATTTAGTGCCGAAAACCACCTTTATCGATGGTGTAGACCAGACATCTTTCTTCCTGGGAACAAACGGCCAGTCTAACCGTAAGGCCGAGCACTACTTCCTCAACGGCAAACTCTCTTCTGTACGTATGGATGAGTTCAAATACCATGTGCTGATTCAGCAGCCATACGCTTATACCCAGAGCGGGTATCAGGGTGGGTTCACCGGCACAGTAATGCAAACGGCCGGATCGTCGGTGTTTAACCTCTACACCGATCCGCAGGAAAGCGACTCCATCGGCGTGCGCCATATTCCGATGGGTGTACCACTGCAAACCGAAATGCACGCGTATATGGAGATCCTGAAAAAATATCCACCACGCGCGCAGATTAAATCTGATTAAGCCGGCGATATCGCTACATCGGGCCATACTGACCTTGCCGGATGCGGCGTGAACGCCTTATCCGGCCTACAAGCCTTGCAAATTCAATAAATTGTAACGTTCTGTAGGCCGGATAAGATGCGGTCAGCATCGCATCCGGCAATCAACCGCAGGCGGCCGCCGATTTCTACTTACTCACCACCAGCAAATGTGCCTGCATAATGTCGCTGGCCGGGCGACCGTGCGCCAGCAAATCAGCCATTGCTTTAAGATATGGCGGTAGATGGCGGAAATAACGCTGATATCCGGCACACAAATAATTCAGTCCCGGTTTGCCGCTGGCATCGAGCATGAAGCGGTGTTTCGGGCAGCCTCCCCAACATGCTTTTAACACGTTACAACTGCGACACTGCGCCGGTAACTGCTTAAATTTATTTTCACCAAAAGCCTGCTGCTGCGGAGAATCTACCATTTCTGCGATGGTCTGCTGATGCATATTCCCCAGCCGATATTGCGGATAAACATAGTGATCGCAGGCGTAAACGTCGCCGTTGTGCTCAACAACCACCGAGCGCCCACAGGTTGGCTGATGATGGCAAACCGCACCCGGCGCACCAACAAAATTGGCAAACGCCCATTCGATATTCATCACGAAAATCTTGCCGACGTCGCGTTTGATCCAGCGGTCGAATATCGCCACCAGAAATTCACCAAATTCATCGGGGCGCACCGACCATTCCGTCAGGTAGCCCTGAATATCGCCGGGAGCATGTAGTTTCAGTCCATCGCGGGCAGCTATTTCATCAGCCAGACGCTCCACTACCGGAATAAACTGGATGAACTCCACGCCCGCATCACGCAGAAAATCATAGACCTGCAAAGGTTGTAACGCGCTGGTGCGGTTAACGCAGACCAGCACGTTATAGTCGACATGATGCTTTTGCAGCAGCGTCAGGGCACGCATCACCAGCTTATGCGTTGGTCTGCCGCCTTTGGTCACGCGATATTGATTGTGGATCTCAGCCGGACCATCCAGCGATAACCCAACAAGAAAATGATTTTCTGCCAAAAACGCGCACCATTCATCATCCAGCAGCACGCCGTTGGTCTGGAAGCTGTTACTGACCTGCCTTCCCGCACCATATTTTGCCTGCAGCGCCACGGCACGGCGGTAAAACTCCAGCCCCAACAGCGTTGGCTCACCGCCCTGCCAGGTAAAAGCGACTTCGTTTTGCGGTTCGCTGGCGGCAATATAGTGACGGATATACGCTTCCAGCGTGTCATCGTCCATATGCGTGACTGGCTTTTCGCGATAAAGGGATTGTTTTTCGAGATAAAAACAGTAGTCACAGTTCAGATTACAATCGGAACCGCTCGGTTTCGCCATCACGTGAAACGCACGCGTTGGAACCTGTTGCAGCATGGTCGCTCCTTGCCTGAAGTCATCCTTCAATACGTTAAGGGCGAAATCATACCGTGGGGCAATGAGTTACCACGGGCGTTTATTGCGAAGGGAGAGTGACGAAATGCACAGAAAACAAAAAACCCCGCCGAAGCGGGGTTCAAAATTGGTCGGCGAGAGAGGATTCGAACCTCCGACCCACTGGTCCCAAACCAGTTGCGCTACCAAGCTGCGCTACTCGCCGAAATACTGCTTTTTGAATTTTTAGTTCAATTCTTTAAAGTCGTGGTGCGAGGGGGGGGACTTGAACCCCCACGTCCGTAAGAACACTAACACCTGAAGCTAGCGCGTCTACCAATTCCGCCACCTTCGCATTGTCACAACTTCTAATAATGGGGTGGCTAATGGGATTCGAACCCACGACAACTGGAATCACAATCCAGGGCTCTACCAACTGAGCTATAGCCACCACTACAAATCTTGTTACGCGGTATTACTACCACCGCAGCTCAAGCGCCGGGACTAAATGGCGCGCCCGACAGGATTCGAACCTGAGACCTCTGCCTCCGGAGGGCAGCGCTCTATCCAGCTGAGCTACGGGCGCTTAGCGCCGTTGCGGGGGTGGATAATACGGACTTCCCACCCCTCTGTCTAGTCCCTTTTTAAATAAAATGCGCGTTTGGTTACGGTTTGCGCGCTTTGCTGATTATTTCTCCAGTTTATGCGCTTTACCGTGGCGATTAAGGCCAAAAACTTTATAAATCGCCGTCACCGCCAGCATGAAGATGATGCCGACAAACAGCGACATACGGGTATCTTCATTAAAGTACATACCGATCAAAACGCAAATCAGGAATGCCATTGTTACGTAGTTAGCCCACGGGAACAGGATTGAGCGGAACGGATGGCTGGCAATCGCCGCTTTGTGTGCACGACGAAAACGCAGCTGGCTTATCAAAATCACAAACCACGGCACCATGCCCGGAAGCACGCTGGCACTGTAGACGTAGACAAACACGCGCTGTGGGTTAGGGATGATATAGTTCAGGCATGAGCCAATTAGCAGGATAGCAATAGATACCGCCACGCCTGCAACCGGCACACCGTGACGGGAAACTTTCGCCATCACCGCCGGTAACTGACGGTTTTTCGCCAGCGCGTAGAGCATACGTCCGCAACTGTACATGCCGCTGTTACAGCCAGAGAGCGCAGCCGTCAGCACCACAAAGTTGATAATGCCCGCCGCTGCGGTAATGCCGATTTTGGCGAAAGTCAGTACGAACGGGCTGCCGTTGCTGCCAATTTCATTCCACGGGAAGATGGTGACGATAACGAAAATCGCGCCTACGTAGAAAATCAGGATTCGCCACAGCACCTTGCCTACGGCACTGCGCAGCGTCACCTGCGGATTCTTCGCTTCACCAGCGGTGATGCCAATCAGCTCCACACCCTGGTAGGACGCCACCACAATACACAGAGCGGTCAGGAACCCTTTCCAGCCACCCGCAAAGAAACCGCCATGCTCTGTGAGATTGCTAAAACCAATCGACTGCCCACCATTGCCAAAGCCAAAGAAAATCACGCCCAGGCCAATGACAATCATCACGATAATCGTGGTGACTTTGATCATCGCGAACCAGAACTCGATTTCACCGTACAACCGCACCGCTGCCAGATTCGCCAGTGCCACCAGCGCCACCGCGATCAATGCGGGTATCCACTGCGCCATCTCCGGGAACCAGAACTGGACATAAACGCCAATGGCGGTGATTTCTGAGATCCCCACAGCCATCCACATAAACCAGTAAGACCAGGCAGTGAGATAGCCAAAGAACGGGCTCATGTAACGATGCGCATAAACGGCGAACGAACCGGTAACCGGTTCGAGGAACAACATTTCGCCCATTGAACGCATGATGAAAAAGACGAACAGCCCGGCGATGATATAGGCCAACAATACGGATGGCCCGGCCCATTTCAGGGTACTGGCGGCCCCCATAAACAGGCCGACGCCAATGGTGCCCCCCAGGGCGATGAGTTCGATATGTCGAGCTTCCAGCCCACGCTGTAGCTCTGGTTTGTTATCTGCCATAAATCCTCGTGTTGTGTTTGCATGCTTTCCGGTGTTACCGGTTATCGTTATGGGTACATCGAGTGTTGCGAATGTTTTCGTAATTCAGGAGAAATGGCAAATAAAGCATTAAAAATTTGAATGCTTTGTGTAATAAAAAGACAGGCAGGCGACGAAGTGACCACTCCGTCGCTTTACAGAGAGAGGAAAATCAGAGATCGCCGGTGTAATGCCAGCGTAAATAACGCAGCAAACGAAGCTGGCGCTTAATGCGACTCGGCTGCGAAAGCAGTCTATAAAGCCACTCCAGTCCCAGCGTTTGCCAGATTTTCGGCGCGCGTTTTACGTGACCGGTGAAAACATCATAAGTCCCGCCAACGCCCATATACAGCGCATCTGGATGCACCAGGCGGCAGTCGCGCATGAAGATCTCCTGCTTTGGTGACCCCATTGCGACAGTGACGATTTGCGCACCACTGGCGTGAATACGCTCAAACAGCGCCTGACGCTGCTCAGGCTTGAAATAACCGTCCTGGCTGCCAACGATATTCACATTCCACTGGTCGCGCAGTTTAGCTTCGGTCTGCGCCAGCACATCAGGTTTACCGCCCACAAGAAATACCGGCGTCCCTTCCTTGCCAGCGCGCGCCATTACTTCTTCCCAGAGATCGGCACCGGCAACGCGGGAAACCTGTGCCTGCGGGTACTTTTTACGCACCGACCGCACAACGCTAATGCCATCGGCATATTTAAATTCGGCAGCGTTAATTAACTCCCTGACCTCGGCGTTATCTTCAATGGTCAGCATTTTTTCGGCATTAATGGCAACCAGCGTTCCCTGCTTAAGCTGCCCGTCAGCGAACAGATAATCGAGGGCATGCTGCATATCACGCCAACCGATCAACTGTAAGCCACGCAGCGTATAGGTCGGTGCCGTGGTGTTGTTATTCATTGTTATCCTTCAACCTGCGTCCGGAGCGATGATTTTATTCGTTTATGAACGAGTCCGGCGCTATCAAAAAGCCAGTACAGCAGTTTTGCAATCATCAGGCTTGCGCCGAAGACCACGATAAAAAAGACGACACGCGAGACAAACGAATCCAACCCTTCGCGCGCCAGCACGATCATATTGAAGATCGCCCCGAAGCAGAAACTGTGGAGAATCGCAGCCTTATAGCGATTAGTTTCGCGGTTGCCCAGCTCATACAACCAGTCGAACCACTTGATGATCAGACCAACCACAATCGCCCCAAGCGGGATGAACAACGCACCGCCCATAACAACCAGTGAGCCTATAAGCGTAGGCGAGATCGCCAGTCCGGAGTGGTTATTCAGCACTTCCCAGGTAAAGTAGTTGGCGGAGTTCAGCACCATACTCGGACGCCCCGGCCACAGCCAGGAAGGGATAAAGACATAGAAATCGCGGACAATTGGAGCCAGGCCCTGGAAGTCAATGTTGTCGTAGTTCTGCAACAGCAGCGCCAGATTCTCCCACGGCGAGAAGGTGTCGCGGGTGAGATAGAGAAACGTATAGAACGCCTCATCGCCGCTGACGCTCATTCCATAGCGTTTTAGCGCCAGCCAGAACATGCCAACAATCCCCAGCACGCCCGCCGCCGCCAGCATCCACAACGAAATCCAGCCGCGAATAATGCCGATAAACAGGAAGATAGCAAACGCGATAATGATATTGGCGCGAGTGCCGCCGACAATCATGTAAGTCAGCAAACCGAAGGCAACCGTGCTGACGAGGAAAAACAACCACGCTTTGCTGTCCTGGCGCAGAAAGTAGACCACTAACATTGCCGGGATGAAAAAGTAAAAGAAACGCTTTAACGCCACGCCGGAGACTTCGCTGGAGAAGATCTGGCTGTAGGAGTTAAGCCGGAACAGCAAAAAACCGTTATGCATGAAAAAGATGCCAACGCTCACCAGCGCGATGCCCATCAGAATCACCCACGTGAGATTGGTTTCTACGCGGTTCATGGTAAACACTGGACGGCGCGGTGCATCGGCAACGCGTTTGCGTAAACGTGTTTTGTAAGTGACGTAGTAAACTGCGTAAAATCCCCCCGCAGAAAGTAACGCCTGCAACAAGATCTCTGGCGGCACCACGGCAACATCAAAGCGAAACACCAGCAAGCTGGTCAGCGGGAAGCCGAAGAAAAAGGTCAGCAAAAACAGCAATGAAAAGAAGACATTGAAGTTAAAGCGCACGCGGCGAAACTCAAACCATGTCAGCGTGGCGATAAACAGCGTGCAGAGCAGCCAGACAACAAAAAGACCGCTGAATTGCAGCAGGCTCATGCGACCTCCCCGGTGGCAATAGCCAGCGCCCGCTGCCAGCCTTGCAGATAGTTCGGACTAAAGAAGGCAATGTTGTTTTTATCCACCGACGCCAACTGGCGCTGCGCTTCACGCACAATATCTTCATTGAGATCGTCAGTGGTAAACAGCACCGGCAAATGCTGTTCTGTCATATCCTGCCAGAACGGATTTTCCCGGTTAAGCACACAAGGAATGCCCGCCTGAATCAGCAAGCACAGCGTACCAATGCCCTGCTGGCGGGCAAAAATAAAGTAGCCGAGATCGCACTGGCGAAGTAGCGCCAGATAGGCGTCAAATTCCAGTTTTTCGCTCAGAACTTGCAGATTTTCTTCGCTGAATAACTCGAGCCCCGCCTGACGAACCTCGTCGATATACGCTTCGTTATTAGGCGGATAGCCCATCGGTACAACCACTTTTACCGTATCGCCAAACTGCTGATGAACAGCACGCAAAGCGGCGATATGCTTATTGCTGCGATCGCCGGAGTTCCCTACCAAAATGGTCATTTTCCCTTCACGTTGCCGATCGTTCGCCATTGTATTGAGAGAAGGGTCCATCCGGGTTGGGAAGTAAATCAGTTCGCCCCGCACCTTTGGATGCGTTTTGGCAAAAAAGCTCAAGTCTCCCCGAGTGGCAAACACACAGCCCACACGCTTTTGTGCCAGTCGGCGCAGAGGATAAAAGAGTTTATATCTCAAGCCACTGGAAAGCTCATACAGATCTGCCCCCCAGATATGCCAGTAAAACTGGCTGGGCTTGATTCCGCCACTAAGCAGCGCCAGCCACAGCTTTGGATTGAACTGACCGTGGAAGAAAAACCGCTGCTGACGGTTAGCTTTTGCTTTCGCGATGACCGCTTCCGCCAGCGATTTTTTCCCAGGGAAAAATTGCACAGAAAGCGCCGGACAGCTATCACTTAAGCCGTCGTCCTTGCCAGCAACCATAAACTCGCGCGCGTGCTCGCTCGTCGCGGCCAGCGCGTCATTGAAAAACCGCAGAACGGTTTGGTTATGGTGAGGGATATCCGATCCCAGTACGTGAATCAGTACAGTCATGCCCGCCTACGCCAGAGTAAAAACACGCCACAACAAAGAGAAAAATAGACGATATAAGTTGCCATGTAGGCCTGCGCCGCACCCAGGGCACCATGCGCGGGGATCAACCAGTGGGCAAATACCATCAATAAAGTGAACTGGCTGACTTCCGCCAGAATATAAAACCGCAGCGACGCTTTGGCGATCACCAGATAACCAAAGACATAGGCGCCCACTTTCAACACATCGCCGACCAACTGCCAGGCAAAGAGATCCCGCATGGCGGTAAATTTATTCGACAACAGTAGCCAGATGGCAAAATCACGCAGTAGCCAGACGGTGAAACTCGCTGCTGCCACGGCCGGTAAAACAAATTTCAGCGACTTCACCACTTCCCGGGTGATATCGCGTTTTTCCGTTAGCCGCGACAACGTGGGCAGTAAATATACACTGAACGATGCGGTAATAAATTGCAGGTAGGCGTCGGAAATACTGCTCACCCCTTGCCAGATCCCCACTTCATCCCAGCTATACTGCGCCGCCAGCAGTTTACGCATCATGATGTACGCAACGGGCAAGGTCACCGACGTAATCAACGCCATGAGCGTAAATTTGCTCAACTGCCCTGCCAGACCGTTATCCCAGCTGGGTTTTAGATAGCTTAACGGGACAGCGCCACGCTTAATTAACATGACAGCGGCAGGCATTACCACCAGCGCGGGAATCAGCGCCAGACCAAGCAACGCGCCTTCATAACCGCCAAAACGGTAACTGACATAATAAGCGATAACGCCAATCAGGCTGCCGACAATCAGCGATAACGCATTACCCGCGGCATCGCGAAAGCCTTTCATTAGCGCCAGCAACAGGTTGCCCCAGGCGATCCCCATTTGCACCAGCGCCACTAAACGCACCAGCCTCTGATAGTCGGTATTACCAAACAATCCCTGGCTGATTGGCGCAGCCGCCAGCACAAAGACCAGCGCCATCAGCGTGGAGAAGCCAAGCACCATCGCTGATGAAGTGCCGACCACACGGCGCAGCTGCTGCGGATTATCATGGTACTGGGCAACGTATTTGGTTACACCATTAAAGATACCCGCCCCGGCAAGCACGCCGAGCACGGTAATCAACTGGCGGAAATTTGCCGCCAGCCCTAGTCCTGCCGGACCAAATGACACCGCCAGTAATTTACCAACCAGTAACCCAGCGCCAATCTTGACCAGTGTACTGGCCGCCGTCCACAAGGACGCTTTTGCCAGTGACATATCAGGAGAAGTAGTTCAACAAGGTCGCAATTACCGTGCGCTGATTGACGGACGACAGGTTGTAGAACAGCGGCAGGCGCAGCAGGCGCTCGCTCTCTTTGGTGGTGTAGCGATCTTCACCATGAAACTCACCAAAGCGTTCCCCCGCAGGGCTTGCGTGCAGCGGAATGTAATGGAACACCGCCATGATTTCCGCTTCCTTCAGGAAGCTAATCAACGCGCTCCGGTCATCAATATCCCGCAGCTTGATGTAGAACATATGCGCGTTCTGCACGCAGTCATCCGGAATCGACGGCAGCTCGATACGCCCGGCTTCCGCCAGAGGTGCTAACGCATCGAAGTAGTTTTGCCACAGCGCCAGACGTTGCTGGTTGATGCGTTCGGCTGCTTCCAGTTGCGCCCACAGATACGCAGCTTGCAGATCGGACATCAAATAGCTGGAGCCGATATCGCGCCAGGTATATTTATCAACCTGACCACGGAAGAACTGGCTGCGGTTAGTCCCTTTTTCGCGAATGATCTCGGCACGTTCAATCAACGCTTTATCGTTAATCAGCGTCGCCCCGCCTTCACCACCCGCCGTGTAATTTTTGGTTTCATGGAAGCTAAAGCAGCCAATATGGCCAATGGTTCCCAGCGCACGCCCTTTGTAAGTGGACATCACGCCCTGAGCGGCATCTTCCACCACAAACAAGTTATGCTTTTTCGCCAACGCCATAATGGTGTCCATTTCACAGGCCACGCCCGCGTAATGGACCGGAACGATAACGCGTGTTTTGTCGGTGATCGCCGCTTCAATCAGCGTTTCGTCGATGTTCATGGTGTCCGGGCGAACATCAACAAAAACAATTTTTGCTCCACGTAACACAAAGGCATTGGCGGTGGAGACAAAGGTGTAGCTCGGCATGATCACTTCATCGCCAGGCTGGATATCGAGCAGCAACGCCGCCATCTCCAGCGAAGCGGTGCAGGACGGCGTCAGTAACACTTTGGCGCTGCCAAAACGTTGCTCCAGCCACTGCTGGCAGCGACGGGTAAAACCGCCATCGCCACACAGTTTGCCGCTACCCATTGCCGACTGCATATAGTCGAGTTCGGTTCCCACCACCGGCGGTGCGTTAAATGGAATCATGTGATCACCTGTATAACCAGTACGCGGTGCTTTCTATATTCGCACCACTTTGTATGTATCGTTTAAGCGCGGCGGTGTTGCCCATCTGGGTCGCCACCCGCAATGTTATTTTACCGCGAGCATACGCCCAGTTTAGCGCTGCTTGCATCAGGTGTGCACCTGCTCCGCGTCCTGCCAGTAAACCAATGCGCGCGTCAGTGGTATTCAACTCTCGCAGAGAAACATAGCCGCGAATCTCGCCAGAAGCCGCGCGTAAAACCAGGCATTGATGATCAAAGGTGCCGCGCACGGCATTTTCAATCCACTGCGCATAAAAGCGACCGCTGGCGTCAGGCGCATACCACGGCGCACGAAAACGGCTTTGCGCGAATGCTTCACGGGCTAACTGGCGTAGTACTGGAATATCTGATTCCTGAGCCACTTCCGCATGGCTTTCACTGACGTTGATCACGGGGAGAGCCAAATCCACTTCCCCTTCTACCAGTGAGAATCCCAGCTGTTGCAGAGCATCCAGTTCATCGGTATTGGATGCGGCAATTTTGGCCTGCACCCGTGACCACGGCACCAAAACGTCTGGTGTCAGGAGCGGTGCATCAGGACTAATGCGCACGATGGCGCTGTTAACGCCAAAGAAGGCGTTTTCCCAGGTTAGTGGTTCAATACTGGCGCGGACGGGCATTCTCTATCTCCCTCAACACAGTCTTTTACTGTAATCAGTATCAGCGCCAGACTCCTTTGGTATCCACCACATACAGCTGCTGTACATCATCGCCGCTAATGGCTTTAAACTGGCTGTGATCTACCAGCATCACCAGCACATCTGCCGTCGCCAGCGCCTCGTCAAGCTGCGCCAGCGTGCAAAGCCCGGTCAGTTTTTTCGGCAACTGGTGGATGTTAGGCTCAACAACCAGCGTTTCGCCGCTGTGCCACTGGGCGATCAGTTCAGCGATTTCCATCGCCGGGCTTTCGCGCAGGTCATCAATATTCGGTTTAAACGCCAGACCAAAGCAGGCAATTTTCAGCTCGCTGGCGCGTTTATCAGTGGCAGCCAGACAATCAGCGACCGCCGCTTTCACCTGATCGATAACCCAGAAAGGCTTGTAATCATTCACTTCGCGCGCGGTACGGATAAGCCGCGCCTGCTGCGGGTTCTGTGCCACGATAAACCACGGATCAACAGCGATACAGTGACCGCCCACGCCCGGACCAGGCTGGAGAATATTGACTCGTGGATGGCGATTCGCCAGACGAATCAGTTCCCAGACGTTAATTCCTTGCTCGACACAAATCAGCGACAGTTCGTTAGCAAAAGCAATATTCACGTCGCGGAAGCTGTTTTCGGTGAGCTTACACATTTCCGCCGTCCGCGAGTTAGTGACGACACACTCACCTTCGAGGAAAATTTTGTACAGTTCGCTGGCGCGCGCCGAGCAAACTGGCGTCATGCCGCCAATGACGCGATCATTTTTAATCAGCTCGACCATCACCTGGCCCGGCAACACGCGTTCCGGGCAATAAGCAATATTGACGTCCGCCTGCTCACCCACCTGCTGCGGGAAAGTCAGGTCCGGACGCATCTCTGCTAACCATTCTGCCATCTTCTCGGTTGAGCCCACTGGCGAGGTGGATTCAAGGATCACCAACGCGCCTTTTTTCAGCACCGGCGCAATGGAGCGGGCAGCCGATTCGACGTAGGCCATATCCGGCTCATGATCGCCTTTAAATGGCGTTGGGACAGCAATCAGCCAGGCATCAGCCTCAACCGGCGTCGTACTCGCTCGTAAAAAACCACCTTCTACGGCAGTTTTTACCACGCTCGCTAAATCAGGTTCGACGATATGGATTTCGCCACGATTGATGGTATCAACCGCTTGTTGGTTGATATCAACACCAATCACCTGTTTTTGCCGTGAGGCAAACGCAGCCGCCGTTGGCAGCCCGATATAACCTAGTCCGATAACAGAAATGGTCGCAAAACTCATAGTGATATCCGATTATTTTTTAACGCTTCCAAAATGCGAGAGCATGCCTGACCATCACCATACGGGTTATGGGCTCGGCTCATAGTTTGATATTCATCTTCGTCTTCTAAAAGACGCGTCACTTCCTCGACGATCCGTTGCTTATCCGTCCCCACCAGACGTACCGTACCTGCGGTCACCGCTTCTGGGCGTTCGGTGGTATCGCGCATCACCAGCACCGGTTTACCCAGAGAAGGTGCTTCTTCCTGAATGCCGCCAGAGTCAGTCAAAATCAACCAGGCGTGGTTCATCAACCAGACAAACGGTAAATACTCCTGAGGATCAATCAAAATGACATTTTTCACATGTCCCAGAATGCGATTGACCGGCTCTCTGACATTCGGGTTAAGGTGTACCGGATAAACAATCTGGATGTCCTGATGAGTGGTAGCAATTTCAGCCAGCGCATGGCAGATTTCTTCAAAGCCACGACCAAAGCTCTCACGCCTGTGACCGGTCACCAGAATCATCTTTTTATCGGGGTCGATAAACGGGTAATTTGCCGCCAGTTCTGAACGCAGCGTATCGCTGCTCATTACCTGGTCGCGCACCCACAGCAGTGCATCAATTACTGTATTACCGGTAATAAATATTCGGCTGTCAGCGACGTTTTCACGCAGCAAATTTTGCCGGGAAGTTTCAGTTGGTGAGAAATGGTACATCGCCAGATGCCCGGTCAATGTACGGTTAGCCTCTTCCGGCCATGGCGAATAGAGATCGCCCGTGCGCAGTCCGGCCTCAACGTGACCAACAGGAATTCGCTGATAAAACGCTGCCAGGCTGGTTGCCAGTGTGGTGGTAGTATCACCGTGAACCAGCACAACGTCTGGTTTGAACTCGGCAAGAATAGGTTTTAGTCCTTCCAGAATCCGACAGGTTATCTCTGTCAGGCCCTGTCCTGGCTGCATTATGTTGAGATCGTAGTCAGGTACAATGGAAAAGAGTTTCAGCACCTGATCGAGCATCTCCCGATGCTGCGCAGTGACGCAAACTTTAGCCTCAAAAAAAGGATCTTTTGCCAACGCATGCACCAACGGCGCCATCTTGATGGCTTCCGGGCGCGTACCAAATACAGTCAGTACTTTCACATCGATTCTCTTCGAATAAGCGGCGAGCGCCTTTGCGCTCACCACAGCTGTGTTGCTATTTCGAGCAACGGCGGGTTAATGCGACACCAGCCCCGATCAGCCCCCCGACAATGCCCCACATAATCATCAGGAAGGCACGACGTGGGCTATCGCGTTTTACCGGTTCTTCCGGTGTACGCAAATAGCGATAGGTCTGAAAACGCGGATCCAGGGTTGGACCAACATTAAGGGTGTTTAACATGGCCCGATTCTGATCATAGTCGAGATCAAAGGCTGGGCCGACAGCCTGTAAATTTTCCAGTCGCGCCTGGAGCATCGGGCGCCCTAACAGGAACATTTCTGAATCAGGTAATTCCTCGGCTGGCACGTCTGTCGCACTGCGAGAAATATTGTGTTGCTCGGCGATTTTAAGTGCCTGTTCAATACTGTTCATCCGGCGGTCGTAGATGGACTTAGCCACTTCTTCCTGACGCTTCACCTGAGCCTTCATCTGAATAGTGCGCGCCGCCCATGCGCCTTTCAGCTCATCATTCAGATGGCTGGCTGCACGCTGGCTGGCAAAAGCAACATATTGACGAAGCAGGTTATTAGCATCGGGGGCGGTTTCGGCAACCAGCTTAACGCTGTCATTGACCGCGCGGGCGAAATCACCAGGAATAAACAGGATGTTGTTGATCATTTCATCCAGCAGAGCCGCATCGGCTTTACTGTTACCGACCATCCGCTGTTTGTAATAGTCAGTCTGCAACCAGAAATCGCGGCGGGTATCCCACGATGCCAGTTGCATAACAAACTCTTTATAGGCTTCATCCATAACCGATTGTTGGTCGGCAGGGGCCATATTTGAACGAACATCCAGGTTACGCAAAAATTGCTGCTGCGAGTAGTACCCGCCCAGCATATTCACGGTTGGACGATCGGTAATCGCCGTCGCACTCCACTCCTGACGCGCAAAAAAAGTATACGCCAACGCGATTAAGGCAAACGCCAGCCCCATGCCAATAATCCACAGCTTCCCAGCCCACAAGGTACGAAACAACCCACGAATATCCAGTTCATTTTCAGCGTCTTCGGCTGGTTTCCCAGGCATTGGTTGCGTCATTACATCCTCATTTTATTTGGTTAAATTAGGGCTGCCATCACGGTTTCTGCGCAGTCGACGTTTCACGCGTTTGATGAAGCGAGCAACCTTCCAGGCACGCTTAATGCAATAGCCATAGAGGAAGAATGCTAGCAAAAAGAGCACCAGCATGACCCATTCCGGGACAAAATGAGAATATTCTGCCAGTACGCCAATAGAAGCGAGTAGCGCTGCAGCAAGGGTAATCAACACAAACGCCTGACGAGAAGTAAATCCAGCGCGCATGATCAAATGATGAATGTGCTGTCGGTCAGGTGAGAATGGACTCATGCCTTTACGCAAACGACGATACATAATCGCCACCATGTCCATCAGCGGGATAGCAATGATCCATAAGGCGGTCACCGGGCTGATTGGATGTGTGGCTCCCTGGGTAGTTTCCAACAGGATCCAGATAACAGTAAAACCAATCAGCGTACTACCCGCATCGCCCATAAAGACTTTGTAGCGACGCCCCAGAATACCAAGGTTTAGCATGATATAAGGCAGGATGGCGGCGATCATGGCAAAGCACCAGATAGCGAGGCTGGTTTGCCCGTCGAACCACAAAATCATACCGATTGCCGCAAACGAGACACAGGATAACCCGCCCAGCAAGCCATCAATACCATCGACCATGTTGAAGGCATTAATCGCAGCCCAGACAGCAAACAGAGTCAGGAAGTAACCAAACGGTCCGAGCACCATCTCCCAGGAGCCAAAGATATATCCAAGGCTACTGAGATAAAGCTTCCCGAACACCATCATAACGACGCCAATGATAGCTTGTATGGTAGCGCGGATTTTTACGCTGATATCAAAACGGTCATCCAGCGCGCCGATGAACACAAGGACACCGGCACAAGCCAGGTAGAGAGCTGCATGTGGAATATAGTAATCGACAATTCCGAACGTGAAGCAAATCCCTGCGTAAACCGAAATACCCCCAACGAGCGGTATCAATCCCTGGTGACGTTTGCGGAAGTTAGGTTTATCCACTAAACCGACTTTTTTTGCCACCTTGCGGGCAAAAAACAGAAACAGTGTCGTGAATAAAAAAATACTGATGAGATCAGTACTCACTGTCAGTAAATTCACAATGCATGCTCTCAGAGAAAATTATTAGCTGAAGTATACCCACGAAGACCTTTATTCAGAAGGGAAACTACTTTCTGAATCTCTCAGAAATGAGCAAAAATCAACCAATTGATATGTAAATCGCATAAAACACCCGCAAAAACCAGGAATTTTCACACCATCACAGGTATACCGCTAAGATTACAGATATAAAAGCAAAACGCCACGTAAACACGTGGCGTTTTGCTGTAACACTAACTTATGAGCGTTTCATCATCTCGAAGAAATCATCATTGGTCTTGGTCATCGCAAGCTTATTAATGAGGAATTCCATTGCGTCGATTTCGCCCATCGGGTGAATGATTTTGCGCAGGATCCACATTTTTTGCAGCTCTTCCTGAGTGGTAAGCAACTCTTCTTTACGAGTACCAGAACGGTTGTAGTCGATTGCCGGGAAGACGCGTTTTTCAGCGATTTTACGAGAGAGGTGCAGTTCCATGTTACCTGTACCTTTAAACTCTTCGTAGATAACTTCGTCCATTTTGGAGCCGGTATCGATTAGCGCCGTTGCAATGATGGTCAGGCTGCCGCCCTCTTCCACATTACGTGCTGCACCGAAGAAGCGTTTCGGACGATGCAGGGCGTTGGCGTCCACACCACCGGTCAACACTTTACCGGATGCCGGTACGACGGTGTTGTAGGCGCGAGCCAGACGAGTGATGGAGTCGAGCAGAATAATAACGTCTTTCTTATGCTCAACGAGGCGTTTTGCCTTCTCGATCACCATTTCCGCAACCTGAACGTGGCGAGATGCTGGTTCGTCGAAGGTAGAAGCAACAACTTCACCTTTAACCAGACGCTGCATCTCGGTCACTTCTTCCGGGCGTTCGTCAATCAGCAGAACCATCAGTACGCAGTCTGGATGGTTGTAAGCGATGCTCTGAGCAATGTTCTGCAGCAGCATGGTTTTACCCGCTTTTGGCGGTGCCACAATCAGACCACGTTGCCCACGACCGATAGGCGATGCCAGATCCAGTACGCGTGCGGTTAAATCTTCGGTAGAACCGTTACCACGTTCCATACGCAGACGAGAATTTGCGTGCAGCGGCGTTAAGTTCTCAAAGAGGATTTTGTTACGGGCGTTTTCTGGTTTGTCGAAGTTAACTTCGTTAACCTTCAGCAGCGCAAAATAGCGTTCACCTTCTTTCGGCGGGCGAATCTTACCAGAGATGGTATCACCAGTGCGGAGGTTGAAACGGCGGATTTGGCTAGGAGAAACGTAGATGTCATCAGGGCCGGCGAGGTAGGAGCTGTCTGCGGAACGGAGGAAACCAAATCCATCCTGCAATATCTCCAGTACGCCATCACCAAAGATATCTTCGCCACTCTTTGCGTGCTGCTTCAGGATGGCAAAAATAATGTCCTGCTTACGCATACGAGCCAGGTTTTCCAGCCCCATATTTTCGCCGAGAGTGATCAGCTCAGAAACCGGCGTATTCTTTAATTCGGTAAGATTCATAGTGGTGTGAGTTCTTAAACTTGGGGTAAATCTCGAACTTAATGTTGTGAATGGTATGGCAGGATCATCCATGCCTGTTTACGGTCATCAACTCATGTCTTTTCGCTGTCTGGTCACAGGAGAGTACGCAGAACTGAAACGACAAGACGGATTGAGTGACGAGCCAGAAATCTGTTCACTTCGCATTTAAGAAAAACAGGAAGCGTTGGATATTACAAGATTCAAACTTAATAAGGTATGTTTAATACGAAGTCAACATTAAGTTAGCATGACTCACGCCGGGCGTCCAGTTTTTAGCGACGGGGCACCCGAACATGAAATTCCCTTACGCCAGGTTAGCGTCGAGGAACTCTTTCAACTGACCTTTAGACAGTGCGCCCACTTTGGTTGCGGCCAATTCGCCGTTTTTGAACAGCAGCAGAGTCGGGATACCACGGATGCCATATTTCGGCGCAGTGCCGGGGTTTTGATCGATGTTCAGTTTTGCAACAGTCAGTTTGCCCTGATATTCGTCAGCGATTTCATCCAGAATCGGGGCGATCATTTTGCACGGACCGCACCACTCTGCCCAGAAATCAACGAGGATCGCCCCGTCCGCTTTGAGTACATCCGTGTCAAAACTGTCGTCAGTCAGGTGAATAATTTTATCGCTCATATATAACTCCACAGGAATAAGCCTGGCGTGTTGGTTTCGTTGTTGGTGTAACATTAACCAACTAAAGGTTGACTTTATTTCACCGGATACGCTTTCGTAAAGCAATAGTAAGCTGATATTCTACCACACTATGAGCAAAACACATTTAACAGAACAGAAGTTTTCCGACTTCGCCCTGCATCCGAAAGTTGTAGAAGCCCTTGAAAAAAAAGGGTTTCATAACTGTACGCCCATTCAGGCACTGGCCCTTCCGCTAACGCTGGTGGGTCGTGACGTAGCCGGGCAGGCGCAAACCGGTACCGGAAAAACGATGGCGTTTCTTACGTCAACGTTTCATTATCTTCTCTCTCATCCCGCGATTGCCGATCGCAAGGTGAATCAACCGCGTGCCTTAATTATGGCACCGACGCGTGAACTTGCCGTGCAGATCCACGCCGATGCGGAACCACTGGCGCAAGCTACTGGCCTGAAATTGGGTCTGGCTTACGGTGGCGACGGCTACGACAAACAGCTGAAAGTGCTGGAAAGCGGCGTTGACATTTTGATTGGCACCACGGGTCGTTTGATCGACTACGCCAAACAGAACCACATCAACCTCGGCGCCATTCAGGTAGTGGTGCTGGACGAAGCCGATCGTATGTACGATCTGGGCTTTATTAAAGATATCCGCTGGCTGTTCCGCCGTATGCCGCCTGCAAACCAGCGTCTCAACATGCTGTTCTCCGCCACGCTTTCGTACCGGGTACGTGAACTGGCGTTCGAGCAGATGAACAATGCCGAATATATTGAAGTGGAACCGGAACAGAAAACGGGCCACCGCATTAAAGAAGAACTTTTCTACCCTTCTAACGAAGAAAAGATGCGTTTATTGCAAACGCTGATCGAAGAAGAGTGGCCAGACAGAGCGATTATTTTCGCCAACACCAAACATCGTTGTGAAGAGATCTGGGGTCACCTGGCGGCAGATGGTCATCGTGTTGGCCTGTTAACGGGTGATGTAGCGCAGAAAAAACGTCTGCGTATTCTTGATGAATTTACCCGTGGTGATTTGGATATTCTGGTTGCCACCGATGTTGCCGCGCGTGGCCTGCATATCCCGGCTGTGACGCACGTCTTTAACTACGATTTACCCGATGACTGTGAAGATTACGTTCACCGTATTGGTCGTACAGGTCGCGCTGGCGCAAGTGGTCATTCCATCAGCCTGGCATGTGAAGAGTATGCATTGAATTTGCCTGCTATTGAGACCTATATTGGTCACTCAATTCCGGTAAGCAAATACAATCCGGACGCATTGATGACCGATCTGCCAAAACCGCTGCGCCTCACGCGCCCACGTACAGGCAATGGTCCGCGTCGTACTGGCGCTCCGCGTAATCGTCGTCGTTCAGGTTAAATAAAAAATGTCATACTCAAAATCATTCAAACTGTATCAAGATGGCAAGAGAATGAATCCCGACGAGCTTACTGTAGTAAGTGATTCAGGTGAAAGAACGCAGCCAACGCAGAGACAGATTGAAGGATGAAGAGTATGGGTTCCACCTCGTCGCTTTATGCCGCTATTGATCTCGGTTCGAATAGTTTTCATATGCTGGTTGTGCGCGAGGTGGCTGGCAGTATCCAGACGCTGACGCGAATTAAACGCAAAGTGCGTCTGGCTGCTGGCCTGAACAGCGAAAATGCCCTTTCTAATGAAGCAATGGAGCGCGGCTGGCAATGCCTGCGTCTGTTTGCTGAACGTTTGCAAGATATCCCTCCCTCGCAAATTCGCGTTGTCGCCACGGCGACGTTACGTCTTGCCGTCAATGCTGGTGATTTCATCGCAAAAGCGCAGGAAATCCTTGGCTGTCCGGTACAGGTCATTAGCGGTGAAGAGGAAGCACGCCTGATTTATCAGGGCGTTGCTCACACCACTGGCGGTGCAGATCAGCGCCTGGTGGTAGATATCGGCGGCGCCAGTACTGAACTGGTAACCGGCACTGGCGCACAAACGACGTCCTTGTTCAGCCTGTCTATGGGCTGCGTTACCTGGCTTGAGCGCTATTTTGCCGATCGTAATCTGGGGCAAGAAAACTTTGTCGCAGCCGAACAAGCCGCGCGCGAAGTGCTACGTCCAGTTGCCGATGAATTGCGCTATCACGGCTGGAAGGTGTGCGTTGGTGCTTCCGGCACCGTGCAGGCTTTGCAGGAAATCATGATGGCGCAGGGTATGGATGAACGCATTACCCTGGCGAAATTGCAGCAACTGAAACAGCGCGCTATTCACTGTGGCAGGCTGGAAGAGCTGGAAATCGAAGGGCTGACGCTGGAACGCGCGTTAGTATTCCCAAGTGGTCTGGCGATCCTGATAGCCATTTTTACCGAGCTGAATATCCAGTGTATGACGCTGGCCGGCGGCGCACTGCGTGAAGGCCTGGTTTACGGCATGTTACATCTGGCGGTCGAGCAGGATATTCGCAGCCGAACACTGCGTAATATTCAACGTCGCTTTATGATTGATACCGATCAAGCACAGCGTGTGGCTAAACTTGCCGCTAACTTGTTCGATCAGGTCGAAAATACCTGGCATCTTGAAGCGATTAGCCGCGATTTACTGATCAGCGCCTGTCAGCTTCATGAAATTGGCCTTAGCGTTGACTTCAAACAAGCGCCGCAACATGCCGCTTATCTGGTGCGTAACCTGGATCTTCCTGGTTTTACCCCCGCGCAGAAAAAGCTGCTGGCGACGTTATTACTCAACCAGACGAATCCGGTCGATCTCTCATCGCTGCATCAGCAAAATGCCGTACCGCCGCGCGTCGCAGAACAACTCTGTCGTTTACTGCGCCTCGCCATCATTTTTGCCAGCCGTCGTCGTGATGATTTAGTACCAGATATTAAATTACAGGCCGATCATGAGCAGTTGACCTTAACGCTGCCACAAGGTTGGCTGACCCAGCATCCGCTGGGTACAGAGGTTATCGATCAGGAAAGCCAGTGGCAGAGCTATGTCCACTGGCCGCTGGAAGTGCATTAACGTGCAAGGTGCTGGATGCGATGCTGACGCATCTTTTCCGGCTTCCCCAGGGAGTGATTATTTCCCTCGTTTTGCCGCCATCATCGCTTTGAGATTCGCCAGATGGCTTTGCCCTTTCTGCATCCGTTCTTCGGCGCTGACCACTTTACGCTCTTGTTCCCAAATCAGATCATCCTGCGGCAGCTCCAGCAAAAAGCGGCTCGGCTCCGGGCGCACCAGTTCGCCGTACTGACGGCGTTCTTTACACAGCGTAAAGGTCAATTCCTTCTGGGCGCGGGTGATGCCGACATAGGCCAGCCGCCGCTCCTCATCGATATTGTCTTCATCGATGCTGCTCTGGTGCGGCAAAAATCCTTCTTCCATACCGACCATGTAGACATAGGGAAACTCCAGCCCTTTCGACGCGTGCAGAGTCATCAGTTGCACCTGATCCAGCTCTTCCTCGCTTTCCCCCCGCTCCATCATGTCGCGCAGAGTAAAGCGCGTCACCACCTGGGTTAACGTCATCGGCTCATCCAGTTCGCTGCCTTCCAGCATCTCCGTCATCCAGCTAAATAACTGGTTAACGTTCTTCATGCGCATTTCGGCGGCTTTCGGGCTGGGCGATGTTTCGTACAGCCAAGATTCATAATCCATGCCGTGGATCAGATCACGCACCGCGGCAATCGGCTCCCGCTCCGCCAGAAGCTGGATTTCTGCCAACCAGTGAGTGAAGCGGGTCAATGCTTCATAACCACGTCCGCTAAGCGTCTGACTCAGGCCCATATCAAAGCTGGCGGTAAACATGCTTTTATTGCGCGTCATCGCCCACTCACCCAGCTTTTTCAGCGTCGCCGGGCCAATCTCTCGCTTCGGCGTGTTGACGATACGCAGAAATGCGCTGTCATCGTCCGGGTTAGTCAGCACGCGCAGATAAGCCAGCAAGTCCTTGATTTCAGGACGAGAGAAAAACGACGTACCACCGGATATTTTGTACGGGATGCGGTTTTGCATCAGGAATTTTTCAAACACCCGCGACTGATGGTTGCCGCGATAGAGAATGGCGTAATCTTTGTACTGCGTTTTATTGACGAAGTGATGCGCAATCAGTTCACCGGTGACGCGCTCGGCTTCATGTTCTTCATTATTCGCGCTTAAAACTTTTAGCTCCGCGCCGTAGCCTAGTTCGGAGAACAGACGCTTTTCAAAGACGTGCGGGTTATTGGCGATCAGAATATTCGCCGCTTTCAGAATACGCCCGGAAGAGCGGTAGTTCTGCTCAAGCTTAATCACCTTCAACGCCGGGAAATCCTGGCTCAACAGCACCAGGTTTTGCGGACGTGCACCGCGCCAGGAGTAGATCGACTGGTCATCGTCACCCACCACGGTAAAGCGCGCGCGGCTGCCCACCAGCAGTTTCACCAGTTCATACTGGCTGGTGTTGGTGTCCTGATACTCATCCACCAGCAGGTAGCGAATTTTGTTCTGCCAGCGCTCGCGTACTTCTTCATTGCGTTGCAGAAGTAGCGTCGGCAATAAAATCAGATCGTCGAAGTCGAGAACATTGCACGCTTTCAGGTGCGCATCATACAGTCCATAACAATGGGCAAAAATTCGATCCCGCTCGCCCTTTGCCTCTGCCGCCGCCTGCGCCGGTGTTTTGAGATCGTTCTTCCAGTTGGAGATGGTCGAAATTAGCTGTTGCAAGAGAACTTTGTCATCTTCGATCAGCCCTTCGGTCAACTCTTTAAGCAAAGCAAGCTGATCGGTATCGTCAAACAACGAGAAGTTCGCCTTCATCCCCAATGCTGCATACTCGCGTTTGATGATATCCAGCCCCAGCGTGTGGAAGGTGGAGATCATCAGCCCGCGCGCCTCTTTACGCCCCAGCGTCTGCCCGACACGCTCTTTCATCTCGCGCGCCGCCTTATTGGTAAAGGTCACCGCCGCGATATGTCGCGCCTGATAACCGCAACCGCGGATCAGATGGGCGATTTTATTGGTGATAACACGAGTTTTACCGGAACCCGCGCCCGCCAGCACCAGGCAAGGGCCGGTAACGAATTCGACAGCTTGTTGTTGGCCGGGGTTTAGACGCATAGGAAAATCGCTCAATGAAAGTCGGGAGGGGAAAATAACAGCGTGGTAGTATAGCCAGCCTCATCCTTACCACTCAAGGCACGATCATGGCAAAAACAGCAGCAGCACTGCATATCCTTGTAAAAGAAGAGAAACTGGCTCTGGATCTTCTCGAGCAGATTAAGAACGGTGCCGATTTCGGCAAGCTGGCGAAGAAACACTCCATTTGCCCGTCAGGCAAACGCGGCGGTGATTTAGGTGAATTCCGCCAGGGTCAGATGGTTCCGGCGTTCGATAAAGTGGTGTTCTCTTGTCCGGTACTGGAGCCAACCGGCCCGCTGCACACCCAGTTCGGTTACCACATCATTAAGGTGCTGTACCGTAACTAATAGCAAGGCCTTCTCCGGGAGAAGGCCTTGAACTCTGAATCGCTATTATCCCGCAACAGCAATACGTTTCATATCCGTCATATAGCCGCGCAGTTTCTTACCTACCTGCTCAATCGCATGACCGCGAATGGCTTCATTCACATCACGCAGCTGCGCGTTATCTACCGCGCCTTCCGGAATAGCTTTACCCAAATCGCCCGGTTGCAGCTCTGCCATAAACGGTTTCAGCAGCGGCACACAGGCGTAAGAGAACAGATAGTTACCGTACTCGGCGGTATCAGAGATAACCACGTTCATTTCGTACAGACGCTTACGGGCGATGGTGTTGGCAATCAGCGGCAGTTCGTGCAGTGATTCATAGTAAGCAGACTCTTCAATGATGCCGGAATCAACCATGGTTTCGAACGCCAGTTCAACGCCCGCTTTCACCATTGCGATCATCAGTACGCCTTTATCGAAGTACTCCTGCTCGCCGATTTTACCTTCATACTGCGGCGCGGTTTCAAACGCGGTTTTGCCGGTCTCTTCACGCCAGGTCAGCAGTTTCTTATCGTCGTTGGCCCAGTCCGCCATCATGCCGGAGGAGAATTCG
The DNA here is from genome assembly GCF_004212325.1 of Escherichia sp. E13S3. NCBI lineage: Bacteria > Pseudomonadati > Pseudomonadota > Gammaproteobacteria > Enterobacterales > Enterobacteriaceae > Escherichia > Escherichia sp. E13S3. Next base: position 82,017 of record NZ_RHJR01000016.1, read on the forward strand.
CCAGAGATGATGTCGTCCATATGTTTCTGGAACAGCGGTGCCATGATCTCTTTCAGCTGTTCAGACAACGCGTAAGCTCGCAGTTTCGCTGGATTAGACAGACGGTCCATCATCAGGGTGATGCCGCCCTGTTTCAGCGCTTCGGTGATGGTTTCCCAACCGAACTGAATCAGTTTTTCTGCGTATGCCGGATCGGTGCCTTCTTCCACCAGCTTGTCGAAGCACAGCAGAGAGCCAGCCTGCAACATACCGCACAGGATGGTTTGCTCACCCATCAGGTCAGATTTCACTTCCGCAACGAAGGACGATTCCAGCACGCCCGCACGGTGACCACCGGTTGCTGCCGCCCATGCTTTAGCGATCGCCATGCCTTCGCCTTTCGGATCGTTTTCCGGGTGAACGGCAATCAGCGTCGGTACGCCGAAGCCACGTTTGTACTCTTCACGTACTTCGGTGCCAGGGCATTTCGGCGCAACCATTACTACGGTGATGTCTTTGCGAATTTGCTCGCCCACTTCGACGATGTTGAAACCGTGCGAGTAACCCAGCGCCGCGCCGTCTTTCATCAGCGGCTGTACGGTGCGCACTACATCAGAGTGCTGCTTGTCTGGCGTCAGGTTAACAACCAGATCCGCCTGCGGGATCAGTTCTTCGTAAGTGCCAACTTTAAAACCGTTTTCGGTCGCTTTACGCCAGGATGCGCGCTTTTCGGCAATCGCTTCTTTACGCAGGGCGTAAGAGATATCCAGACCTGAATCACGCATGTTCAGGCCCTGGTTCAGACCCTGTGCGCCGCAGCCGACGATGACCACTTTTTTACCCTGAAGGTAGCTCGCGCCATCGGCGAATTCGTCGCGCCCCATAAAGCGACATTTGCCCAACTGTGCCAGCTGCTGGCGCAGGTTCAGTGTATTGAAGTAGTTAGCCATGGTGATTCCTCGTGATGTTGTGCTTCTTATTGTTCGGTTCGCGTTTGCGAGATTGAATTCACTATATGACAGGAAATTTATTGCGGAAATTGATATATTCACAACGTCACATTGCAATTTCTGCAACGTCAACATTGAGGGCTGCGCCATTGGATTTACGCGATCTGAAAACCTTCCTGTATCTGGCGGAAAGCCGCCATTTTGGCCGCAGCGCGCGGGCGATGCACGTTAGCCCATCCACGCTCTCACGGCAGATTCAGCGCCTGGAAGAAGATCTCGGTCAGCCGCTGTTTGTGCGCGATAACCGCACGGTAACGCTGACGGAAGCGGGCGAAGAACTGCGCGTTTTCGCCCAGCAAACACTGTTGCAGTATCAGCAATTGCGCCACACCATCGATCAGCAAGGTCCGTCACTCTCCGGCGAGCTGCATATCTTCTGCTCGGTCACCGCTGCCTACAGCCATCTGCCGCCGATTCTGGATCGCTTCCGCGCGGAACACCCGTCGGTGGAGATCAAACTCACTACCGGTGATGCGGCAGATGCAATGGAAAAAGTGGTCACGGGAGAAGCGGATCTGGCGATTGCCGGGAAGCCGGAGACGCTACCAGGCGCGGTGGCGTTTTCGATGCTGGAGAATCTGACGGTGGTGCTGATCGCGCCTGCCCTACCATGCCCGGTGCGTAATCAGGTTTCGGTAGAGAAGCCAGACTGGTCAACGGTACCGTTTATCATGGCCGATCAGGGACCGGTACGCCGCCGCATTGAACTGTGGTTTCGACGCAATAAAATCAGCAACCCGATGATTTACGCCACGGTTGGCGGACATGAAGCGATGGTATCGATGGTGGCGCTCGGTTGCGGCGTGGCCTTGTTGCCGGAAGTGGTGCTGGAAAACAGCCCGGAACCGGTGCGTAACCGCGTGATGATTTTAGAGCGCAGCGATGAGAAAACGCCGTTTGAACTGGGCGTGTGTGCACAAAAAAAGCGGCTGCATGAGCCGCTGATTGAGGCGTTCTGGAAGATTTTGCCGAATTAGTTTTACGGCCCCACCATTACCCGAACGGGCTTCCCAATACGACTTAGCATATTCACCAAAGCATCTATGGTGAATTTGCTGCATTTCTTGTTGACGACATCAGAGACGCGCGGCCGTGATATATGTAAAACGGTTGCCACCTCGGCTTGCTTCATCTGGTTTTGCTTAATCCAGAGGGTAATTTCTTCCATGAGCTGTTCTTTGATGGCTAATGTATTTTCGATTTCACTCAGGGAATCAGCGTAAAGCTTTTCTGCTTCCTGCTTATCAAACCCCAAATCAGCAAAAACATTACCGCCAGATGGCGTCACATGGCGAATATCACTATCAGTTTTGGCAATCACTGGCTGTTTCTCCGTTGTTGCACCACCCGGTTATAACGCGTTCTGGCGATGTTTTTATCGTGCTGACTGGTTTGTTGCGTCTGTTTCTGGAAACTATGCAAAACGTAGAGCGCTTCTACGAACTTCGCAACATACATAACGCGATAGATGCCATTGTTGTCACGAATACGAATTTCATTTACCCCAGCCCCAATTTCTGAAAACGGTTTCCAGTCATCAGGTTCAATTCCATACTGAATTTTGTGAAGCTGATAACCAACTGCTTTACGTACCGTTATGGGAAAAGCCAGGAGATCCTCCAGAGAAGATCCCACCCATCGAATTTCTTTTTCATTGGGGAGAGCTCGGGTGAGTAACATAACATCTTTGTGTATAAAATTTTATACATTACTTTTAACAGGCGCAAGTGATAGCGGTGCACAAATAACCAAAATGGCGATGCTAACGATATGGTGAGCCGAGTTTCACCACAAGCAGATTGAGCGCCTTCTGGAAAACGTCTCGCAAAATTGAATGAGTGGATGCTTCGGACTGGCAGAAAAGCCCAATAACTGAGGGAAGATCATATCTGGATATTAGGCCCACTTTACTTTGTGGGCCTGAAAACCGAAAAGCTGAGTTAACCCGCCAAAAAGAACCTGAACGCCGGGTTATTGGTTTCGTCGTGGCAATCGTAGCCCAGCTCATTTAGCCGGGTTTCGAAATCCGGTTCATGGTCGCCAAGTTCGAACGCCGCCAGTACGCGCCCGTAGTCGGTACCGTGGCTGCGATAATGGAACAGAGAAATGTTCCAGTGCGTACCCAGCGTGTTGAGGAAGCGCAGCAGCGCGCCCGGTGATTCCGGGAATTCGAAGCTGTAGAGGCGTTCCTGCAACGGATGCGATGGACGCCCGCCGACCATATAGCGCACATGCAGCTTCGCCATTTCGTCATCGGAGAGATCAACCACGCTGTAGCCGCCTTCGTTGAGCATCTGCAAAATTTCTTTGCGCTCCTCAAGGCCGCGGCTTAAGCGCACGCCGACAAAAATGCAGGCATTTTTGGCATCTGCAAAGCGATAGTTGAACTCTGTGACCGAGCGCCCACCGAGTAGCTGGCAAAATTTAAGGAAACTGCCTTTTTCTTCCGGAATGGTCACCGCCAGCAATGCTTCGCGCTGTTCACCCAGTTCGCAACGTTCCGAGACGTAGCGCAGGCCGTGGAAATTGACGTTAGCTCCCGAGAGCACATGCGCCAGGCGCTCACCACGAATGTTGTGCTGGGCGATATATTTTTTCATTCCCGCCAGCGCCAACGCGCCAGACGGCTCCGCCACCGCGCGCACATCTTCGAACAGGTCTTTCATCGCCGCACAGATGGCATCGCTATCAACGGTGATGATGTCGTCGAGATACTCCTGACACAGACGGAACGTTTCATCGCCAATGCGTTTTACCGCAACGCCTTCAGCGAACAGCCCCACGCGTGGCAGATCAACCGGATGACCCGCATCCAGCGCCGCTTTCAGGCAGGCTGAATCTTCCGCTTCCACGGCTATCACTTTGATTTGCGGCATCAGTTGTTTGATCAGCACCGCCACCCCCGCCGCCAGACCGCCGCCGCCGACTGGCACAAATACGCGATCAAGATGGGCGTCCTGCTGGAGCAATTCCAGCGCCAGCGTGCCCTGTCCGGCAATCACCATCGGATGATCAAATGGCGGAACCCAGGTGAAGCCCTGCTGCTGCGACAGTTCAATCGCTTTGGCTTTTGCTTCATCAAAGTTCGCACCGTGAAGCAACACTTCGCCGCCGAAGCCGCGTACCGCATCAACTTTGATATCAGCGGTGGCGGTTGGCATGACGATTAGCGCCTTCACGCCTAATCGTGCGGAGGAGAACGCAACGCCCTGCGCGTGGTTACCCGCAGAAGCAGTGATCACGCCGTGCGCTTTTTGTTCTTCCGTCAGGCCCGCCATCATGGCGTATGCGCCGCGCAGCTTAAAGCTGTGCACTGGCTGGCGGTCTTCGCGCTTTACCAGAATGACGTTATCAAGACGCGACGAGAGTTTTTCCATTTTCTGCAGCGGCGTGACCTGCGCCGCTTCATAGACCGGCGCGCGTAGCACCGCCCGTAAATACTCAGCGCCTTCCGGTGCGCCAGACAGGGGTAGTGAGTCTGCCATTATTAACCCCCCAGTTTCGATTTATCGCGTACCGCACCTTTGTCGGCACTGGTCGCCAGGCTGGCGTAAGCGCGCAGAGCAAAGGAGACCTGACGTTCACGGTTTTTCGGCGTCCAGGCTTTATCACCACGGGCTTCCTGCGCTTCACGACGTGCCGCCAGTTCTGCATCACTTACTTGTAACTGAATGCTGCGGTTCGGAATGTCGATGGCGATCAGGTCACCGTCTTCAATCAGGCCAATGCTGCCGCCACTTGCCGCTTCCGGTGAGACGTGACCGATGGAAAGGCCAGAGGTGCCGCCAGAGAAGCGACCGTCGGTGATCAGTGCACAGGCTTTACCGAGGCCCATCGATTTCAGGAAGGTGGTCGGATAGAGCATCTCCTGCATACCCGGCCCGCCTTTCGGACCTTCGTAGCGGATCACCACAACATCGCCCGCGACAACTTTGCCGCCGAGAATCGCTTCTACCGCGTCGTCCTGGCTTTCGTATACTTTCGCCGGGCCGATGAATTTGAGGATGCTGTCATCCACGCCTGCGGTTTTAACGATGCAGCCGTTTTCTGCGAAATTACCGTAGAGCACCGCCAGACCACCGTCTTTGCTGTAGGCGTGTTCCAGCGAGCGGATACAGCCGTTTGCGCGATCGTCATCGAGAGAATCCCAACGGCAATCCTGCGAGAATGCCTGTGTAGTACGAATGCCCGCTGGGCCAGCGCGGAACATATTTTTTACCGCGTCATCCTGGGTCAGCATAACGTCGTATTGTTCCAGCGTTTGCGGCAACGTCAGGCCAAGTACGTTTTTCACATCACGGTTCAGTAATCCCGCGCGATCCAGTTCGCCGAGAATGCCGATAACCCCACCAGCCCGGTGAACATCTTCCATATGGTATTTTTGGGTACTCGGCGCAACTTTGCATAACTGCGGGACTTTACGCGAAAGCTTGTCGATATCACTCATGGTGAAGTCGATTTCCGCTTCCTGCGCCGCCGCCAGCAGGTGAAGTACCGTGTTGGTAGAGCCGCCCATCGCGATATCCAGCGTCATGGCATTTTCAAACGCCGCTTTGCTGGCGATGTTACGCGGCAGGGCGCTTTCATCATCCTGCTCGTAGTAACGTTTGGTCAGCTCAACAATGCGTTTACCAGCGTTGAGGAACAGTTGCTTACGGTCGGCGTGGGTTGCCAGCAGCGAGCCATTACCCGGCTGCGACAGGCCCAGCGCTTCGGTCAGGCAATTCATCGAGTTAGCGGTGAACATCCCGGAGCAGGAACCGCAGGTTGGGCAAGCGGAACGTTCAACCTGATCGCTCTGGGAGTCAGAGACTTTCGGATCTGCGCCCTGGATCATCGCATCAACCAGATCGAGCTTGATGATCTGATCGGACAGTTTGGTTTTCCCGGCTTCCATCGGGCCGCCGGAAACAAAGATCACCGGAATGTTTAATCGCAGGGAGGCCATCAGCATCCCCGGGGTGATTTTGTCACAGTTAGAGATGCAGACCATGGCGTCGGCGCAGTGGGCGTTGACCATATACTCAACGGAATCAGCGATCAGTTCGCGAGATGGCAGTGAATAAAGCATCCCCCCGTGGCCCATGGCAATCCCATCATCCACCGCAATGGTGTTGAACTCTTTGGCAACGCCGCCAGCCGCTTCAATTTGTTCGGCGACCAGTTTACCGAGATCGCGCAGATGGACGTGACCCGGTACAAATTGGGTGAACGAGTTCACAACCGCGATAATCGGCTTACCGAAATCGGCGTCGGTCATTCCGGTGGCGCGCCACAGCGCACGAGCACCCGCCATATTACGACCATGAGTGGTGGTGGCGGAACGGTACTTAGGCATACTTTATTTACTCCCAGTGTCTGTCTCGTAAATGGGACGGTGCGTGCCGTCCCATTTTTTGTATTTATTGATTAACTTGATCTAACCAGCCCCATTTATCTTCGGTTTCGCCAGTGAAGAGGCCGAAGAAGGCTTGCTGGATGCGTTTGGTGACCGGGCCACAACGGCCTTCGCCAACCTGAATACCGTCTACGCTGCGCACTGGCGTGATTTCTGCCGCCGTACCGGACATAAACACTTCATCCGCCAGGTACAGGGATTCGCGCGACAGCACCTGCTCACGCACTTCAATTCCCAGCTCTTTCGCCAGTTTGATGATGGCATCACGGGTAATCCCCGGCAGTGCGGATGAGGTGAACGGTGGGGTGAACAGCACACCGTCTTTCACTTCAAACAGGTTTTCGCCTGCGCCTTCAGAGATGTAACCATTCACATCCAACGCGATACCTTCCTGATAACCGTGGCGGCGCGCTTCGCTACCCACCAGCAGGGAAGAGAGGTAGTTACCACCGGCTTTTGCCGCGGTTGGGATGGTGTTTGGTGCTGCGCGGTTCCAGGAGGAAACCATCGCATCGATCCCCTGCTCCAGCGCTTCTGCGCCCAGATACGCTCCCCACGGGAAAGCAGCGATAATCACATCGGTTGAGTATCCCGCTGGCGGGTTTACGCCCATGCCAACATCACCGACGAAGATCAGCGGACGGATATAGGCGCTGGTGAGATTGTTTTTGCGGATCACGTCACGACAAGCTTCCATCAGCTCATCAATACTCTGCGAAACCGGGAAGCGATAGATTTTGGCGGAGTCATGCAGACGCTGCATATGCTCACGATGGCGGAATACAACCGGTCCTTTGTGCGAGTCGTAGCAACGGATGCCTTCAAAAACCGAGGTGCCATAGTGCAGCGCGTGCGACATCACATGCACCTTCGCGTCTTCCCAGCGAACCATCTCCCCATTGAACCAAATGTAATCAGCTTTCTTCGTGGTCATTTTTATATTCCTTTTGCGCTCAGGCGCGGATTTGTTGTGATGTGGTTGTGCTCTGGCAGATGGCAACGTGTGCGACGTCCACCAGTTTATTTAACTGACTAAACAGTAAGTCGACCGACCGTGGGCTGGCAACGGTCAATTCGATATTTATATTTTGTGCATCGCTGGCGGCGGCCATATTCATTGAGCAGACGTGGAAACCACGATGACGCACCACGCGTAAAACACGTTCTAAGGTTTCCGGATTGAAGCGAGCCGATACATTGACCTGATGTTGCATCATGATAATTTCTCCAACATTTCTGAATTACTGGCGCCAGGCGGCACCAGCGGCCAGACGTTCTCAAGTTCGTCGATTGAGACATGAAGCAGGTATGGCCCATCACTGTTCAGCATGGTGTCGAGTGCCGCTTCAACCTGGTCTTTACGGGTGATGTGTTGGCCAGGGATGCCGAAGGCGCTGGCTAACATGAGGAAATCGGGGTTATCGGTAAGGGTGGTTTCGCTGTATCGCTCCTGGAAAAACAGTTGCTGCCATTGTCGAACCATCCCTAACCGTTGGTTATCGAGTAAGACGATTTTCAACGGTAACTGCTTGCGTTTTACGGTGCCCAGCTCTTGCACATTCATCATGAAAGAGCCGTCACCGGAGATACAGACGACGGTATCGTTCGGTCGTGCGACTTGCGCGCCAACCGCTGCCGGTAAACCGAATCCCATAGTGCCTAAGCCGCTGGAGGTGATGAAATTTTCCGGGCGAGAGTGGGCGATGTGCTGCGCAGCCCACATCTGATGCTGCCCCACATCTGTGGTCACAACGCAATCTACAGGTTTACGATCCGACAGTTGTTTTAGCAACAACGGCGCGTAGATAGCATCACCGGGATGGTCGTAACGCCAGGCATGTTCATCACGCAGCTGCGCGCAGTATTGCTGCCAGTCATTGATATTTAACGGCTGCTGTAATGCTGGTAACAGAGCATTTAAATCACCCTGTAATGCCACATGCACCTGACGCAGCTTGTTCATTTCTGCCGGGTCGATATCCATATGGATAACACTGGCGTGCGGTGCGAAGGTGTTCAGCTTGCCGGTCACCCGGTCATCAAAACGTGCGCCCACGGCGATCAGCAAATCGCACTCCTGCACCGCGAAGTTTGCCGCTTTGGTGCCGTGCATCCCCAGCATCCCCAGATAGTACGGATAATCCGCTTCAACTGCACCCAGCCCTTTCAACGTACAGGTGGCAGGCATTTTTGTGGCAGTGAGAAATTCACGCAAAGCGGGAACTGCCTGCGCCATGCCCACGCCACCGCCAACGTACAGCATCGGTTTTTGCGCTTTTGCCAGCATCTGGCGCGCTTGCTCGACTTCGGCATGTGGGAAAGTCACTTCGTTTTCAACGGTGGTGAACCACGGTTCCAGATCGCCGCTGGCTAACTGGATATCTTTTGGAATATCGACCAGAACCGGACCAGGACGACCTGAGCTGGCAACCTCAAACGCTTCGGCCATGATGCGCGGCAACTCTTCCAGCGACTGTACCAGGAAGCTGTGTTTGGTACAGGCTAATGACAATCCCAGGACATCCACTTCCTGAAATGCGTCGGTACCGATGAACGGTGCGGACACCTGACCGGTGATGGCAACGACAGGGATGGAATCTAACAGTGCGTCCGCAAGCCCGGTTATCAGGTTGGTTGCGCCCGGACCAGACGTGGCGATACATACGCCAGTTTTGCCAGTAGCACGGGCATAGCCGATAGCCGCCATTGCCGCACCCTGCTCATGTCGGCACAGCAAGTGCTCCACGCAGCCGTCATACAATGCATCGTAAACCGGCATAATTGCGCCCCCCGGATAACCGAAAACGGTATTCACACCCTGTGCCCGCAACGCATGTACCACCCACTGTGCGCCATTCATAGTTAGTTCCCCGCCCTGAATCTTGAGAAACAGAATTTTGTGCTGTTATTCATTGTCTGCTCCTCGGTTATGTTTTTAAGGTCAAAAAAAACCCCCGGACCTTTCGGTGCGGGGGTCTTAGTTCGTTAAGGCTTGATCTCTAAGCCTTTCCTCGTCCAAGTGCAGCCCCGCACGGTGGGATAATAATCACCACCACGCTAATCACGACCAGGCTAATCACTCGTAGAAGGGTTGTCATTTTGTCTTTTCTTGCATCTTGTTCGAAGGAATGCCTAAAGAGTTACCATAGATTTTGCGAATGGCACAAGATATTTTTTAATCACGTTTTGTTGTATTCCCAATCATTTCGATAAAAATCATTGTTTTTTATATAAAAAAAGGTGAGTGAAAAAAATTCAATTTCCGTATGTTTCTTACCCTCGCCCAGAGGCTAATTTTTTTACTTCTCATTTTTGCGAGAGTTATTCCATCACTCATACAACTCAGTTCACGTTGCATAAATAAACGGGAATCAGCCGCTAATTAACGCAATCTGGCAGACTACAGCAGCGATCTCTTATGCACATAATAGTGGCTCAAGGAGGGCTTATGTCACTGTCAATTGTTCATACTCGTGCGGCTCTGGGGGTAAACGCTCCCCCGATCACTGTTGAGGTTCATATCAGTAAAGGTCTACCAGGATTAACGATGGTGGGCTTACCAGAAACAACGGTAAAAGAAGCACGCGATCGCGTGCGCAGCGCCATTATCAATAGCGGATATGAATATCCGGCGAAAAAAATCACCATTAACCTTGCACCAGCCGACCTGCCGAAAGAAGGAGGGCGATATGATTTACCTATCGCTATTGCTTTGCTGGCAGCCTCTGAACAGCTTACAGCCAATAAGTTGCATGAATATGAATTAGTCGGGGAACTGGCGCTTACAGGCGCTCTGCGCGGCGTTCCTGGCGCAATCTCCAGTGCAACTGAAGCCATTAAGTCGGGCAGAAAAATTATCGTCGCGAAAGACAACGAAGATGAAGTGGGGCTAATTAACGGTGAAGGATGCCTGATAGCCGATCATCTGCAGGCTGTCTGTGCGTTTCTGGAAGGTAAGCACGCTCTCGAACGCCCGAAACCAACTGATGCAGTATCCCGCACGCTACAACATGATCTCAGTGATGTTGTCGGTCAGGAGCAAGGAAAGCGAGGGCTGGAAATTACCGCCGCAGGGGGCCACAACCTTTTACTGATTGGGCCACCAGGAACAGGTAAAACAATGCTCGCCAGCCGTATTAATGGCTTATTGCCAGATTTAAGTAATGAAGAAGCTCTGGAGAGTGCCGCAATATTAAGCCTGGTGAATGCCGAGTCAGTGCAAAAACAATGGCGGCAGCGCCCGTTCCGCTCACCGCATCACAGTGCGTCGTTAACTGCGATGGTGGGCGGTGGTGCAATTCCAGGGTCAGGTGAAATTTCGCTGGCGCATAACGGCGTGCTTTTTCTGGATGAGCTACCTGAATTTGAACGGCGTACACTGGATGCCTTGCGGGAACCCATTGAGTCTGGACAGATCCATCTTTCACGCACGCGGGCCAAAATAACCTATCCGGCCCGTTTCCAGCTTGTCGCGGCGATGAACCCCAGCCCTACCGGACATTATCAGGGAAACCATAACCGCTGCACACCAGAACAAACATTACGTTATCTCAACCGGCTCTCGGGGCCCTTTCTCGACCGCTTTGACCTCTCACTGGAGATCCCACTACCGCCCCCCGGCATTTTGAGTAAAACGGTAGTACCGGGAGAAAGCAGCGCCACCGTTAAACAACGTGTAATGGCCGCCAGAGAGCGCCAATTTAAGCGGCAGAATAAACTGAATGCCTGGCTGGATAGCCCGGAAATACGCCAATTCTGCAAGCTTGAGAGCGCAGATGCGCAGTGGCTGGAAGAAACGCTGATCCATCTGGGATTATCGATTCGTGCCTGGCAGCGGTTACTGAAAGTTGCACGAACCATTGCTGATATTGATCAGTCTGACATCATCACACGCCAGCATTTGCAGGAGGCGGTTAGCTATCGTGCGATTGACCGCTTGCTCATCCATTTGCAAAAACTACTGACATAAAAAAAGGGCATTTCGCCCTTTTTATTAATCGTCGGAATCGGTGTAGTCTTCAGCACCTTCAACCTGCGGTTTACCGCCGGAAAGGGTATGAAAACGTTTTGGACGCTTAATACGCGTCATATACTTGGACCACACGCGTTCTGCTTCTGTCACTGGCTCACGTTCGCCACGGCATACTGCTACGAAGAGTTTCTCTTCCTCGGTAACCGGCTCGCGTTTGCCGAGATCCAGCTCATTGAAGGCATAACCATGACGTTCAAGCAGTTGTGCCTCTTTGATGGTGAAATCACCATGACGAGAGAATCCACGTGGATAATGTTTATTGTCGAAATATCGATTAGTCGTCGTAAAGCTTTCCGCCATCCTGCACGCTCCTAATTCTTTTACCGAGCTAGTTATGGCGCGGAGTATTAGTTACGCTTGACAGAGTGTAAAACAAAACATTTAAATCATAACGACAAATAATTTTGCGGAGAGCACTGTGGATACGGAATTGTTAAAAACTTTCCTAGAAGTTAGCCGAACGCGTCACTTTGGTCGAGCTGCTGAATCGCTCTATCTGACCCAATCAGCCGTGAGCTTTCGAATCAGACAACTGGAAAATCAACTGGGTGTGAATCTTTTCACCCGCCACAGAAACAATATCCGTTTAACCGCTGCCGGAGAAAAGCTTCTGCCTTATGCAGAAACGCTAATGAGCACCTGGCAGGCCGCCCGCAAGGAGGTGGCGCATACCTCACGACATAATGAGTTTTCTATTGGTGCCAGCGCCTCGCTGTGGGAGTGTATGCTTAATCAGTGGCTGGGGCGCTTGTATCAGAATCAGGATGCCCACACAGGCCTGCAATTTGAAGCGCGGATTGCCCAACGACAGTCTCTGGTAAAACAGCTACATGAACGTCAACTTGATCTTCTTATTACCACTGAAGCGCCCAAAATGGACGAATTTAGTAGCCAGTTATTGGGACATTTCACTTTAGCGCTCTATGCCAGCGCCCCCTCTAAGTTAAAGGGTGATCTTAACTATCTGCGTCTGGAATGGGGACCGGATTTTCAACAGCATGAGGCAGGTTTGATCGGTGCTGATGAAGTTCCTATCCTGACAACCAGTTCTGCTGAACTGGCACAACAACAGATTGAAATGCTTAATGGCTGCACCTGGCTACCGGTAAGTTGGGCGCGCAAAAAAGGCGGTTTGCATACTGTTGTCGACAGTACAACACTTTCACGGCCGCTCTATGCCATATGGCTGCAAAATAGCGACAAACACGCGCTGATTCGAGATCTATTGAAAATTAACGTACTGGATGAAGTGTATTAATCTGAATGGCTGGCAAGGACGCCGGTGGAAGGATTTACTTCGGAGAGGGTTATTTTAGATAAAAAAAATCCTTAGCTTTCGCTAAGGATGATTTCTGGCAGGGGCGGAGAGACTCGAACTCCCAACACCCGGTTTTGGAGACCGGTGCTCTACCAATTGAACTACGCCCCTAATTAGGGTGGCGGAACGGACGGGACTC
>NZ_RHJR01000017.1:0-257263 GCF_004212325.1 Escherichia sp. E13S3
TCAGACTGAAAGTGAAGTATCAACTCCGGTTCACCCTTCAGTATCAATGGTCGGACTGGATGCTGGCGTGGCTAAACTTGCCACGCTGTCAGATGGCACAGTCTTTGAGCCTGTAAACAGTTTCCAGAAAAACCAGAAAAAGCTGGCGAGACTTCAGCGACAGTTAAGCCGCAAGGTCAAACTCAGCAACAACTGGCAGAAGCAGAAACGCAAAATACAGTGTCTGCATTCCCGTATCACAAATATCCGCAGGGACTACCTTCACAAAGTCACAACGACAATCAGCAAAACCACGCAATGATAGTCATTGAGGATTTGAAGGTCAGCAACATGTCAAAGTCAGCAGCGGGTACGGTCGGCCAGCCGGGGCGCAATGTCCGGGCAAAATCAGGTTTAAACCGTTCGATACTGGACCAGGGCTGGTATAAAATGCGCCGCCAGCTTGAGTACAAAGAGCTCTGGCGTGGCGGTCAGGTGCTTGCGGTTCCGCCAGCGTACACAAGCCAGCGTTGCGCGTGCTGTGGTCATACAGCGAAAGAAAATCGCCCGTCACAAAGTAAATTCGAGTGTCAGGCATGTGGATATACAGCGAACGCCGATGTAAACGGCGCTCGTAACATTTTAGCGGCGGGACACGCCGTTCTTGCCTGTGGAGGGATGGTGCAGTCAGGCCGCCCGTTGAAGCAGGAACCCACCGAAATGATTCAGGCGACAGCCTGAATGTAGCAGGGATCCACGTCCTTCAGGGCTGGGAGGATGTCAAGAAAATGATTGATGTTGTTGCCGCCATTATCGAACGGGATGGCAAAATTTTACTCGCACAACGTCCTGTCCATAGCGATCAAGCGGGATTATGGGAATTTGCTGGCGGTAAAGTCGAACCAGGAGAAAGCCAGCCGCAGGCGCTGACACGCGAGTTGCGTGAAGAGCTCGGTATCGATGCTATCATCGGGAAATATGTAGCCAGCCACCAGCGGGAAGTTTCAGGGCGTATTATCCATCTTCATGCCTGGCACGTACCCGACTTCCACGGGACGTTACAGGCACATGAACATCAGGCGTTGGTCTGGTGCTCACCTGAAGAGGCAATGCAATATCCGCTGGCCCCTGCTGACATTCCGCTTTTACAGGCGTTTATGGCTTTACACGCCGCCAGACCAACGGATTGGTGCTAATGGTTTTATCATCCCGCTGGCATTGCAGCAGTATTCCCTCTGCTTTAATCACTGCCCCTTCGGAATAGTTTTGATCCTGATAAACGCAGCACTGGCTACAAGGCTGCGCCGACTGTCCGCCAGAACTAAACACTTCTGGCGGCACATTCACGTCCACATCCGGACGATAATGCTGATTAGCCAGCGCAAAAAACGGGAATACCAACGCTACGGCGAACAATGCTCGACTCACTGGAAACTCCTTATATTTCGTTGCCTATGTACTGATATCGGTAGGCTGACGGCAAAACTTAAGCGTCTGGTTGCCGGATGCGGCGTGAATGCCTTATCCACCAAATGTCCCCATTTTGGTAGGCCGAAGAAGATGTATCCGACATTAGGCGGCGTTTATAAATTCCTCACATTATTAATTTGCTTTCCGGTGTCATTTTTTACTTGCTTACCGTCACATTCTTGATGGTATAGTCGAAAACTGCAAAACAAACAACATACGCACAATCGTCTTAATATATAAGGGTTTTATATCTATGGATCAGACATATTCTCTGGAGTCATTCCTCAACCATGTACAAAAGCGCGACCCGAATCAAACCGAGTTCGCGCAAGCCGTTCGTGAAGTAATGACCACACTCTGGCCTTTTCTTGAACAAAATCCCAAATATCGCCAGATGTCATTACTGGAGCGTCTGGTTGAACCGGAGCGCGTGATCCAGTTTCGCGTGGTATGGGTTGACGATCGCAACCAGGTGCAGGTCAACCGAGCATGGCGCGTGCAGTTCAGCTCCGCCATCGGCCCGTACAAAGGCGGTATGCGATTCCATCCGTCAGTTAACCTCTCCATTCTCAAATTCCTCGGCTTCGAGCAAACCTTCAAAAATGCCCTGACTACCCTGCCGATGGGCGGTGGTAAAGGCGGCAGCGATTTCGACCCGAAAGGGAAAAGCGAAGGCGAAGTGATGCGTTTCTGCCAGGCACTGATGACTGAACTGTATCGCCACCTGGGCGCGGATACCGACGTTCCGGCAGGTGATATCGGCGTTGGTGGTCGTGAAGTCGGCTTTATGGCGGGGATGATGAAAAAGCTCTCTAACAATACCGCCTGCGTCTTCACCGGTAAGGGGCTTTCTTTTGGCGGCAGTCTTATTCGCCCGGAAGCCACCGGCTACGGTCTGGTTTATTTCACAGAAGCGATGCTAAAACGCCACGGTCTTGGTTTTGAAGGGATGCGCGTTTCCGTTTCTGGCTCCGGCAACGTTGCCCAGTATGCTATCGAAAAAGCGATGGAATTTGGTGCTCGTGTGATCACTGCGTCAGACTCCAGCGGCACTGTAGTTGATGAAAGCGGATTCACGAAAGAGAAACTGGCACGTCTTATCGAAATCAAAGCCAGCCGCGATGGTCGAGTGGCAGATTACGCCAAAGAATTTGGCCTGGTCTATCTCGAAGGCCAACAGCCGTGGTCCGTACCGGTTGATATCGCCCTGCCTTGCGCCACCCAGAACGAACTGGATGTTGACGCCGCGCATCAGCTTATCGCCAATGGCGTTAAAGCCGTCGCCGAAGGGGCAAATATGCCAACCACCATCGAAGCGACTGAACTGTTCCAGCAGGCAGGCGTACTGTTTGCTCCGGGTAAAGCGGCTAATGCTGGCGGTGTAGCAACATCGGGCCTGGAAATGGCGCAAAACGCTGCGCGTCTGGGCTGGAAAGCCGAGAAAGTTGACGCACGTTTGCATCACATCATGCTGGATATCCACCATGCCTGTGTTGAACATGGTGGTGAAGGTGAGCAAACCAACTACGTGCAGGGCGCGAACATTGCGGGCTTTGTGAAGGTTGCGGATGCGATGTTAAGCCAGGGCGTGATTTAATCGTTATTACAATCGTCTGGTTTTCCTTATAACCAGACGATTTTCCCTGAGTTAATTAAATCCTTAGCAGACGTTTGCAATTTGCAGCCGTTTGTTCTGCATCCTGAATATCCTGTTCAGACATTAAGCATCGCAACGCATCTTTTTCAATCCAGGGGTTGTTATTTCCGGCAATTGTTAACCACATCCATGCTTGTTTATTATCAATTTTAGCGCCTGTCCCCTGAGCATACATTGCCGCAGTCTGGTGTTGCGCTTCGGTCGACCCTAAACGCGCCGCTTTTTCATACCAGTGCAGCGCATGATTTTCATCTTTTGCGATATCTTTTGTACCGTAGAGATACATTTCGGCTAACAAAAATATCGCCTCTATTCGCCCACGCTGCGCTGCACCAGTAAGCCATTGAATAGCCTCAGCGTTATTTTCAGGATCATCATTGTTGGTTAAATAGTATTTCCCCAATTCATACATGGCATCCCCGGAACCATTTTTTGCAGATCGGGTAAACCAGTACAGTGCTTTTTCCGGATCCTGAGGAATTTTTTCGCTTTCACTATACAACCTTGCAGTATGATATTGTGCGTCAGGATGGTCCTGTTCCGCCGATTGCAAAAACCAACGATGGGCCTGTACCTCATCGCGCGCCACGCCAATCCCTTGTATATACATTTGTCCCAACTCATATTGGGCCAGTTCATGCCCTTGTGTGGCGGCAGATAAATACCACCGTAATGCTTCTTCGTAATTTCGTAATGGCTCAACAGCAAAGCGAGAGATACGGGCAAGTTCATATTGCGCAGATGTTTTGCCATTTTCGGCTGCAAGTAAAAACCATTTTCTTGCCTCACTAATGTTCTTGTCCGTCCCCTTTCCATCGTTATACATAACGCCCAACGCATACTGAGCATCGATAACATTATGCTGCGCGGCGCGGGTAAACCAGTTAAAGGCTAATTTTAGATCCTGTGCAACTTCATCACCTTCGTAATACATTTTGCCAAGAGAATACCAGGCAAGTGAATAGCCTTGCTCTGCAGCATGTAAGCAAGACTGGAATACAGAAGATGGATAATAATAAAGACCTTTTAATTTTATAGCATTTAACAACTTTTCATATCCACTATGATGTTGCATTGCTAAATTATTGAAGCGCTCTGTTAATTTCCACTTGCGAATCATTTTTTCTTTTCGCCAGGAATATGATAAACGCTCTATTAACAATGCCATATAGTTGTCTGATAGTTCAAATTCAGCGACTTTATTTAATACTGCGATATCAAACCATTTCAGGCTCTCTTCATTATCCTTTAATGATTGATAAATCGTAGCCATTTCCTTCCCGTTTTCCATTTCTTCCAGTGGAGACAAGTTACTGGCAAAGAAAGGGGTAATTTGTTTTTCGATGCGATAATAAAGAAGACAACTTTCGTTAATTTCTGTCTGGATAGCGGGTTGCCTACTGCCTGCAACTAAATGCCATCTGAACGTTTGTGCTGCAGCGAGAGTTAATAGTGGCCGGAATACCCGATGAAGATGCAGTAATAACGCTTCTTCAAAGCACATTCGTGAGCTGAGATCTTTTTTCTCAAGGAAAGATAACGCCTTAGCAAGTTGCATGGGGGCGTGTTCGGGAATAGCTTCATTCTCCTCAAAGAGCATATCCAGAACGGCTTGCCAGGTGAGTTCCCCTTCTGATTTAACAGCGATGTCTGGAAGTGGATGACCAGAAAAGGTGTTGGGTGCGCGAAATGTCATCACAGGACGAGGATGAACAATCCCCCTGGACATATTGATCGGTTGCTCTTCTTCCTCTTCTTGCCACTGTTCTTCTTCATCTTCTTGCCACAGCTCTTCGTCGTCATAACGTAAAGCCTGTTCATAAGCATCGTGCAATTGTTGCCAGGCTTCGGGAGAATCTTCCGGGCGGCAATTTTTTACCAGTTGCGCATAACGACGCTTAATATCTCGTTCATCCACGCCAGGTTGTAAACCTAATATTTCCCAGCAGTTCATTGCAGACGCTCCCATTCCAGAGAGTCTAATGTAGGTTCAACTTTAGCCCGAAAATCAGCAAGTTGATCAGGATCCTGCTTCTCGAGTAGATAACTGAATTGACGAGAGCAATTGCTTATCCAGTCTCGTGTTTCCACAAGCGTAAGTTGATAGAGGTTATCAAGACGGGCAATAAAGGCCTGGTTTATCTGTTCATCGCGTGGGTGAATTTTTAACAGGCTTAATTTGGACAACGACTGCTGTATTTGTTCTTCCGTTAATGCCCCTGGATTCTGTTCAATAACCAGACTATTTTTAGCCCCTGTCAGTGGCACGCTGATATCAACATCAAGAATACCGTTAATGTCGTACGTAAAACGAACATCAATACGCACAACACCGGCCGGTTTTGGGGGAACATTCACTGACAACTCCGCAAGGAAAATATTATCAGCCACCATCCTGCTTTCACCCTGGTAGATTTTAAAATTAACCTCTGTTTGTTGATCATGTGCCGTGTAAAAGGCACGAACGCGACTACAAGGAATACTTCTGTTACGTTCAATTACTGGTGCAAAATAACCTGATTCGCGGGTATGCCCCAGCGATTTAGAGGTATCAACGCCCAGCGTATAAGGGCAAACATCGGTCACTACTACATCTTGTAATTCGCTGTGGCGCACTTTAAGTGCGGCCTGAATAGCCGCGCCCTGAGCAATGACTTCATCAGGGTTTAAATGCATTGCCGGTATACGACCAAAAAGTCGTGTCACAAGTTTGCGAATCAGCGGCATACGTGTAGTGCCACCAACAAGAACGACCTGGTCTAATTGGCTAATATTAATTTTGGCATCGCGAATTGCCCGTTCCAGTGGCATACGGATTCGCTCGAAAAAGGTCCGTAATAAAAATTCAAATTTTTCTGTGGTCAGATGCCAGTAATATCGCCTTCCTTCAATCTCCATACTGAAAGTAGCTTCGTCGCGCATACTAAGCACGCGTTTCACACGCTCCGCTTCGATGCGTAAATGGCGCTGGAGTGTCGGTTCACGCCATTCAATATTTTCAGGAAGATCCATACGTGAGCAATATGCATCGATCAGGATATCGACAATATCTTCACCACCTAAAAAGTTATCCCCGGCACTGGCACGTACTTCGATAATATTGTCAAACAACTCCAGTATGGAGACATCGAATGTACCGCCACCTAAATCGAATACCAGAAATTGATGTTCATCATCTTTATTATGCAAACCATACGCCAGTGCAGCGGCGGTTGGTTCGTTAATTAAACGTTCGACGTTTAAGCCTGCCATTGAAGCTGCCAATTTTGTTGCTTTGCGTTGTACATCACCAAAATAAGCAGGTACGCTAATTACTGCTTCTGTTATCTCTTCACCTAAATAGCTTTCAGCATCTTCTTTTAGCTGACGTAATATCAGCGATGAGAGTTCTTCTGCCCGAAATTCACGTCCGCCCAATTTAAACGTCTTTGATGTGCCCATCATGCGTTTAAAATTGGCTGCACAGTTTTGTGGTTTGATGAGTTGCAGGTCACGAGCTGCCTCCCCAGTCAAAACTATACCATCTTCATCAACACAAACTACGCTGGGCGTTAAAAACTTGCCTAACGCATTGGGGATCAGTTCACTTTGTCCATTTCGCCAGACTGCTGCCAGACTGTTAGTCGTCCCGAGATCGATACCGATAATCATAATTATCCTCTTCAAATAAATGAACTGTTTCTTTTATAGAGCAGTTATATATATTCGTTTTGTGAATAATGTTCACAACCCCTGCGTTTTAAAATAATTTATAATGATGCAGCCAATAACATTAATCACGTGAATATAAAGACATTCCGTTAATAATTTTAGCTGTGGATATTTATATCATAATAAATAAAGCCAATGGCAGAATATCTACCACTGGCTTTGTTTAAGAGTGGAAACCGAATTAATTAGCAGAATCCGTATTATCTTTTTTAGGCTTTGCCGCTTTTTTCACACGTTTATTGGGTGCTTTTTTAACTGACTCCCCACCTGGTGCCACAATTCCCCTGAACTGCCTGACCGGAGTGCTGCGAGCCTGATCAATCAGTTGGTAAAGCGTCCCCACCAGCGGCTGCATAAAGTCCTGGTAGCGACACTGCTTTTCGCTGATTTGCGTCAGCACCGATTCCCAGTGTGCGGTCATGTCCGGTCGCGTAGCCATTTCTGGCAGCGAATGGAATAACGCTTTTCCGGCGTCGGTGGAGTGGATATAGCGCCCTTTTTTGGTCAGGAAACCACGCTTGAACAACAGTTCAATAATCCCGGCACGCGTTGCTTCTGTTCCCAGACCATCGGTCGCACGAAGGATCTTTTTCAGATCTTTGTCCTGCACAAAGCGCGCGATCCCGGTCATCGCCGAAAGCAGTGTTGCATCGGTAAAATGGCGTGGAGGCTGCGTTTGCCGCTCTACCACTTCACCTTTTTCACACAGCAACTCATCGCCTTTCGCCACTACAGGCAGTGGTGTACCGTCGTTTTCTTCATCGCGCTCTTTGCTGCCTAACAGCGTGCGCCAGCCTGCTTCGGCAAGAAAACGGGCTTTAGCGACAAATTTGCCTTTGGCAATGTCCAGTTCGATAACACACTTGCGGAACACCGCATCCGGGCAGAACTGCATCAGGTATTGACGAGCAATCAGGTTATAGACCTTCGATTCGTTCTCCGTCAGGTTGATGGCAGAACTACGCGCGGTCGGGATAATGGCGTGGTGAGCATCGACCTTTTTGTCATCCCAGCAGCGGTTGCGTAAATTCGGGTCAACCACCGGCTGCGGCAATAGTCCCGGCGCATGAACGCTGATGGCATTCATCACCGCGTGGCGTCCGGCAAAATGTTCTTCTGGCAAATAACGACAATCGGAACGCGGATAAGTGATTAGCTTGTGTGTTTCGTACAGCTTCTGGCAGATATCAAGCACGTTCTGCGCGCTCAGACCAAAGCGTTTTGCCGCTTCAATCTGCAACGCCGAAAGCGAAAACGGCAGCGGCGCGGATTCTGATTCCCGTTTATCGTTATAGCTGGTGACGATCGCCGGTTGACCACTGATGCGGTTAACCACATGCTCCGCCAGCGGGCGATGCAATAAGCGCCCTTCTTCATCCTGGTACGGTTCACACGCTTCGCTCGGTTGCCAGATAGCGGTAAACCGCTCATCGGCAGGTGTCACGATATGCGCTTTGACCTCAAAGAAATCTTTCGCCACGAAGTTTTCAATTTCTTCGTCGCGGCGCACTACCAGCCCGAGCACAGGCGTCTGCACGCGTCCAACGGAAAGTACGCCCTGATAACCCGCATTGCGACCGAGAATGGTATACGCACGGGTCATATTGATGCCGTACAGCCAGTCGGCACGCGCTCGCGCCAGCGCAGAAACGCACAGCGGCACAAACTCGCTATTGGAGCGAAGACGATCGATCGCCCGCTCAACCGCCTGCGGGTTCAGGTCGTTGATCAAGCAACGCTGCACCTGCTGGCGCTTTTCCGGTGCCAGTTGCAGGTAGTCCAGCACTTCATCCACCAGCAATTGCCCTTCACGATCCGGGTCACCGGCATGAACAATTTCGCTGGCTTCATGCAGAAAGCGTTTGATGACGTTAAGTTGTTTGGTTACAGAGGGGCGTGGTTGCAGTTGCCACTTTTCCGGGACAATCGGCAAATCCGCCAGATTCCAGCGCGCATAGCGGCTGTCGTAGACGTCTGGCTGCGCCTGCTCAAGCAGGTGACCGATACACCAGGTCACCACCTGACCATTGCCGCACTCGATAAAGCCATCGCCTTTACGGTGCGGTTTGGGCAGGACATCAGCAATAGCGCGTGCCAGACTCGGTTTTTCGGCTATAAACAACCGCATTGAATTAACGGATCTCAACCATGACACGACCGCCACGCGCAGGCACCAGTTCGCCAATCGCCGTCAGCTCAATGCCAAACTCGGCTGCGGTAGCTTTGACTTCATTTTCAGCTTCCGGCATCACCGCCAGCAGCAGACCACCAGAGGTTTGCGGATCGCACAACAGATCGCGTACTTCACGCGGCATTTCGCCCATCAAATGGCCGTAGCTGGCAAAGTTGCGTTCGGTGCCACCCGGCACAGCGCCCAGTTTAATGTACTCTTCCACGCCCGGCAGTTTCGGGATCGCTTCATAATCGACGCGAGCCTGCACGCCTGCCCCCTGGCACATTTCGCTCAAGTGGCCCAGCAGACCAAAGCCCGTAACGTCGGTCATCGCTTTTACGCCTTCGATGTTGGCAAAAGACGCACCTGCGATATTCATCCGGCACATCACTTCCGTCGCCAGCCCCTGATGCTCTGGTTTGAGCAGTGATTTTTTCTCAGCCGTGGTAAGAACGCCAATTCCCAGCGGTTTCGTCAGGAACAGTTTACATCCGGCTTGTGCGGTGCTGTTTTTCTTCACTCGTTCAGTCGGTACGATCCCCGTCACCGCCAGACCAAAAATGGGTTCCGGCGCGTCGATGGAGTGACCGCCTGCCAGCGCAATACCCGCCTGACGACATGCATAGCGGCCACCTTCGGTCACTTCGCGGGCAATTTCCGGGGAAAGTTTGTTAATCGGCCAGCCAAGGATCGCAATGGCCATAATCGGTTTGCCGCCCATCGCGAAGATATCGCTGATAGCATTAGTCGCCGCAATGCGGCCAAAATCGAAAGGATTATCAACGATCGGCATAAAGAAATCGGTGGTGCTGATGACACTGGTGCCATTACCAAGATCGTATACTGCCGCATCGTCGCGGGTTTCGTTACCCACGAGCAAATTCGGATCAACAAACTTCGCCTGCTCGCTGTGCAGAATGGTTTCCAACACTTTTGGGGAAATTTTACAGCCGCAACCTGCTCCGTGGCTGTATTGGGTCAAACGAATCGAGTTCTCGCTCATGGACATCTCCTGTCAATGCAATCCGGGTATGGTAACCTTCATTCCGTGAAGTGATAAGTGAGAGTGTCTGAATTCCTGCGCCTTTGCTCATAATCCAGACAGTTTTGCGAAAATTATCAAAAATAAGTCACAAACGGCGTCGGATCCGGAACGTTAATCGACGTTGACGCTTTCAATTGCGGCGTGCCGAGATAGAGAAAGCCGACAATTTTATCCTGCTCCCGACAGCCGAACGCCTCGCGCACCACCGGACTTTCGGTTAACCCGCCACTACGCCAGAT
Source organism: Escherichia sp. E13S3 (assembly GCF_004212325.1). Classification (NCBI taxonomy): domain Bacteria; kingdom Pseudomonadati; phylum Pseudomonadota; class Gammaproteobacteria; order Enterobacterales; family Enterobacteriaceae; genus Escherichia; species Escherichia sp. E13S3. Next base: position 10,275 of record NZ_RHJR01000017.1, read on the forward strand.
GCCACCAAAGCCCTGGGCAACCGCCGCCATTTGCATCGCCATAACCGCGCAACCCGCAGACATCTCTTGCTCCCAACGCGGGACTTTATGATTTTCTTCACATTTCGCCACCACGGTGATGATGAGCGGCGCACGGAACGGGGCATTACGGGCTTTGTCGATAGCTTTATCATCACTACCCGCAGCAATTGCACCCTGTTGCAGCACGGTACTGAAACGTTCGCGGCCTTCCCCTTCAATCACAAAAAAATGCCACGGTTGCATGGACTTATGGTCCGGTGCACGCATTCCGGCACGCAGGATATTTTGCAGTTGTTCGCCAGTCGGAGCAGGTTCAGCCAGACGTGAGGCGCTGCGGCGGTTGATCAATAGTTCGAGTGCATCCATTTGATTAACTCCTGTCATGATGTTTATTCACAAAATTAACACGAGAGTGGATTTTGTTACAGCACAGTCCGCGATTCCTGCTGACAAGTGCCGGTTGGGTCATTACGATAACCACATCTATTGCACCTGCAACAGGTGTGACCTTTAGTCTGGGAGAATACATGCGAACCCTTTGGCGATTTATTGCCGGATTTTTTAAATGGACGTGGCGTCTGCTCAATTTTGTCCGTGAAATGGTACTTAACCTGTTCTTTATTTTCCTCGTGCTGGTTGGCGTGGGGATCTGGATGCAGGTCAGTAGTAGCGATACCAAAGAAACCGCCGGTCGTGGCGCATTACTGCTCGATATTTCAGGCGTGATCGTCGATAAGCCCGACAGTTCGCAGCGGTTTAGTAAGTTAAGCCGCCAGCTGCTTGGCGCCAGTTCCGATCGTCTGCAGGAAAATTCGCTGTTTGATATCGTGAACACGATTCGCCAGGCTAAAGATGACCGGAATATCACCGGTATCGTGATGGATTTGAAAGATTTTGCGGGCGGCGACCAACCGTCTATGCAGTACATCGGCAAAGCCCTGAAAGAGTTTCGTGACAGCGGTAAACCGGTTTATGCCATTGGCGAGAACTACAGCCAGGGGCAATATTATCTCGCAAGTTTCGCCAACAAAATTTGGCTGTCCCCGCAAGGCGCGGTTGATCTGCACGGTTTTGCCACCAACGGTCTGTACTACAAATCGTTGCTGGATAAGCTGAAAGTTTCCACCCATGTGTTCCGCGTGGGTACGTATAAATCTGCCGTTGAACCGTTTATTCGTGATGATATGTCCCCGGCGGCTCGCGAAGCCGATAGCCGTTGGATTGGCGAACTGTGGCAAAACTATCTCAACACCGTTGCCGCTAACCGCCAGATCCCTGCCCAGCAGGTATTCCCTGGGGCGCAAGGGCTACTTGCAGGCTTAACCAAAACGGGTGGCGATACTGCGAAGTACGCGCTGGACAACAAACTGGTCGACGCGCTGGCAACGAATGCCGAAATTGAAAAAGCCCTGACCAAAGAGTTTGGCTGGAGCAAGGCTGATAAAAATTATCGCGCCATCAGTTATTACGATTACGCACTGAAAACTCCGGCTGATACCGGCGATAGCATCGGTGTCGTCTTCGCTAATGGCGCGATTATGGATGGCGAAGAAACTCAGGGGAATGTTGGCGGCGATACGACTGCGGCACAAATCCGTGACGCTCGCCTTGATCCGAAAGTGAAAGCGATCGTTCTGCGCGTAAACAGCCCTGGCGGAAGCGTAACGGCTTCTGAAGTGATTCGCTCTGAACTGGCAGCCGCCAGAGCCGCTGGCAAGCCTGTGGTTGTGTCAATGGGCGGTATGGCGGCATCCGGTGGTTACTGGATCTCCACGCCGGCCAATTACATTGTGGCTAACCCGAGCACCCTGACCGGTTCTATCGGTATCTTCGGCGTGATCACCACGGTAGAAAACAGCCTGGATTCGATTGGTGTACATACCGATGGCGTGTCTACATCACCATTGGCAGATGTTTCCATCACTAAATCACTGCCGCCAGAAGTGCAGCAGATGATGCAATTGAGCATTGAGAACGGCTATAAACGCTTTATCACGCTGGTTGCTGATTCGCGTAATTCGACGCCAGAGCAGATTGATAAAATCGCCCAGGGCCATGTCTGGACCGGTCAGGATGCAAAAGCGAATGGGCTGGTCGATAGTCTCGGTGATTTCGATGATGCAGTTGCCAAAGCGGCTGAACTGGCAAAACTGAAACAATGGCATCTGGAATATTACGTCGATGAACCGACCTTCTTCGACAAGGTGATGGACAACATGTCAGGTTCAGTACGGGCGATGCTGCCAGATACGCTCCAGACCATGCTGCCTGCGCCGCTGGCCTCGGTCGCTTCAACCGTTAAAAGCGAAAGCGACAAGCTGGCAGCCTTTAACGATCCGCAAAATCGTTACGCGTTTTGCCTGACCTGCGCCAACGTGCGTTAATTCCTGCAAATATGTGGCCGATATGCTGTCGGCCACGCTCCTGAACCGGACTGTCTTTCACTCCCTCTCTCCACTACATTCCCTTGCTCATTTAGCATCTGATATGGAGTCATCAGTGAATAAGGCACCCTCTTTAATTGCCGCGATTGTCCTCGGACTGGGGATCAGCGCCTGTGGTTATTTTGTTGGCGATGGTGTTAAACATCTAAAAACCAACAACCGTTATGTGAACGTGCGGGGGCTTTCAGAAAAAGAAGTTCGCGCAGATACGGCTGAATTAACAATTGCTATCAACTTTAAGGGTAATGTTCCTGGCGAACTGTTCCCGAAACTTGAAGATGCGCAGAAAAAGATTGTTGCCGAATTCCACGCTCAGGGGATTAACGATAAAGAGATCAACGTGGGTCAATGGACAAGTAAGCGAACGGATGCCTTTTACCTCAAAGATGATCCGACGATGCCACGCTATAACGCTGACGGGTCTGTTACGATAAAAACGCATAACGTTGCTGCTGTCGAAAAAGTCGTCGCGAAACTAAACGACCTGCAAATCGCCACAGATGGCGCGATCGCTGATAGCAAAATCGCCTATCGCTTTAATGGTATTGGCGCAGTTCGCGCGGAGATGATTGCTGCCGCAACGAAAGACGCACGCAACGCAGCATTACAGTTTGCGACAGATTCAGGTAGTCAGGTGGGGTCCATTAGCGATGCGTCACAAGGCGTATTCCAGATCTTCGCCAGTGGCAGTGACGAAGATGATCCCTCGGCGATTAACAAAACGGTGCGTGTAGTCACGACCGTAACCTATGCGTTGCAGGATTAACCATTTTTCTCCGGCGGAACGCTAATCCCTCTGTTCCGCCGGGCTGTTCTCATATCCACAGAGTATCCAGGTGCGCTTGCCGCCCCTCACGTATATACTTTTGCTCTTTCGGTATCATTCATATCAATATCATGCAAAAGAAATCAATTTACGTTGCCTACACGGGCGGGACCATCGGGATGCAGCGTTCCGAGCAGGGATATATTCCGGTGTCGGGCCATCTACAACGCCAACTGGCGCTGATGCCAGAGTTCCATCGCCCGGAGATGCCGGATTTCACCATTCATGAATACACGCCGCTGATGGATTCTTCTGACATGACGCCAGAGGACTGGCAGCATATTGCTGAAGATATTAAAGCGCACTATGACGAGTACGATGGTTTTGTCATTCTGCACGGCACCGACACGATGGCGTATACCGCCTCTGCGCTGTCGTTCATGCTGGAGAACCTCGGAAAACCGGTTATTGTGACAGGGTCACAAATCCCATTAGCCGAGTTACGCTCTGACGGTCAAATCAATTTGCTGAATGCGTTGTACGTTGCGGCGAACTATCCCATCAACGAAGTCACACTCTTTTTTAATAATCGCCTGTATCGCGGCAACCGCACCACCAAAGCCCATGCCGATGGTTTTGATGCCTTCGCGTCACCAAACCTTCCACCGTTACTGGAAGCGGGTATTCATATTCGCCGTTTAAATACACCGCCCGCCCCACACGGCACTGGTGAGCTGATCGTTCATCCGATTACACCACAGCCGATCGGCGTAGTGACGATTTATCCGGGGATTTCTGCTGACGTCGTACGTAACTTCCTGCGTCAACCGGTTAAGGCGTTGATTCTGCACTCTTATGGCGTGGGTAATGCGCCGCAAAACAAAGCATTCCTGCAAGAATTACAAGAAGCCAGCGATCGCGGAATTGTGGTGGTTAACCTGACACAATGCATGTCCGGTAAAGTCAATATGGGCGGTTATGCCACCGGTAACGCCCTCGCCCATGCCGGTGTTATTGGCGGTGCGGATATGACCGTAGAAGCCACGCTAACCAAACTGCACTACCTGCTCAGCCAGGGACTGGATACCGAAACCATTCGCAAGGCCATGAGCCAAAACCTGCGCGGCGAACTGACGCCGGATGATTAAGGAGACTGTAATGCCCCAACGCGCTCTGTTACTGGTCGATTTACAAAATGATTTCTGCGCTGGCGGTGCGCTGGCTGTTGCCGAAGGCGATAGCACGGTTGATGTTGCTAATGCCCTGATAAGCTGGTGCAAAGCGCGCGGTGAAGTGGTCGTCGCCAGTCAGGACTGGCATCCGGCCAATCACGGCAGCTTCGCCAGCCAGCAAGGTGTAGAGCCTTATACACAGGGTCAGCTCGATGGCCTACCGCAAACCTTCTGGCCCGATCACTGTGTGCAACACAGCGAAGGTGCGGCGTTGCACCCTCTGCTGGCGCAAAAGTCGATTGATGCCGTGTTTCACAAAGGCGAAAATTCTTTAGTCGACAGTTACAGTGCCTTTTTTGATAACGGGCGGCGGCAGAAAACCGAGCTCGATGGTTGGTTACGCGACCATGAAATCAATGAATTGATCGTTATGGGGCTGGCTACGGACTATTGCGTGAAGTTTACCGTCCTGGACGCATTACAGTTAGGTTATAAGGTGAACGTGATTACCGATGGCTGTCGTGGCGTGAATATCCAGCCGCAGGACAGTGCGCACGCGTTTATGGAGATGTCAGTTGCCGGAGCAACATTGTACACGCTGGCAGACTGGGAAGAGACGCAGGGATAAAATTAGTCAGATCCATCTCTGGCCTACAATTCCTTAATTACATCGTAGGCCAGATAAACACGCCAGCTGCGTCTGGCAATTGACACAATCAGCGAAAATTCAATTCACACCAGAAATTCGTTCCAGCGACACCTTTCGCGTTTCGATGCCAAAAATGGAGAGGACCAGCGCACATAACACCAACATGACACCAAGCACCATAAAGACCGTTATCGAACCATAATGCGTTAATAACGCCGCGACGCCATACGGAGTGAAGACCGCGACGATTCGTCCTACTGCATTAACAAATCCCGAGCCGCGCAGGCGTAAATGGGTTGGCCAAAGTTCCGGGATATACACCGCCGACGCGAAACAAACATACATATAAAGAAAGAAGATCATCACCAGGCCATAGCCTAAAATAGCCCATTCTGTAGTTTGTATTGAATATATATATCCCAACACAGCAATAATTATAAGCAAAGACGAGCCAAATAATCGGCGAGGAAAGTGATCAATAACTAATGCAGCTATAAATATTCCAACCGGAGCACCAATCATAATAACAGCGGTCATTAATATCGATTTATCAACATCAATACCAGAGTTAACAAATATGGTCGGTATCCATACGGTGATAGTATAAAGCGAAATATTCATTGCAATCAAAACCGTAATCGCGACTAACGTGCGCCGCAACATCTCGCCTTTAAATAGCAACCAAAAAGTACCACTGATTTCATGACTCCGACTTTCGCTTTGCCTCAAAGCAAGTGGTGGTAGATGAATACCCTTCTCTTTTTCGATTTGCTGCTCTACTTCACGAAGTTGTCTTTCTGCTCCCGGTAATTGTCCAATACCCGCCAGCCAACGAGGCGACTCAATAAAATATTTACCAGAAAGTAACCATGCTAATATTATCCCAACGCCGCCCAGTAGAAACATTATGCGCCAACTGAAGAAAGCGATAACGACAACGCCAATCGCCGCTGACAACATGGGCGACCAGTTGCCGACAAATGAGAGTCGCGCGGACCATTTTCCACGAACCAGAGCGGGAATAAACTCAGTAAATGAAGCATAGCCAACCATAATCAGCGCCCCCATTCCTGTCCCCATAAGGAAGCGAAAGAAGATGAGCCAGTACATATCAGGGACGAAAGAAGCGCCTGTCGCCGCAATACCGACAATCAGAAGGTTTACGCGGAATGCCCGGCGCCGTCCACAGTAATCACCAATGAATCCACCGGCAAGCGAACCGAGGAAATAACCAAACATCAATGCCGACGTAAAAGCAGCATTGAGGAAATTATTTGACCATCCATTGCTTACCAGCTTTGCTAAGACGACATTACCGGAGTAACTCAAAAACCCCGTTAATAACAGACTAAAACTTATAATGCCAAATATACGATAATGAAACCGTGCCAAAGGCAAGCGGTCCAGTCTTGCGCCAATTTGATCATATTGTTCCATTTGGTGCCTCGAATTTTGCTAAAAAAGGTAGCAATTGCGGCAAATTTACTTGCCGCATTTTTATCATCATTTTATTTCACAGGCGCTGGAACAAATAACATTGACAACGTGTGTTTAAGCTACCACACCAGCCGGATATTATTGTCTTTGCAAAATTCTTCCCATTCTGCACCCGGTGATTTATCAGTTATTATGTAATTAATATGACTAAAGTCAGCTAACTGGACAAAAGCCTTGCGATCAAACTTGGAGTGATCGACTAATAACGCGACTTCTGCCGCCTGGCGGATCATTGTCTTTTTGATTTCAGCTTCAGCTTCGTTCGAGTCCAGCGCGCCACTGTTAATATCAAGACCTTTACAACTCATCACCATAATATCGACGTGATAACGACTGATGATCTCTTTAGTAATTCGTCCTTGCAGAGAAAGTGTGTTTTTGTTCAGTTCCCCACCGGTTGAAACAACTTTAATTTCTGACTGAGCCAGAACATGAATGGCTTCCGCCGAGTTGGTCAGCAACGTCAGGTCACTACGGTCCTGTAACAATTTGAGCAATTCCATAACGGTACTACTGGAATCGGCTGCCATCGTCGTTTTATTGTCGATAAAGGGTAATGCCTTGCGAGCAATAAGCTGCTTCTCTTCATAAAACGACGAAGCGCGCTTATAAAAATGAATATTTTCCGTCAGCATCGCTGTATTTAAAACAGCGCCACCATAAGTTCTGGTCAAAAAGCCTTCATCTTCCAGCTTCTCAAGATCGCGGCGAATGGTTTCTTCGGTTACCTGAAAAATCGAGCTCAAATTCGAAACCGTTACTTTTTTATCGTTGGCAACCATCTGTTTAATTGCCTGAATCCTGTCTTTTGCCGCCACGATTACACCCCTGTCTCTTTTACATCACATTAGCGCGATTATCGCATAAGCGATGTTTACTTTCAAAATAACCTGTTTGAATCACAGATTTTCATCACAGTTTTCAAAGAAACAGAGGTGGTTCGTGTGGAGTAGTTAACGCCCCAGGGCCTCTGCCATTCCCCTCATCAATATTGCATCAGCATCCGATAAGTTGATATTCAGTGCCGCCACGTTTTCGCGTACCTGTTCCGGCGCGGTTGCTCCACTAAGAATGGAGATTAAATCACTCTGTTTTAATATCCACGCCAGCGCCAGAGTAGGAATTGTGCACTGATAACGCGCACAAAGTGGCCGCCACTGTTCAAGCATATCAATCACTTTGAGCATATTTTCACGCTGGAACCAAACTTTATTTGCCCGTGCTCCGCCCGGAATATAATCGCGAGTGATGGTACCTGTCAGCAGTCCCTGCTCTAGCGGGGAATAGACCTGAACCACAATGCCGTTATCCTGACATAGCGGCAGCAGTTCGTTTTCCATTGCCCGATCGAGGATGCTATATTTCGCCTGAATAATATCCAGCTCACCATATCGCAGATATTCGCGTATATGGTCAGCTTCGACATTAGCAGCGCCTATCGAACGAATCTTCCCCTCAGCCTTCAGTTCATTAAGTACTGCTACGGTTTCTGCAATCGGCGTAAAACAAGGCGGCACCGACTGCCAGTGCGTCATGTAAATATCGATGTAGTCAATGCCGAGACGTTGCAAGCTGGCATCGACTTCTTCGCGGATAGATTCAGGAGAGAGGTTTTTGTACAACTGACGATCGCCGACTTTGTTGAATAAACTGCCTTCTCGTTCCCAGACAATACCGCATTTCGTTTCGACGACAATTTGTTCGCGAGGCAATTGTTTTAACGCCTGCCCGACAATAACTTCACTATTCCCAAAGTTATATCCTGGCGCAGTATCAATCAGGTTAATACCGCAACGATGAGCTTCAATAATTGTATCAATACAAATTTGCCGATCGAGATCGCCATTCCATGCAGGGCCACCGCCAATGGCCCATGTCCCCAACCCCATCCGAGAAAGCGTTATATCCGTTGTGCCTAAAGGTATCATTTTCATTTGCCTTCATTACCCTTCATATTCTTCCAGCAATTGTTCGACCAGCTTTCTGTTTTTCACACCGGTGGTGGCACCAACACTCAGTACCGATATAGCTGCCGTTGCATTGGCGAAGCGCGCGCATTCACGCAGTTCTTTACCTTCCAGCAGTGCCGCAATAAAACCTGAAGCAAAGTTATCGCCCGCGCCAATGGTGTCGATGGCCGTAATTCCCGCTACTGCTGGTACCGTCATCGTCATTTCACCACGCTTGATATAACAGCCGTTTTTACCCGTCTTAATTACTACCGTTTTTACACCGCACTCAAGAAAGCAGTCAGCAATTTCATCCAACGTATCTTTCCCTGTGAGTAATTTTGCCTCGGCAAAATTTGGAAACAGATAATCGACATAACTCAATGCTTCGCAAATATCATCCAGCGTTTCATTCAACCGCGGTTTGATCATATCGGCACAAATGATCATCTGCCGGGCTTTCGCTTGCGTAAAAATTTCTGTTAGCGCTTTACCATCCAATAGAGGACTGTTGAAAATACTGGCCAGTGATAATAATTTCGCCTGAGGAAACCGCACAAAATCAACATCGTCAATATTCAATTTCCACAGACTGCCGTTACGGTTCGTGACAAACGTCCGCTCGCCATCCTCCGTCACCAGTCCAACGTTAATAGAGGTATCTATGCTGACATCCTGTTTCAGGCTTTGAATATCAATATTCTCTTTGCGACAATGGTCGAGAATAAATTGCCCTGCGGCATCTTTACCAATGCGGCTCATTAATGTCGTACGATGACCCAAACGAGAAATAATTGTTGCTTCATTTATTGCATCGCCCCCGGTGGTCATTGCGATTCTTTCAAGAGGATAAGAATCTACATCAAAGATATTTTTACTGACCGGTTGTAATGGAATATCAACAATAGCGGCACCTATACAAATAACATCGAGATTATCCATATCATCATTCCGCTTTGCCATCAGAACCAAACAGTTTAATTTTTTCCAATGCCCGTTCTTTTACGGCTTTACGCACTTCACGCTCTAAATGCAGGAAAGGCTGGTCCTGGTTTTCTTTCACTGCCACCATTGCGGCCTGACACAGTTCCGTATGAATGTTGATTTTCGCGATACCCAACGAAATAGCAGTTTTAATGTCAGCATCACTGATCCCCGATGCGCCATGTAAAACCAGCGGAACAGAAACGGCATCGCGCACGCGTTTGACGACCTCAAAGTTCAATTGCGGCTCTGACGTATAAACCCCATGCTGGTTGCCAATGGCGACAGCCAATGAGTCACAGCCCGTGCGTTCAACAAATTCTGCGGCCTGGTCAGGATCGGTATAGTGATAGCCCGCCAGCGCTTCCTCATAAACGGTTTCATTACCGACATGCCCTAATTCCGCCTCTACCGGAATACCCAGCGGATGGAAGAAATCAACAGCCTCTTTGGTTAAACGAATATTTTCTTCGAAATCAAACGCGGATGCATCGCGCATTAAGGAGTTCATTCCATGAGTCCAGGCGTTATGGATAATTTCCATACTCCGCCCATGATCCCAGTGGGTAATTACCGGTACCGTTGCTTTTTGTGCCATCGATACCATCATATGCGAGAAATCTTCGAATGAGGTATTTCCGACAAATCCCGTACCAAAAGAAATAATAACCGGTGATTTTGCTTCTTCTGCTGCGTCGATAACACCCATTAACATTTCAGCATTCCATACGTTAAAATGGGCAATTGCATAATGTTTATTGGTGGCATCGTTTTCCCAAAATCTGATATCTGCTAGCATATTCCGTTCTCCCGTAGTAATTAATCGCTAAGTTTAATAACGCCTTTAATAATGTCGCGTTTGTTGTTAACCGACTCTTCAAATGCCTGTTGTACATCCTGGTAATCGTAAATATGCGTTACCATCGATTTCACATCGAATCGCCCTGATGAAATAGCTTCAATCGTGACCGGATAACGGTTGGCATAGCGGAAAACCGTCTGGATGGTGACTTCCCGATTGATTTTGAGAAAGTTGATGGCCGAATCGCCGGGTACTGTGCCGACAATCATAATTTTTCCACCGCGCATCACCAGATAGGGAGCTTGTTTTACCGTTACCGCAGAACCCGCTGTTTCAAAAACAATATCTGCACCCATGTCTTCGGTAAATTGCTGACAGCACGCAATAGTGTCTTGTTTAGCACCATTGATGACCATTGCCGCACCAAGCTGTTCCGCCATTGCCAGACGTTTTTCCAGCACATCGACCACGGCAATTTCCGTTGCCCCGAGGCACTTGCAGGCTTGCAAAGTCATTAAACCAATACATCCCGCGCCCAGAATGACAATCTTTTTGCCAGGTTTAACATCTGCCAGCATGGCGGCGTGCATCCCGACCGCCGCAGGCTCCACCAGCGCCCCTTCCATCGTGTCCATGTTGTCGGGCAGTTTGTAAGTAAAGCTCGCCGGATGACACAGATAGTGCGTTAATGCACCACGGTAGTTCGGTTGCGTCGCCATAAAATCGACATCCGGGCAAATGTTGTATTTGCCTTCCAGGCAGTAACGGCAGTGGCCACAAGGAACGCCAGGTTCGATATTTACCCGATCCCCTGGTTTAAATTTACGCACGCGGCTTCCCACAGCCACAATCGTCCCCGCACATTCATGGCCCAGGCCAATTTCCTGATTTGGGTCTTTAGGTGGAATAAACGGCCCTGATTCAAAACCATGTACATCTGAACCGCAAATACCGACATATTCCACTTTAATCAGCACTTCATCTTCTTTGGGTACGGGTATATCTGCAGCAATAATTTTCATGGTGCCAGGTACTTGTAATATTGCTTTTGAATTTTTCATTTCTCCCCCTAAAAATTATTTATTAGTCACAGCTTCAATACTTAGACTTTCAACCGAGACACCTTTGGTTTCAATTCCAATGGTGGCGATAGCAATTGCAACAATAATTGAAACAGCGCCAAGCAGGATAAATACCCCAGTAACACCATAGCTGCTTAGTAACACTGCGACGGCATAAGGTGCGGCAATACCACTGATCCGCCCTACTGCATTCGCCAGGCCCGAGCCACGCAATTTGGCTTCTGTCGGCCAGATTTCAGGTACATACACTGCCGAGGCATAGCAAACGTACATATAGACGAAAGTAATCAGGAAGAAACCAATCAACGTTATGAGCAACATACTGGTTTGCAGTGAATAGATATATCCGAGCACCGCAATCAGAATTAACAGCCCAACACCCATTGTTTTGCGCGGAATTTTATCCATCACCAGCATGGCAATAAAAATGCCAAACGGCGCGCCAAACATACTCATAGTATTTAAGACAATGGAGTCTTTTAAATTAATTCCCTGGGTCATGAATATCGTTGGCAACCAGTTAATTAACGTGTACTGCACAACGTTCATGGCAATAAGTACACAAGAGCCTAAAATAACGCGTCTCAGTAATACTCCCGTCAGTAAGGCAGAATAAGGCACCGCTTGTGGTGCTTTACCGTCATCAGCAATAACCACTGGCGGTAAGGGTTTACCCGTCTGGCGAATGACCCCTTCTTCAATGTTCCGCATGACTTGCTCTGCTTCCTGATACCGTCCGCGCGATTCCAGCCAGCGCGGTGATTCAGGAAAGTAACGCCAGGCCAGCGCGGTAGCGATAAGCGACAATATTGCGGGAATGAGCAGTTGTACCCGCCAGTTCCACTCGGCACTAATTAGCGGTGTAAGTCCCATCGCAATCAATGAACAGAGCGGATATGACCAGTTGCCAATAAATGAAACCCGACTGGACCACGTTCCACGATTTCTACCGGGCATATATTCGGTGAAGCCGGCAAACAGAGTAACCAGTAATGCCCCCAGCCCGACCCCCATCACAAAGCGGCAGGCAATCAAGAAATCCATATTTGGCGAGAAAGCGCCAATAACCATAGAGACAATATGAATGGCCTCATAGAGGATGAACGCGTTTCTGCGTCCGGTTTTGTCTCCGATAATGCCGCCCACCAGCGCACCGAGAAACATTCCGGCGGTCGTAATTGCCGAGAAGGTGGCGGTGGTGGAGTTATCTGTCCAGCCCAACGCTTTTAACTGCGCGAGAATCAAGCCTCCTACGGCATTACTCCAGCAGACAAGCAAGCCAAAAGCGACGACGGCAAACATTGATGAATGCCAGCGACAATCCGGTAAACGATCCAGCCGGGCGCCGCAATGCGGTTTTGTTATCTGTTCCATGCGATAACGTTCCTTCAGGAGAGTAGTTATTCATCAAAGTCGTAAGTCATAATCACTTTGATTGCGGTTTTATCGACCATCGCATCAAACCCTTCGCGCCATTGCGAAAGGCCGATACGATGCGTGATCATCGGTTTGACGTTGATAGCGCCGCTGGCTAATAGCCGGATAGCGTTACGCCAGGAGGTGGAGTCATAGGCCATATGCCCAATGATGCTTTTGTTCCATGCGGTAATGTCATTAATCGAGAAATCAAGAGGTTTGAAGCCCATTCCAACGCGTACCACTTCCCCATTCGGGCGCAGCATTTCGATGGCTTGTTTCAGTGCGATATTGGCACCGGAGCATTCAATCACCAGTCCGAGATTGTCTTTGCCACAAATTTGCTGGCAGCGCGCCACCACATCTTCGGTAGAACCATTTACTACTGCCGTCGCCCCCAGTTCTTTTGCAACCGGGAAGCGGACCGCTACATCTTCTTGCAGACCAACGACGACGATATTTACCGCCCCCATAATCCGCGCCATTTGTACAGAGAACAGCCCGAGCGGGCCAGTGCCAATGACAACCACATCCTGACCAGGAAGGAATTTCGATTGCTGCGCGATGGATTTGTAGGCATTACAGATAGGGTCAAGTACGGCTGCGTCCTCATAATCAACACCATCAGGGATTTCCCACAGCGCATGGCGATGAATTTTGAGGATTTCGCCAGGAACCAGACAATATTTGGAAAAGCCACCGCCCCAGGTATTGTTATCCAGACCAAGATTCACTTTTTCTGTACAACACAGAAAATCACCTTGTTCACAGGCAGGACAAACGCCGCAAACATGACCACTGTTATCAGAGACGACGCGCTGCCCCACTTTCCAGTCTTTGACTTTTTCGCCAACCTGCGCAATTCGGCCTGCAAATTCATGGCCACGAATCGAGTTAAACTCATCTGAACCGCTATCAACGTTGTAGTGTTTCATGTCTGCACCACAGATAGCTGCGGCTTTAATTTCAATCACAACATCTTCCGGGCCACAAACGGGCCGTGGGACATCAATCATCTTGTAGCCGCCAAAGGTCTTGCCAAACCGAGCCAGTGCTTTCATTGCGTCATCCTCTGTGTTTTGTTTTGCTTAGATGACCATCATACTTACCCACATGATTTTTGAGGTCAACATTAAATCTTTAAAACACAGATAGTGATCTGCGATTTACAACTTAGATCACAAATACGCAGAAAACCTGAGAATGGGTTACAGATTGATGGAAGGCGGTACGCAAAAGAGGGAAATTCAGCAGTGATCCCTACTTAACGAAAGAAAGGATTCAGGGATGAAAAATTCAGGGGGTTAATACAGACGTGAAGCTCCGGAAAGGTTTAAAGCTACAAACGAAATCGACGAGGGATTGGACAATTAATTTCAGGCAATCCCCTTTATTAATTACCTGTAAAGGGGATAACTCCATCACTTAAACATAGCAATCGGCTTCGCCGTAATACCAAAATCTTCTTTCAGTTGCTGCTTGCTCTTCATCACCATCTGACCGTTGGTGTCGATGGTCATATGCTGCGCGTCGGTATTGTTTTGGGCTTGCCACAGCATGACCAGTTGCAGGCAGTTCTCTTTTTGTTGTTCGGTCAGCGCAACGCCATCTGGCCATTTTCCCAGTTCAACAGCGGTCGATAAACGCTGGTAAACCTCAGGCGTCATGCTGTTGATCATTTCATCAAGATTCATGATTTTTCCGCTCCTGTGGAATAAGTTGCTGAATCGTTTTTTCAACCGTTGATTTCTTCGCCATTTTCACCATCAGTGAAACGTAAAGAGGCTGAGTTAACACAATAACGTTCGCCTGTGGGCTGCGGCCCATCAGGAAAGACATGTCCAAGATGGGCATCACAGTTACCGCAACGAATCTCGATGCGTTGCATTCCATGTGACAAGTCTTTGATATAACGAATTGAATCTTCACTCACCGGTTCGTAGAAGCTCGGCCAGCCACAACCTGAATCATATTTAGACTGGGAGTGAAACAGAGGGGCATCGCAGATCAAACAGTGGTAAACGCCGTCACGCTTATTGTGCAGTAAACGGCCAGTAAATGGCGGCTCCGTCCCGTGATTCTGTGTCACGTAAAACTGCATCTCGGACAATTTGTTTTTCAGTTCGTCTGCCGAAGGTTTGTTAGCCATTTGCTCACATCTCACTTTAATCACGCTCACATTACGCGACCAATTCTAACAAAACATTAACACCAACTGGCAAAAATTTGTCCTAAACTTGATCTCAGCGAAATGGCAGCGCCTGAATCGTGATGAAAATCACATTTTTATCATAATTGCCCTTTAAAATTCCCGGCGCCGCCCTCATGTGGTTTCAGGCACAAAGGAAGAGTGAGGCAAGTCAGTCGCGTAATGCTTAGGCAGAGGATTGATTTGTCGCAATGATTGACACGATTCCGCTTGACGCTGCGTAAGGTTTTTGTAATTTTACAGGCAACCTTTTATTCACTAACAAATAGCTGGTGGAATATATGACTATCAAAGTAGGTATCAACGGTTTTGGCCGTATCGGTCGCATTGTTTTCCGTGCTGCTCAGAAACGTTCTGACATCGAGATCGTTGCAATCAACGACCTGTTAGACGCTGATTACATGGCATACATGCTGAAATATGACTCCACTCACGGCCGTTTCGACGGTACCGTTGAAGTGAAAGACGGTCATCTGATCGTTAACGGTAAAAAAATCCGTGTTACCGCTGAACGTGATCCGGCTAACCTGAAATGGGACGAAGTTGGTGTTGACGTTGTCGCTGAAGCAACTGGTCTGTTCCTGACTGACGAAACTGCTCGTAAACACATCACCGCTGGTGCGAAAAAAGTGGTTATGACTGGTCCGTCTAAAGACAACACTCCGATGTTCGTTAAAGGCGCTAACTTCGACAAATATGCTGGCCAGGACATCGTTTCCAACGCTTCCTGCACCACCAACTGCCTGGCTCCGCTGGCTAAAGTTATCAACGATAACTTCGGCATCATCGAAGGTCTGATGACCACCGTTCACGCTACCACCGCTACTCAGAAAACCGTTGACGGCCCGTCTCACAAAGACTGGCGCGGCGGCCGTGGCGCTTCCCAGAACATCATCCCGTCCTCTACCGGTGCTGCTAAAGCTGTAGGTAAAGTACTGCCAGAACTGAATGGCAAACTGACTGGTATGGCGTTCCGCGTTCCGACCCCGAACGTATCCGTAGTTGACCTGACCGTTCGTCTGGAAAAAGCTGCAACTTACGAGCAGATCAAAGCTGCCGTTAAAGCTGCTGCTGAAGGCGAAATGAAAGGCGTTCTGGGCTACACCGAAGATGACGTAGTATCTACCGATTTCAACGGCGAAGTTTGCACTTCCGTGTTCGATGCTAAAGCTGGTATCGCTCTGAACGACAACTTCGTGAAACTGGTATCCTGGTACGACAACGAAACCGGTTACTCCAACAAAGTTCTGGACCTGATCGCTCACATCTCCAAATAAGTTGAGATGATACTGTGATCTATAAAGAGCGACTTCGGTCGCTCTTTTTTTTACCTGATGAAATGAAGTTAAAGGACTGCGTCATGATTAAGAAAATTTTTGCCCTTCCGGTCATCGAACAAATTACCCCTGTCCTCTCCCGTCGTAAACTGGATGAACTGGACCTTATTGTGGTCGATCATCCCCAGGTAAAAGCCTCTTTTGCATTACAGGGCGCTCATCTTCTCTCGTGGAAACCTGCGGGTGAGGAAGAAGTTCTGTGGTTGAGCAACAATACCCCGTTTAAAAATGGTGTCGCCATTCGCGGTGGCGTACCGGTTTGCTGGCCGTGGTTTGGTCCGGCTGCACAACAAGGTCTGCCTGCGCACGGTTTTGCCCGTAACCTGCCGTGGACGCTGAAATCACATCGTGAAGATGCCGATGGCGTGGCGCTGACTTTCGAATTGACACAAAGCGAAGAGACGAAAAAATTCTGGCCGCACGACTTTACGCTGTTAGCGCATTTCCGCGTGGGTAAAACCTGTGAAATCGATCTTGAATCACATGGCGAATTTGAAACCACCTCTGCCCTGCATACCTACTTTAACGTGGGTGATATTGCTAAGGTAAGCGTCAGCGGACTGGGCGATCGCTTCATTGATAAAGTAAATGACGCAAAAGAAGATGTACTGACCGACGGTATTCAGACCTTCCCTGACCGTACCGATCGCGTGTATCTGAATGCGCAGGATTGCAGTGTGATTAATGACGAGGCGTTGAATCGTATTGTCACCGTAGGCCACCAGCATCATCTGAACGTCGTTGGCTGGAACCCAGGACCGGCGCTTTCAGTCAGCATGGGCGATATGCCGGATGATGGCTACAAGACCTTTGTTTGTGTAGAAACAGCTTACGCCTCAGAAACTCAAAAAGTCACCAAAGAGAAACCTTCACATCTGGCGCAATCCATTCGCGTTGCCAAACGTTAATTTGCGTTAGTCGCTGTGCCGGATGCATGCATCCGGCCTTGCAGCAAATCACACCATATCCAGTGCAGTTTTTCCTTTTGGTGCCGGGTACGCTTTTTCCAGCATCGTCAGTTCTTCTCCTGAAAGCGTCAATTCCAACACTGCCGCATTTTGTTGGACATGTGCGACAGTTGCCGCTTTCGGAATCGCCATCACGCCCTGATGGCTGATCACCCACGCCAGCAAAACTTGCGCGGCAGTGGCATTGTGAGCATGAGCTATTTCGTTGACCACTGCGTTTTTTAGCAAGCCATTACGTAAGCGCCCGGCCTGCGCCAACGGACTGTATGCCATCACTGGCATATGTTGTTGCTGACACCAGGGTAGCAGATCATATTCAATACCGCGCGAACCGAGATGATAAAGCACCTGATTGGTAGCGCACTGATTTCCCCCTGGCACCTGCCAGAGTTCCTGCATGTCGGCATAATCAAGATTAGAAACGCCCCAGCGACGAATTTTGCCCTGGGCGATCAGTTTTTCCATTGCCGCAACAGTCTCTTCAAAAGCGAAGCTGCCAGACCAGTGCAATAAGTAGAGATCGAGATAATCGGTATTGAGACGACGTAAACTGGCTTCGCAAGCGTTAATGGCTTTTTGCCCGCCGGCATTCCACGGATAGACTTTGGAGACGAGGAAAACCTTATCACGCAGGCCGGATAATGCTTCACCAACCACCTTTTCGGCACCGCCATCGGCATACATTTCGGCGGTATCAATGAGAGTTAAACCAAGATCAATGCCCGCACGCAGTGCATCAACTTCGATTTTACGCTGGCTGACCTCTTCGCCCATATACCATGTTCCCTGCCCTATGGCTGGCAGTGAGACATCGCCACTAAATTGAATCGTTTTCTGTTGCATCGCTTCCTCCCAGTTTTGCACCACCGTAATGCAAAACAGGGCATTACGCCCTGTTTTTATGCACAAAATGCCCTGGAAAGATGCATTATCAGAATTTGTAGGTGATCCCGGTAGAAATCAGGCCAGTCCAGGATTTATCCACCATCGGGCTGTCAGTAACTTCGTCAGACAGGCGGGTATAGCGCGCGGAGCCATAAACGTTCCAGTCGCCGAGGAAGTTGTAGCTGGCACTCAGCTCCAGATACGGGCTCCAGCTGTCATTCGGGTTATAGCCACGCAGACCGCTGCGAGCGGACTCTTTACGCGATACGCCATAATAGTATTCGTTCTGGTTTTCGCTGTTCCACTGCACACCGATACCCGGGGTCACAGTCAGGCCGCCATTGGTGTAACGATACAACCAGGCCATATCCCAGACAATGCCGTTGCTGTTATCCAGGGTATCGCCAGCCAGGGTGGTACGCAGGTAACCATACTGGGTAAAGTGAGCGTAAGACAGACCTGCCATCATGGTGCTCTTACGGTCATCCAGGTGACGCATTTGGTGATCGCCACTGTCTTTGGCTTTGAAGTAGAGCGGCGACCAGTAAGCGGTAATTGAGAGTTTATCCGTTGCATCATTCCACAGGTAGTAACCACCACCTAAGCCACGGAACCAGAAGTTATCGCCTTCGTAGTTGATTACTGGTACTGGGTAAACATCGGTATCGTAATCTTTATAAGGGTGTTCAACGACACCTACGCCTGCGCCCAGGGAAAAATTACCTTCAGCGTGTGCTACGCCTGCAGACGTTGCGATAAGCACTCCAAGTGCCAGAAGTTTGAGTTTGGTCACAATTAATTATTCCTTAAACAAATGTTTAGCGGGCGACAAAGTTTACCCGTCAATACAACGAAACCCAAACTTTTTACGTTTTCATTTCAAAAGGTAACTGTTTAATTTTCCTGACGCTGATGACGCAGTGCTTACAGCTGAATGAATTCTGCGTTTCTGGCGGCATTATTCTTTACATTAGTTATGCAATTTTTATGGATGAGTTGTTGATATGCCATTGAAATTCAGAAAGCCGTGCAGGCAAGTTTCTCAATTGCCATCTACGCTTAATTTTGAAGGTGTATCACCGGGCACGTTGTTCTCATGGTCGGCAGGATGGCATGAGAGTTGCTGTGTTTTAGCAAGAGACGTCGTTCAGTTTACCTCTTCCGGGAGCCTCTACTATTCATATGAACGGCTCTTAACCTGTGCTAAAAAACGAAAGGACGGCATACCATGAATATATTCGATCACTATCACCAGCGATATGAAGCTGCCAAGGACGAAGAGTTCACACTGCAGGAGTTTCTTACCATTTGTCGGCAAGATCGCAGTGCTTATGCCAACGCGGCAGAGCGGCTATTGATGGCTATTGGTGAGCCTGTCATGGTCGATACAGCCCAGGAGCCCAGACTTTCTCGACTCTTTTCTAACCGGGTCATCGCACGTTATCCGGCATTTGAAGAGTTTTACGGCATGGAAGACGCGATTGAACAGATTGTCTCTTATCTGAAACACGCGGCTCAGGGGCTGGAAGAGAAGAAACAAATCCTGTATCTGCTGGGGCCTGTGGGTGGGGGTAAGTCGTCACTTGCTGAACGACTGAAATCATTAATGCAACGCGTGCCTATTTACGTATTGAGCGCCAACGGTGAGCGAAGCCCGGTTAACGATCATCCGTTCTGCCTGTTCAATCCACAGGAAGATGCGCAGATCCTTGAAAAAGAGTACGGCATTCCACGCCGCTACCTTGGCACCATTATGTCGCCGTGGGCGGCAAAACGTCTGCATGAATTTGGTGGCGACATCACTAAATTCCGCGTGGTCAAAGTGTGGCCGTCTATTCTGCAACAGATTGCCATTGCCAAAACGGAACCGGGCGATGAGAACAACCAGGATATTTCCGCGCTGGTGGGGAAAGTGGATATTCGTAAACTCGAACACCACGCCCAGAACGATCCGGATGCCTACGGCTATTCCGGGGCGCTGTGCCGCGCCAACCAGGGGATCATGGAATTTGTTGAGATGTTCAAAGCACCGATTAAAGTGCTGCATCCCCTGTTAACCGCCACTCAGGAAGGTAACTACAACGGGACGGAAGGTATCTCCGCCCTGCCGTTCAACGGGATTATTCTCGCCCACTCGAACGAATCTGAATGGGTGACTTTCCGTAATAATAAAAACAACGAAGCCTTCCTCGACCGTGTCTATATCGTGAAGGTGCCGTATTGCTTGCGTATTTCCGAAGAGATCAAAATCTACGAGAAATTACTTAATCATAGTGAATTGACTCACGCGCCATGCGCGCCAGGCACGCTGGAAACATTGTCACGTTTTTCCATTCTTTCGCGCCTGAAAGAGCCAGAAAACTCCAGTATTTATTCGAAGATGCGCGTTTATGATGGCGAAAGCCTGAAAGATACCGACCCGAAAGCCAAGTCATATCAGGAATATCGTGATTACGCGGGCGTCGATGAAGGGATGAACGGTCTGTCTACGCGTTTCGCGTTTAAGATCCTCTCCCGCGTGTTCAACTTCGATCACGTGGAAGTTGCGGCTAACCCGGTTCATCTGTTCTACGTTCTTGAACAGCAGATTGAACGCGAGCAGTTCCCGCAAGAGCAGGCCGAACGCTATCTGGAGTTCCTGAAAGGTTATCTGATCCCGAAATATGCCGAGTTTATCGGCAAAGAGATCCAGACGGCCTACCTTGAATCCTATTCTGAATATGGGCAGAACATTTTCGACCGTTATGTCACTTATGCGGATTTCTGGATTCAGGATCAGGAGTATCGCGACCCGGATACTGGTCAATTGTTTGATCGCGAGTCGCTGAACGCCGAGCTGGAGAAAATAGAAAAACCGGCGGGGATTAGCAATCCGAAAGATTTCCGTAACGAGATCGTCAACTTTGTACTGCGTGCCAGAGCGAATAACAGCGGACGCAATCCGAACTGGACCAGTTACGAAAAACTGCGCACGGTCATTGAGAAGAAAATGTTCTCCAATACCGAAGAGTTGTTGCCGGTCATTTCGTTTAACGCCAAAACCTCAACCGACGAGCAGAAGAAACACGACGATTTTGTCGACCGTATGATGGAAAAAGGCTACACCCGTAAACAGGTACGTTTACTGTGCGAATGGTATTTGCGCGTACGTAAATCGTCTTAACAACAACGGCCCGGTGCGCATGCGCCGGGCCTACAACGACAGCGAACCGTGGGCCAGACAGGCGGCAACACAGGCGTAGCATACAGTTGGCAAATGCAGTACGGGGGGCATATGACCTGGTTTATTGACCGGCGTCTGAACGGCAAAAATAAAAGCATGGTGAATCGCCAGCGTTTTTTACGCCGTTATAAAGCGCAAATTAAACAGTCGATCTCCGAGGCCATTAATAAGCGTTCGGTGACCGATGTCGACAGCGGCGAGTCTGTTTCCATTCCAACGGAAGATATCAGCGAACCAATGTTTCATCAGGGGCGTGGCGGCTTGCGCCATCGCGTTCATCCGGGCAACGACCATTTCGTACAGAACGACCGTATTGAGCGGCCTCAAGGCGGCGGCGGTGGTTCTGGTAGCGGTCAGGGCCAGGCCAGCCAGGATGGTGAAGGTCAGGATGAATTCGTCTTTCAGATTTCGAAAGATGAGTATCTCGATCTGCTGTTTGAAGATTTGGCTTTACCAAATCTGAAACAAAACCAGCAACGCCAGTTGACCGAATTTAAAACGCATCGCGCGGGTTATACCGCTAACGGCGTTCCGGCCAATATTAGCGTGGTACGCTCATTGCAAAATTCGCTGGCGCGACGTACCGCGATGACCGCGGGCAAGCGGCGGGAACTGCACGCGCTGGAAGAAGATTTAGCGATAATCAGCAATACTGAACCTGCGCAACTGCTGGAAGAGGAACGCTTACGCAAAGAAATTGCCGAACTGCGAGCTAAAATTGAACGTGTTCCTTTCATCGACACTTTCGATTTACGCTACAAAAATTATGAGAAACGGCCCGATCCCTCCAGCCAGGCAGTAATGTTCTGCCTGATGGACGTTTCTGGCTCGATGGATCAATCCACCAAAGATATGGCCAAACGTTTTTACATTCTTCTGTATCTGTTCCTGAGCAGAACATACAAGAACGTAGAAGTCGTTTACATTCGCCATCATACCCAGGCGAAAGAAGTTGATGAACATGAGTTTTTCTACTCACAGGAAACGGGCGGCACCATTGTTTCCAGCGCGCTGAAACTGATGGATGATGTGGTAAAAGAGCGTTATAACCCGGCGCAGTGGAATATCTATGCTGCACAAGCATCGGACGGCGACAACTGGGCTGATGATTCTCCGCTGTGCCATGAGATTCTGGCGAAGAAATTACTGCCAGTTGTTCGTTATTACAGCTATATCGAAATTACTCGTCGTGCTCATCAGACATTGTGGCGAGAATATGAGCATCTGCAATCTACTTTCGAAAACTTTGCGATGCAGCATATCCGCGATCAGGATGATATTTATCCAGTATTCCGTGAACTGTTTCATAAGCAAAACGCAACTGCTAAAGACTAGTACCATCAGCCAGGTCATTATTACCTGGCTGATTTTTAGCTTACTGTAAATTATTTAATTTATTATATACGTTAGCTTACAATTGCTTTAAATATAACAGCGCAACCTTTACACAATTTAGTTCCAGAAAACAATCATTCGGAAAAATGATTTGATTAACACGTATTTTCCCGGGGTTATTCTTTAATTATTTTTTAGCAATAACGAAAATTGATCATGATCAAAACCACATATCTCGACCATCAATAAAATCAGCACTCACACTGCTCTCCTTTTTATGATTTCTATGTGTACACAAAAGCTAAAAGCACAAAGCTTTTTTATTTTCAGTTTGCTACTGACATTGATTTTATTTTGTATCACCACCTTATATAACGAAAACACCAATGTAAAACTCATCCCGCAGATGAATTACCTGATGGTTGTTGTGGCTTTGTTTTTCCTTAACGCCGTCATTTTTCTATTCATGCTAATGAAATATTTCACTAACCGTGAAATTTTTCCAACACTCATTTTAAGCCTTGCTTTTTTAAGTGGTATTTTCTATTTAACTGAAACCATTGTCATTATTCATAAACCTATCAGTGACAGCACACTTATTCAGGCTAAATCAAATGATGTTTCCATATTATATCTGTTTCGCCAGCTAAGTTTCATTTGCTTAACAGCGTTAGCTCTCTTCTGTTATGACAGAAACAGTATTCTAACGAACAACAAGAAAAAAACCTGCATCCTGTTGTTGGCGCTGATACCTTTCATGTTGTTTCCCTTACTGGCACACAACCTGAGCAGTTATAATCCTGACTATTCCTTATACGTCGTAGATTACTGTCCGGATAGCCATTCTGCGAGCTGGGGAATTAACTACACAAAAATTTTGGTTTGTCTGTGGGCATGTTTACTGTTCTTTATTATCATGCGCACACGATTAACCAGCGAACTTTGGCCGTCAATAGCGTTATTATGTCTGGCATCGCTCTGCTGTAACTTACTTCTGCTGACTCTGGATGAATATAACTACACCATCTGGTACATCAGTCGTGGTATTGAAGTTTCCAGCAAACTGTTTGTTGTTGCTTTTCTGATTTATAACATTTTTCAGGAACTGCAACTCTCCAGCAAACTGGCGGTTCATGATGTGTTGACCAATATTTATAATCGCCGTTACTTTTTCAACAGCGTAGAGTCATTATTGTCGCAACCTGTTGTGAAGGATTTTTGTATCATGCTGGTAGATATTAACCAGTTCAAACGCATCAATGACCAATGGGGGCATCATGTGGGTGATAAAGTGCTGGTTTCAATTGTCGATATTATCCAGCAAAGTATCCGCCCCGATGACATTTTAGCCCGTCTTGAGGGGGAAGTATTTGGCCTGCTATTTACCGAACTCAATGCTGCCCAGGCAAAAATTATTGCTGAACGTGTGCGTAAAAATGTCGAACTCCTGACCGGCTTTAGTAACAGGTATGCTGTTCCTGAACCAATGACTATCAGCATTGGCAGTGTTTTTTCCACCGGAGATACGCACAATCTTTCACTTGTCATGACAGAAGCAGATAAAGCCTTACGTGAGGCGAAAAGCGAGGGAGGCAACAAAGTGATTATTCATCGTCTTTGAGTGCAAAAATATTCACAGCCATGCTTTTTGCGTGGCTTTTGCATACAATTAATATCTAATACCACTAAATTTCTCCTCCCCAACGGCACAGAGATGAGTATAATTAGCGCCCCTGTGCCAGGCCGCAATCGAACTTTAACTGGTTTTCTCATTTCACTAACCGAAGGAGTGCCATTTATCATGAAATTGCACCATAGAATGCTCCGGCATTTTATCGCCGCAAGTGTCATTGTGCTGACATCTTCCTTCCTTATTTTTGAACTTGTCGCCAGCGACAGAGCGATGAGCGCCTACTTGCGCTATATCGTCCAGAAAGCGGATTCCTCCTTTCTCTATGATAAGTATCAAAATCAGAGTATTGCCGCACATGTCATGCGCGCACTTGCTGCTGAGCAGTCAGAGGTGTCGCCAGAACAGCGACGTGCTATCTGCGAGGCTTTTGAATCGGCCAATAATACTCATGGATTAAATCTGACGGCCCATACTTATTCTGGCTTGCGCGGGACATTACAGAGCGCATCCGATGACTGTGACACAATTGTGGAAGCAGCGGCGCTATTACCCGCATTTGATCAAGCGGTGGAAGGTAATCGCCATCAAGATGATTATGGTTCCGGTCTTGGTATGGCCGAAGAGAAATTTCACTATTATCTCGATCTCAATGACCGCTATGTCTATTTTTATGAGCCGGTCAATGTTGAATACTTCGCCATGAATAACTGGTCGTTTTTGCAATCAGGAAGCATTGGCATTAACCGTAAAGATATTGAAAAGGTGTTTACTGGTCGCACCGTGTTATCGAGCATTTACCAGGATCAGCGTACCAAACAGAATGTGATGAGCTTGCTGACGCCGGTTTATCTTGCGGGTGAACTTAAAGGGATTGTGCTGCTGGATATCAATAAAAACAATCTGCGGAATATCTTTTACACTCATGACCGCCCTCTCCTCTGGCGTTTTCTCAATGTTACGCTTACCGATGTAGATTCGGGCCGAGACATTATTATCAACCAGAGTGAAGACAATCTGTTTCAGTATGTCAGTTATGTCCATGACTTACCTGGCGGAATTCGCGTCACATTATCCATTGATATTCTTTACTTTATTACTTCTTCATGGAAAAGCGTTGTCTTCTGGCTGCTGACGGCATTGATATTACTGAATATGGTACGCATGCACTTCCGCTTGTACCAAAATGTGACTCGCGAAAATATTAGCGATGCAATGACTGGATTGTATAACCGCAAAATATTGACTCCTGAGTTGCAGCAACGCTTGCAACGCCTGGTTCAGGCAGGTTCTGCAGTCATGTTCATTGCTATTGACATGGACAAGTTAAAACAAATTAACGACACACTGGGTCATCAGGAAGGTGATTTAGCGATTACTTTATTAGCACAGGCGATTAAACAGTCGATTCGTAAAAGTGATTATGCTATCCGTCTCGGCGGTGATGAATTTTGCATCATCCTGGTCGATTCGACGCCACAAATTGCTGCGCAATTGCCTGAACGTATTGAAAAACGCCTACAACACATCGCGCCGCAGAAAGAGATCGGCTTCTCTTCCGGTATTTACGCGATGAAAGAAACCGATACGATCCATGATGCTTATAAAGCTTCCGATGAACGTCTGTATGTCAATAAACAGAACAAAAACAGCAGTTCATGATAATCTTCTGTGGTTGTTTCGTTATAAATCCAGGAGCGTGAAATGACTGAAGTGGCTAAAGGAAGCGTGACGCATCAGCGCTTAATCGCTTTATTATCACAAGAAGGCGCTAACTTCCGCATCGTCACCCACGAAGCAGTGGGCAAATGTGAAGCGGTGTCAGAAATTCGCGGCACCGCTTTGGGCCAGGGCGCCAAGGCGCTGGTGTGTAAAGTCAAAGGTAATGGCGTTAATCAACATGTATTAGCGATACTTCCTGCCGATCAACAGGCCGATCTGAGCCAACTCGCCAGTCACATTGGCGGGTTACGCGCCTCGCTTGCCAGCCCGGCAGAGGTCGATGAACTCACGGGCTGCGTTTTTGGCGCTATCCCACCTTTCAGCTTTCACCCCAAACTCAAACTGGTCGCCGACCCACTACTCTTCGAGCGATTCGATGAAATTGCCTTCAATGCGGGCATGCTGGATAAATCAGTTATTCTTAACACCGCAGATTATTTACGTATTGCGCAACCAGAGCTGGTCCATTTTCGCCGTACTGTATAACTAGCTGGTCCGTTCAAGTAGCAAAACTGACAGTACCAGCACAACTGCAATGGCAAAAAACGATGACGTGATAATCAGTGTCTCAATGAACATTTGATCGTTCATGGTTTTACCCCTGGAGATAACTGTTTTCACGTTATTGTTAGCGTACGTAAATGGCAGTTTGATGACAATTCTCCCTATTTTTTATGCAAAAAGGGTAATTAATGTCTGATTCCTGCCCTCAGCAAGCGTAAAGTACAGGGGGTAATTATTTTTTGGCAAGGAAACCACGATGTTTGATGTCACTTTGTTAATCCTCCTCGGATTAGCTGCGCTGGGCTTCATCAGCCACAACACCACTGTCGCCGTTTCAATTCTGGTGTTGATCATTGTCCGCGTCACACCGTTGAGCACCTTTTTCCCCTGGATTGAAAAACAAGGGTTGAGCATCGGGATAATTATTCTCACCATCGGTGTTATGGCCCCAATCGCCAGCGGGACGCTGCCCCCGTCAACACTTGTTCACTCGTTTCTGAACTGGAAATCATTAGTCGCGATTGCCGTAGGCGTCATTGTTTCCTGGCTTGGCGGACGCGGCGTCACGTTAATGGGTAGTCAACCACAACTGGTCGCCGGATTACTGATGGGTACGGTTTTAGGCGTAGCGCTTTTTCGCGGTGTGCCCGTCGGCCCGCTTATTGCTGCTGGCCTGGTTTCGCTGATTATTGGTAAGCAGTAATTGTTGCCGTAGCCGCCATAAGCATAAAAACAAAGTGCTATAGTGGCGTGGCAATGTTGCGTGAAAGGGAGAACAAACACGATGAATATTCAGTGTAAACGCGTCTATGATGCGGCTGAACAAGGCGATGGTTATCGCGTACTGGTCGATCGTCTCTGGCCGCGTGGTATCAAGAAAACAGATTTAGCACTTGATGAATGGGACAAAACCATCACGCCTTCAACAGAACTACGCAAAGCCTTTCACAGCGAAGTGATCGATTTTGAAACCTTTCGCGAACAATATCTTGCAGAACTGGCGCAGCATGAGCAAGAAGGGAAACGACTGGCGGATATTGCCCGCCAGCAGACACTAACCCTACTCTATTCGGCAAAAAATACCACGCAAAACCATGCACTGGTGCTGGCCGATTGGCTACGCAGTTTGTGATTCCAGCCCGGCATCCGGTTGTTATTTTCTATCAGCCGGATGATCCCTCCGCCATAATGCCCATTCATCAATCGTTTCACCGCCCGGTAGTTTGCAATTGTTGCTGACCCCTTGCGCTGTTTGTACCGGAATGAGCGCACCTCCCTTTTGCTGGCAGTAGACCGATGCAGGATTAGCCATTCCAACATGTGGCGGTTTAGGCGCATCGGGTTGAGAGGCGGTTGAACACCCCGCCAGGACTAGCAGGCAAGGCAGAGCAAAACGGATAATTTTCATATAGTGATCTCACTCGTTTATCTACTCTTTAGAGTATCGCGGTATCGTTATGTTTTGCAGCACTATTTCTTTTACATTCATTCAAAATATATTACGTCTGGTTTCATCTTTGTTGATGATGTTTTATCATGCCTGCAAAGATTAAATATTCAGCATTTTGCCTACCACCACCTGGAGTTCTTTCGTGTCAGATCAGATCATTGCCCGCGTCTCGCAGTCACTTGCCTCGGAACAGTCTCTGGAAAGTCTGGTCCGGCAACTTCTGGAGATGCTAGAAATGGTTACCGACATGGAGTCGACGTATCTGACAAAAGTGGATATTGACGCGCGCCTGCAACACATTTTGTATGCCCGTAATAGCCAGAAAATGCACATCCCGGAGAATTTTACCGTTTCCTGGGATCACTCATTGTGCAAACGCGCAATTGATGAGAACTGTTTTTTCAGCGATGAAGTCCCTGACCGTTGGGGCGACTGCATTGCGGCACGCAATCTTGGGATCACGACATTTCTGAGCACGCCGATTCACTTACCGGATGGCTCATTCTACGGCACGCTTTGCGCCGCCAGCAGCGAGAAACGCCCGTGGAGCGAACGCGCGGAGCAAGTTTTGCAGTTATTCGCCGGGCTTATTACACAATACATCCAAAAAGAGGCGCTGGTTGAGCAATTGCGTGAAGCTAATGCGGCGTTGATTGCGCAATCCTATACTGACTCTTTGACGGGACTGCCGAATCGAAGGGCAATTTTTGATAATCTGACGACACTTTTTTCTCTCGCGCGGCATCTGAAGCGTAAAGCAATTATTGCCTTTATCGATCTGGATAACTTCAAATTAATCAATGACCGTTTTGGTCATAATAGCGGCGATCTGTTTCTTATTCAGGTTGGCCAGCGCCTTAACACACTACATCAGAATAGCGAGATTATTGGTCGTCTCGGCGGTGATGAATTTTTGGTCGCATCGCTGGCCGATGAAAATGCCGATATCCCGTCATTGCGTGAGCGTATTCAGCAGCAAATACGCGGTGAATATCACTTAGGTGATGTTGACTTGTTTTATCCTGGCGCCAGCCTCGGCATTATTGAAGTGGATCCTGAAACAACTGATGCCGACAGCGCCCTGCATGCCGCCGATATTGCAATGTACCAGGAGAAAAAACACAAAGAGAAAAAGCCTTTTGTCGCGCATTCAGCTCTGGATTCCTGAGGCGTATTCACATCCTTTTGATTGGTGATAACATGCGAATCGGTATTATTTTCCCTGTCGTAATCTTTATTACGGCAGTCGTATTTTTAGCGTGGTTTTTTATTGGCGGCTATGCTGCCCCAGGAGCATAAAGATGAAAAAAACAACGATTATTATGATGGGTGTTGCGATTATTGTCGTCCTCGGTACCGAGCTAGGGTGGTGGTAACACTGCACCTGTAAAAATAGCAAAGGCTGCGAAAAAGCAGCCTTTGTTTTATTTCAGCGTTAGCTTTTGACTTTTCTGTAGATAAACAGCACGACAAGCGCACCGATCACCGCAACCACGAAGCTGCTAAAGTTGAAGCCATCGACTTTACCAAAACCAAACAGTGTACTGATCCATCCGCCGACCACGGCGCCGACAATCCCCAACAGGATAGTCATGAAGAATCCACCACCATCTTTACCTGGCATAATCCACTTAGCCAGAATACCAGCAATAAGCCCAAAAATAATCCATGACAGAATGCCCATTTTATCCTTCCTTATCTGTTTTGTATTAGCGAGTTGGTCGCTAATAAAAAGCATAGCACAACATCAAAGAAGTAAAAATTGTGATGAGCATCACGCATATTTTTTTTGCGATGGCGCATAAAATGGCGAATTTTTCTATCAGGTAAAATTACCAGCCACAAACATCATGTTCGTTTTCTGTGTCATAAGAGCGCACCGTGTTAACAAGATCTTTTAACACTTCCGCCGCAACTTCTGGCACCAGCAATGTCATCGGTGTCTCTGTTTCATAATCAACAGAGACACCATTACTGTTATTGGTGACGGTTACGGTATACGTTGCTTTGCCCATAATTCATCTCCCGGTATGAATGACTTTCCGTTGTTTTGCGCCTTCCATCAGGACTTCAGGGGCAACGAAGAAGTCGATGTTGAAATAAGTATCGTCAGTCATGGCTTCAATGTTGTGCCATTTTTCCGGCGGGAACACCGCAAATTGCCCTGCTTCGATAAGGATCACCTGATCAGGTTCTGTGCTGTGTTCATCAGCATAGCCGAGATATTTGACCGCCCCATGCATAACTGACAATCGAGGGTAAACCCCGGGACGAGTTCCTTTATCAAGATGACGTTCGAATATTCCGGCAGGTGCGGTTTGTTTATTCCAGAAAGGTGTTGAGCGTGTATGAATGTAATTCTGTGGGATTTGTAGCATCCTTCTCCCTCCTTCGGTAAATGCGCTGAAAACCGTTTACTCCAGCCGTTTCAGGGTACGCCTGATAATTTGCATTTTAAATACCATTTATTGGTTACTTTTTAGCACCGTGTCAACGTCCAGTCGCGGTAGCGTTCAGGAGGGAAGCCCGCGGGATCGCGGGCGGAAAGCATTAAGATTGCAGCGTCGCCAGTCGAGCGGCAAAACCGACAAACATCAAACCAATCAGAGAGTTGCCTAGTTTTGCCAGTTTCTTTTTAGTGCGAATGTACTGCGTGACAAAGGCGCCGGAAATAATCAGGAAGCTCAAATAACAGAAGCTAACTATCTCAAGTGTCATCGCCAGAATAAAGAACGAAATACCCGTATGTGGCGCATTAACGTCGATAAATTGCACGAAAAATGACACGTAGAATAAAATAGCTTTCGGGTTGGTCAGGCTCAATATTAAGGCGCGCTTGAAAATAGCGCCATATTGCGGTTCATCCGATTTGGCCTCGCTATTGTTGCCCTTCAGGGTGACGTAAAGAATTTTACCCCCAAGATAGAGCAAATAAAACGCGCCAAGATAACGTACGATGTTGAATAATATCGGTGTGGTCTTAATCAACGTTGCCACACCTGCCCACGCCAGAAACATTAATACCGCATCACCAATAAATACGCCGCAGGCTGCAAGATAACCACCTTTCACTCCACTGCTGACGCTATTTTTAAGCACAAACAAAGTATTCGGCCCAGGCACCAGCACGATAAAAATGGCCCCAACCAGATAGGTCCAGTAATTCAGAACCCCATATTCAGCGAACACGTTAACCTCTTTAATTTTCTTTGGGAAATGCGCGATTAAAGGTGAATATGCTAACCAATCTGTAGTGGCTTAGAAAGGAGAAAATCAGGTTTTAACCTGATAATAACCCGATAATTGAATCATTAATCAGGCGTGATCCAGTGAAAAATTCGGGTAGTGCTCGGCAAAATACTGGCGTAAAAACTCTACCGTTATCCGCACCTTCGCTGATGTTGCCAGCCTGGATACATACACCGCCCAGACATTCGCGGGCTGATAATACTCCGGTAGTACCTGCACCAAATGGCCACTGGCAATATTTTCGCTGACATCCCACCAGGAGCGCAGCGCAATACCCTGACCATCGAGACACCATTGATGCACTATTTCACCATGATTAGACGCTAGCGGGCCAGTGACTTTAATGGCGTGGTTTCCTTCTTTATTGCGCAATTGCCAGACGCCAAAAGGATGATCGCGCTCTTTTATAACCAGACAAGGTAACGCTGAAAGGTCCGTGAAATGTTTCGGCGCACCATGTTGTGCAATAAATTCCGGCGACGCGCAGAGGATACGGTAATTGGTCGCCAGTTTGCGGGCGATTAAGTTAGGTGCAATGTCATCACCAATACGAATATCGAGATCGACGCCTTCATTGACCAGGTCGACCAGTCTGTCTTCCACGTCAAAGCGTAATTCCAGTTGCGGATAAGCCTTTGCCAGCGCCGATAATGCCGGAGCTACAACTCGCCGTCCAAACCCAAAACTACTGATAACACGCAACATCCCTTGTGGCACGAGGCGCACGTCGGAGAGTTCATCCATCATCTGCCCGACATCCTGCAATATGCGCTGCGCCCACTCATAAATCCGCTCACCTTCTTCGGTGATCGTCACGCGACGAGTGGTGCGGTGTAATAACACCACGTTCAGCGTTTGTTCCAGTAAGGCGATACGCTTGCTAACGAAAGCCGGAGAAACACCCATTTCTTCTGCTACAGCAGCAAAACCAGCCCGGCGAGCCACCAGCATAAAGACGCGCAAATCGTTCAGCAGCGGTAAATTATTCATGATTCGTGTTTTATGTTTCACCAGTTGCGGGGATTAATTCCTTTTCAGTCAATTATAGGATGAGGGTATTGTCAATTTTGATGGTCAGGAAGTGAGAACCCAATGATGAAAACGTTTCGGATCGCTGCAATACCCGGGGATGGAATCGGCAAAGAAGTCCTTCCTGAAGGGATTCGTGTGTTACAGGCTGCCGCTGAACGCTGGGGCTTTGCCTTAAGCTTTGAGCAGATGGAGTGGGCAAGTTGCGAATATTACAGCCATCACGGCAAAATGATGCCGGACGACTGGCATGAACAACTCAGCAGTTTCGACGCTATCTACTTTGGTGCCGTCGGCTGGCCGGATACCGTTCCGGACCATATTTCGTTATGGGGATCGCTGCTGAAATTTCGCCGTGAATTTGACCAATACGTTAACCTGCGTCCGGTCCGCCTCTTTCCTGGCGTACCTTGCCCACTGGCGGGGAAACAGCCTGGCGATATCGATTTTTACGTAGTGCGCGAGAACACGGAAGGCGAATACTCGTCTCTGGGTGGACGGCTAAACGAAGGAACGGAGCATGAGGTTGTCATCCAGGAATCGGTATTTACCCGCCGTGGCGTCGACCGTATTTTGCGTTATGCCTTTGAACTTGCACAAAGCCGCCCACGTAAGACGCTAACTTCTGCCACTAAATCGAACGGTTTAGCCATCAGCATGCCGTACTGGGACGAACGCGTGGAAGCAATGGCAGAAAATTACCCGGCGATCCGCTGGGACAAGCAGCATATTGATATTCTCTGCGCGCGCTTTGTGATGCTACCAGAACGTTTTGACGTGGTGGTGGCATCCAATTTGTTTGGCGATATCCTTTCCGACCTTGGCCCGGCCTGCACCGGCACCATCGGCATTGCCCCATCCGCCAACCTGAATCCGGAACGTACTTTCCCGTCGCTCTTCGAGCCTGTCCACGGTTCCGCGCCGGATATCTACGGGAAAAATATTGCTAACCCTATCGCCACGATTTGGGCCGGTGCAATGATGCTCGATTTCCTCGGCAATGGCGATGAGCGTTTCCAGCAAGCGCATAACGGTATTCTGGCAGCGATTGAAGAAGTGATTGCTCACGGGCCGAAAACACCCGATATGAAAGGCAATGCCACCACGCCACAGGTTGCCGACGCGATTTGCAAAATTATTTTGCGTTAAGGTCAAACCAGTTTATTTGAACCGCGTCACTGACGCGGTTTTTTTATTCATTCTCTTCAGTAAATAACCTGCGTCATTTCACCTTTTATTGTTTCCGTTTCGTGTTTTATGGCTTTCCGTATTCTTAATTGTTTAATTTATGTAACATGCAAATAATCAATTTGTTAAACACAACATGCAATTCATTACCCTGCACATAATTACAACTGGCAAAAGCCAGAGACGGGCTTTTATGCCCAGGAGATGACTCATGATGAGCAATGTTAAGAAAAAAGATGTGCCGCTGATAAGCATCAGTCTGGTGGCCATTCTTTTCATCGCAGCTGCATTAAGCCTTTTCCCACAACAATCGGCCGACGCGGCCAACGCAATATTCACATTTGTCACGCGTACGTTAGGTTCCGCCGTACAGGTATTGGTTTTGCTGGCAATGGGACTGGTGATTTATTTAGCCACCAGTAAATACGGCAATATTCGTCTTGGCGAAGGAAAACCGGAATACAGCACGCTCTCCTGGCTGTTTATGTTTATTTGTGCCGGTTTAGGTTCTTCTACGCTTTATTGGGGGGTTGCTGAGTGGGCCTATTATTATCAAACGCCTGGTTTAAATATCGCGCCGCGTTCACAACAGGCACTCGAATTTAGCGTTCCCTACTCCTTCTTCCATTGGGGCATCAGCGCCTGGGCAACTTATACGCTGGCCTCATTAATCATGGCTTACCACTTTCATGTACGGAAAAATAAAGGGCTGAGCCTTTCCGGCATTACTGCTGCTATTACCGGCGTTCGCCCGCAAGGTCCGTGGGGAAAACTGGTCGATTTGATGTTCCTGATCGCCACTGTCGGCGCACTGACCATTTCCCTGGTCGTCACCGCCGCAACCTTTACCCGTGGGCTTTCCGCGCTGACCGGTTTACCGGATAACTTCACCGTGCAGGCATTTGTGATCCTGCTTTCCGGCGGCATTTTTTGCCTTAGCTCGTGGATTGGTATCAACAACGGTTTGCAACGTCTGAGCAAAATGGTTGGCTGGGGCGCCTTCCTGCTGCCATTGCTGGTTCTGATTGTCGGCCCAACCGAATTTATTACCAACAGCATCATCAATGCCATCGGCCTGACCACGCAAAACTTCCTGCAAATGAGCTTATTTACCGATCCGCTTGGCGATGGTTCATTTACCCGCAACTGGACCGTTTTCTACTGGCTGTGGTGGATCTCATACACGCCCGGTGTGGCAATGTTTGTCACCCGCGTTTCGCGCGGTCGTAAGATTAAAGAAGTTATCTGGGGCTTGATCCTCGGCAGCACCGTCGGTTGCTGGTTCTTCTTCGGTGTAATGGAAAGCTATGCCATTCATCAGTTTATCAATGGCGTAATCAACGTCCCACAGGTGCTGGAAACACTGGGCGGTGAAACTGCCGTTCAACAAGTTCTGATGTCGTTGCCAGCCGGTAAATTGTTCCTCGCCGCATACCTGGGCGTGATGATTATTTTCCTTGCCTCGCATATGGATGCGGTGGCCTACACCATGGCGGCGACCAGTACGCGAAATCTCCAGGAAGGTGACGATCCTGACCGTGGGCTGCGTCTTTTCTGGTGCGTGGTGATCACACTGATCCCGCTTTCAATTCTGTTCACCGGCGCGTCGCTGGAAACAATGAAAACCACCGTCGTGCTCACAGCCCTTCCCTTCCTCGTCATTTTACTGGTGAAAGTCGGCGGATTTCTTCGCTGGCTGAAACAGGATTACGCCGACATTCCGGCTCATCAAGTTGAACATTATCTCCCGCAGACACCGGTAGAAGCATCGGAAAAAGATCCGCTGATCCCGGCAGGAACGGTATTCAAAGGCGACAACTGAACGCCATCATCCTAACGATAAAGGTATCCCTATGAGCAATCTGAGCCCTGACTTTGTACTACCCGAAAATTTTTGCGCTAACCCGCAGGAGGCGTGGACCATTCCTGCCCGTTTTTATACCGATCAGAGCGCCTTTGAACACGAAAAAGAAAACGTCTTCGCCAAAAGCTGGATTTGCGTCGCTCACAGTAGCGAACTGGCGAATGCGAATGATTACGTGACGCGTGAGATCATTGGCGAAAGCATTGTTCTGGTACGCGGTCGTGATAAGGTTTTGCGCGCGTTCTATAACGTGTGTCCGCACCGTGGTCATCAGTTGTTGAGCGGTGAAGGAAAAGCAAAAAATGTGATTACCTGTCCGTATCACGCATGGGCATTCAAACTCGATGGCAACCTGGCCCACGCACGTAACTGTGAAAACGTCGCTAATTTCGACAGCGACAAAGCGCAACTGGTCCCGGTGCGTCTGGAAGAATATGCCGGATTCGTCTTCATCAACATGGACCCCAACGCCACCAGCGTTGAAGATCAGTTACCCGGTCTGGGAGCGAAAGTGCTGGAAGCCTGCCCGGAAGTCCACGACCTGAAACTGGCGGCCCGCTTTACCACCCGCACGCCTGCCAACTGGAAGAACATTGTCGATAACTATCTCGAGTGCTATCACTGTGGTCCGGCGCATCCAGGTTTCTCCGACTCCGTTCAGGTTGATCGTTACTGGCACACCATGCACGGTAACTGGACGCTGCAATACGGTTTCGCCAAACCGTCCGAACAGTCGTTTAAATTTGAAGAGGGTACGGATGCGGCATTCCACGGTTTCTGGCTGTGGCCGTGCACGATGCTGAACGTCACGCCGATCAAAGGGATGATGACAGTCATTTATGAATTCCCGGTGGATTCTGAAACTACCCTGCAAAACTACGATATTTACTTCACCAATGAAGAGTTGACCGACGAGCAAAAATCGCTGATTGAGTGGTATCGCGATGTATTCCGTCCGGAGGATTTACGTCTGGTTGAAAGCGTACAGAAAGGGCTGAAATCGCGTGGCTATCGTGGTCAGGGGCGCATCATGGCCGACAGTAGCGGTAGCGGAATTTCCGAACACGGTATCGCCCATTTCCATAATCTGCTGGCGCAGGTGTTTAAGGACTAATGACATCGGCGGCGGTATTTTCCGCCGCCGGGCTGATTTTTGATGGAGTACAGCAATGTCAGACTATCAAATGTTTGAAGTACAGGTAAGCCAGGTTGAACCGCTTACCGAACAGGTGAAACGCTTCACGCTGGTGACAACCGATGGCAAACCGCTGCCTGCGTTCAACGGTGGAAGTCACGTCATTGTGCAGATGAGCGATGGTGATAACCAGTACAGCAATGCGTATTCACTACTGAGTTCGCCGCTCGATACAACTCATTATCAGATTGCCGTTCGACTGGAAGAAAACTCGCGCGGCGGTTCACGCTTTTTACATCAGCAGGTAAAAGTGGGCGATCGGTTAACCATTTCAACGCCTAATAACCTGTTTGCGCTAATTCCCTCGGCCAGAAAGCATCTGTTCATCGCGGGCGGTATTGGTATCACCCCTTTCCTGTCGCACATGGCAGAGTTACAACACAGCGACGTCGACTGGCAGCTACATTACTGCTCGCGAAATCCAGAAAGTTGCGCATTTCGTGATGAGCTAGTCCAACATCCGCAGGCTGAGAAAATCCATTTGCATCACTCATCGACCGGAACGCGGCTTGAATTAGCGCGATTATTGGCGGATATCGAACCTGGCACACACGTTTATACCTGTGGCCCCGAGGCGCTAAATGAAGCGGTAAGAAGTGAAGCTGCCCGTCTGGACATCGCCGCCGATACGCTGCACTTTGAGCAGTTTGCTATTGAAGACAAAACCGGCGATGCGTTTACACTGGTACTCGCGCGTTCCGGTAAAGAGTTTGTGGTGCCGGAAGAGATGACTATTTTGCAGGTTATTGAAAATAATAAAGCAGCGAAAGTGGAATGTTTATGTCGTGAAGGGGTATGTGGGACCTGCGAAACGGCGATTCTTGAAGGTGAAGCTGACCATCGGGACCAGTATTTTAGCGATGAAGAACGCGCCAGCCAGCAAAGTATGTTGATCTGTTGTTCACGCGCGAAGGGTAAACGCCTGGTGTTAGATTTGTAGTTTGTCTGAAGCCGGACGCACCCTGTCCGGCTCAGGAAGGTTTTACTGCGGATATTCCTGCAATAAATTGTGCAATGCTTCTGCCATCAGCTCACCGCGCCAGCCGGAAATCAGCTCGGGCAAATTGTTCTGCGGTTTCAGTTTCCAGTGCCAGTTCAGCAGTTGGTTGATTTGCCGACGCGATGCCAGCAACTCGGCGCTGATCTTGTGCGTTTCGCTCACGTCAGTGATCAGCGACTTAATCGCTTTAAACGCCTTGCGATAACCGGGCATGTCCATCAGGTTTGACATTGGCTGCGGTAACGCCTCTTCCGGCAATGCCTGCGCTTTTTCCACCAACGCCAGCAGCGTTTTACCGTGGAAGCGGATTTCGCTACCGGATAAACCCAGGCTGTCCAGCTCGCCCAGACTCCCCGGCATATAACGCGCAACCGACCACAAATGCTCTTCACGCACGACAAAGTTCACCGCCAGATCGCGCTCCCGCGCCTTACGCAGGCGCCAGTCGGCTAACAGTTGCAGACAGGCCAGTTGGCGTGTACGTAATTGCCAGGCATTGGTGATATCACGCCATGCATCTTCCGGCGCAACGACTTCCTGACGACGCATTTGCATCAGGCGGCACTCATCCAGCGCCGCAGGTAACCAGCCAGAGGCTTCCGTTTCTACCATTAGCTTTGCGGTGATCGGTAACAAATACCAGACGTCCGCTGCCGCGTATTCGCATTGACGTTCGGTTAGCGGTCTTGCCACCCAGTCGGTGCGCGATTCACTCTTGTCGAGCGTAACGCCGGTGTACTCTTCCACCATGGAAGCAAATCCCCACGACATCGGGCGTCCGCAGAAAGCAGCGAGGATTTGCGTGTCAATCAGGGGTTGTGGTAATTCGCCAAAGACATTGAGGAACACTTCCAGATCCTCACTGCCCGCATGGAGAAATTTGGTAATGGACGGATCACGCAGGATCGCTTTCAGCGGTGACCAGTCGGTGATCCCGAGCGGATCGATTAGCGCCAGATGCTCGCCATCGAAAAGTTGAATCAACCCCAGCTGCGGGTAATAAGTGCGCGTACGAACAAATTCAGTATCCAGGGCTATCGCCGGAAAGGCACGGACGGCTTCACACAAAGAAGCCAGCGCATCGTCCGTGGTAATCATTTGGTAATTCAAATTGTATTCTCTTTAGTGGGCGTCAAAAAAAACGCCGGATTAACCGGCGTCTGACGACTGACTTAACGCTCAGGCTTTATTGTCCACTTTGCCGCGCGCTTCGTCACGTAATTCTCGTCGCA
This sequence comes from Escherichia sp. E13S3, assembly GCF_004212325.1. Taxonomy (NCBI): domain Bacteria; kingdom Pseudomonadati; phylum Pseudomonadota; class Gammaproteobacteria; order Enterobacterales; family Enterobacteriaceae; genus Escherichia; species Escherichia sp. E13S3. The sequence goes on from NZ_RHJR01000017.1 coordinate 49,077, forward strand.
AAATTTTTCCGACGTTAGATTTCGGTAACTCATCACGAAACTCCACCAGCTTCGGTACTTTGTAGCCCGTGAGCTGACGGCGACAAAAGGTCACCAGTGACTCTTCGGTAAGCGATGGATCTTTTTTCACTACGAAGATTTTCACCGCTTCACCACTGGAGCCGGAAGGTACGCCAACAGCCGCGACTTCCTGTACGCCAGGATGCTGCATGACGACATCTTCAATCTCGTTGGGATAAACGTTAAAACCGGAAACCAGAATCATGTCTTTTTTGCGATCGACAATACGCAGGAATCCTTCTTCATCCATCACCGCGATGTCGCCAGTGTGTAACCAGCCATTTTTGATGATCTCATCGGTAGCATCCGGACGCTGCCAGTATCCCAGCATCACCTGCGGTCCTTTGACACAAAGTTCACCTGGCTGGCCTGGTGGTACTTCGTTGTCGTCGTCATCCACCAGCTTGGCTTCCGTCGACGGCACCGGCAAACCGATGCTACCGCTATGATAATCAATATCATACGGGTTAACGCTGACCAGCGGCGCGCACTCGGTCAGGCCATAACCTTCCAGCAGATACTGTCCGGTCAGTTTCACCCAACGTTCTGCCACCACTTGCTGAACAGGCATCCCACCGCCTGCGGAAAGGTGCAGACTGGAGAAATCCAGCTGCTGGAACTCTTTATTGTTCAGCAACGCATTGAACAAGGTGTTTACGCCGGTGATAGCGGTAAACGGATATTTCGCCAGCTCTTTCACCAGCCCCGGAATATCACGTGGGTTAGTAATAAGCAGGTTCTGCCCGCCGAGTTCGATAAACAGCAGACAGTTAATGGTCAGTGCAAAAATGTGATAGAGCGGCAGTGCCGTTACTACCAGTTCTTTACCTGGATGCAGCAACGGCCCATAGGTGGCGTTGACCTGTTCCAGGTTCGCCAGCATATTGCGGTGAGTCAGCATCGCGCCTTTCGCCACACCTGTGGTGCCGCCGGTGTATTGCAGGAAAGCTAAATCTTCCGGCACCAGTTCAGGTTTGACGTACTGCATCCGGTAGCCGTTATGCAGGGCGCTACGAAATGAAATGGCATCTGGCAGATGGTATTTCGGCACCAGACGCTTGATGTATTTAACAACGAAGTTAACCAGTGTGCCTTTCGCTGTGGAAAGCTGATCGCCCATACGGGTCAGAATAACGTGCTGAACGGCGGTTTTATCAACCACTTTTTCCAGAGTGTGGGCAAAGTTAGACACAATGACAATCGCCGATGCGCCGCTGTCATTGAGCTGATGCTCAAGCTCGCGTGGGGTATACAACGGGTTGACGTTTACGACAATCATCCCGGCGCGCAAAATGCCGAACAGCGCCACTGGATATTGCAATAAGTTAGGCATCATCAGCGCAACGCGATCGCCTTTCTTCAGCCCCAACCCTTGTTGCAAATAAGCGGCAAACGCGCGACTGCGTTCTTCCAGCTTGCGGAAGGTCATGACCTCCCCCATATTCATAAACGCGGGCTGATCGGCGTAGCGCGTGACCGACTGCTCAAACATATCTACCAGAGATTGATAACGGTCAGGGTTGATCTCCGTCGGAACGTCCGCGGGATAACGGTTAAGCCAAACCTTCTTCAATTCTTCACCTCTAAAATGCGTGTTCGTCGTCATCGCAACCCCAAGTGATAAACATGTTGTTAACATAATATTAACTCATCTTACCAGCTTGATAATTACCCAACGAAAAGGTTGCGAAGCGCGTCACTATTTATTTTTATCTTTACTGTAAGAATGCAGAAACAGCGGACCAGCCGCTGTTTCTTTTTCTTTAAAAACAAGCAATTATTCAGTTACAACTGTTTGTACTCTCGCGGGACCTGGATTATACCAGCCCCATCCGCCGTAGCCATAGGGCCAGCCTCGCCCACCATAAAACCAGGGATCAATCGGCTGTGGCGGCATAATCACCTGCTGGGTTAAATGCCAACGTTTGTAACCCGTTGCCTGCATTACCATAAATTTATATGGCGTGTTGCCAATTTTTCCGTCAACCGTACCGGTGATTGGCCCGACAACTGTCACCAGCTGGCCTCGGAAATCGACCGGATCAAGAAAACCATTCACATCGGCATAAATGCGCCCGCGAGAAGGTTCTCCCAGCGTCGGTCTTGCTCCGCTGTCGAGTGGTACAGTGGCAATTTCCAGGCGGGTTTTCCCTTGCTGGTTTTGCACCGCAACCACTTTACCGCCAAATCGCGCTTCCTGACCAACGTACAGCTGCGGCGCATTCATCACCCGAACTAAATCTTGTTGCGGCGTTGGGCTACTGCCTTTAATGGCGTCCGGCACAGTGACACAACCGCTCAGTATTAGCGCAAACGTACCTGCCAGTATGCCTTTGATAACATTGTTTTGAACCGCCATGATGCGACTCCTTTTTTCTCAGGGCATACTCTTAAGATTCATTCTTTGCCCGGAAGTTTCTTCCACGCGACGTTGTTACGCAAATAAACCGGCTCGGCATGTTCCACCGCCACCGTTTTACCCTCGGCAAACATCTGACAGGCAATCGGCAGCATATCTTCTGCAGCGGGCAGTAACACTTCGCCATCGCGCAAAACCAGCCCGCTTTCTTTACCGAGATCCGGCCAGGCTTGCCAGCCTGTACCCACGGTCGCCCATTCACCGGAAAGCTGTTGCATCCGTTCATGAACGAGTTCTGGTTTGAGTACGGCTTCGGTTTCTTCACCGTGCCAGACACCGTTTTCATCACGCTGATATTCGGCCCAGTAAACTTCGCCCATTCGCGCGTCAATGGCTGCCAGTACGCGGGTTGCGCCAGTTTTGCGCCATGCTCCTTGCGCCATTGTCATTAGCGTGGAGACGCCAATCATCGGTAGCTCCGCACCAAGTGCCAGCCCTTGCGCAATGCCAATACCGATGCGCACGCCGGTAAAGCTACCGGGGCCGCGCCCGTAAGCCAGAGCGTTTATGTCAGTCAGGGAAGTTCCGCTGGTGGTCAGGATATCCTGCACCATCGGTAAGATTCGTTGAGTATGTTCACGAGGGCAAAGCTCAAAATGAGCGTTGACAGTACCGTCGTTCCACAGGGCGACAGAGCAGGCCTCTGTCGCGGTATCGATAGCCAGAATTCGCATGGGTCTTCGTGCTTAGATCAATAAAAAGGCGCGCATCATACCATACTCCATCACAAATTACCTGGAGGATGGTATCGCAAGGAAACGAACCGCACGGGCAATATCACGGGTACGCGGCGCGGGCGGCAGGCTGGCAAGAAAAGTGGCGCCATAAGGGCGCATCACCAGCCGATTGTCGCAAATCACCAACACGCCGCGATCGTCGGCGTCGCGAATCAGTCGCCCTACTCCCTGTTTGAGAGTAATAACGGCATCTGGTAGTTGCACTTCATCGAACGGGTCGCCACCGCGCAAACGGCAATCTTCCATGCGCGCTTTTAACAGCGGGTCATCCGGCGAGGTAAACGGCAACTTGTCGATAATCACCAATGACAATGTATCGCCACGCACGTCCACCCCTTCCCAGAAACTGCTGGTCGCCACAAGAAGCGCGTTACCGGCACTGACAAATTGCTGCAACAGTTGCCCTTTGCTGGTTTCCCCCTGCAACAATACGGGAAGCGTCATGGTAGCGCGGAACTGCTCAGCCAGATCGCGCATCATGGCGTGCGAGGTACAAAGCATAAAGCAACGACCGTTGTTAGCTTCGATGATCGGTCGCAGCATTGCCGCTAACTGGCGAGCAGAACCTGGCTGGTTGGTTTGCGGCAGATTGCGCGGCACACAGAGTAACGCCTGGCGGCTGTAATCAAAGGGGCTTGGCAACAGCAACGACTCCGCCTGTTCGATACCAAGCCGCGAGGTGAAATGATGCAGATCGTCATTCACCGACAACGTTGCCGAGGTAAAGATCCAGCTTCCGGGCTTTTGCGCCATTAGCTCTTTGAATTTATCCGCCACGCTGAGCGGCGTGAGTGCCAGAGTAAAATGGCGCGAAGTGCATTCGTACCAGTAGCTGTAGCCTGGTTGGTTGATCTCTTTTAGCCGCTTCAGACGTGTACGATATAACGTGGCGCGCTCAAATGCCGCATCAAGCAAGGCGGAACGCCCCAGAGACAGTTTCGCCACGTCGTAACAGAGTTCAAGGGTGTCATCGAGCAGTAAAAACGCCCGCTGAATTTGTGGGTTGGCTAACAGTTCGCGCAGATTACCGCGATAACCTGGCTCGCCGAGTTGCAGACGAAAATCCTGCGCGCTCTGGGCAAGACGGTCGGCGCATTTTTGTAACTGTTGAGTGTCTTTTAATTCGGTGCGATAGGCGATGGTAATGTCTTTTGCCAGATCGAGCAGTTGTCGGCTGGAGAGCGACTGCCCAAAGTACTGGCTGGCAATGTCCGGCAGCTGGTGGGCTTCGTCGAAGATCATCACGTCTGCTTCCGGGATCAGTTCGCCAAATCCGCTCTCTTTCACCACCATATCCGCCAGAAACAGATGATGGTTCACCACCACCACATCAGCATCCATCGCTTTTTTACGCGCTTTAACCACAAAGCAATCTTTATACATTGGGCAGTCGCTGCCAAGACAGTTGTCGTTGGTGCTGGTGACTAGCGGCCACGCCTGTGAATCTTCCGCCACGCTAACGCAGGTGCTGATATCGCCATCGACTGTTTGATTAGACCAGGAGCGCAGGAGGATCACATCGCTTAAGGTTTGTACTGGCAAATCTCCGCCCGCCAGCGCCTGCTGTTCAAGTCGTTCGAGGCAGAGGTAGTTTGAGCGCCCTTTCAGCAACGCCACATTGCCCGTGTATTTCAATGCCTTTGAGACCGTTGGCAAATCGCGGCTGTAGAGCTGATCCTGCAACGCTTTTGAGCCGGTCGAGATGATGACTTTCTTTTTCGCCCGCAGCGCAGGAGCCAGGTAAGCGTAGGTTTTGCCCGTACCGGTTCCTGCTTCCACCACCAGCGGCTGGCCTTTTTCTATCGCCTGGGTGACGGCTACCGCCATCTGTCGCTGTGGTTCTCGCGGCTTAAAGCCTGGTATCGCTTTCGCCAGTTGACCGTCTGGTGCAAAATCGTCCGTCACACTACCCCCTGTTGATTTGAACAGGGATTATGTCAGGCCAGGCTGGTTTTCGCCAGTTGAAGTGGTGACGGCAACCTCACATTGTGGCAGTCTTTGCAGCACAAAAATGGAAAGTTAATGAGGACATAATGATGACTATCGTTCGTATCGACGCTGAAACCCGCTGGTCTGATGTGGTGATCCACAACAACACGCTCTACTACACTGGCGTACCAGAAAACCTCGATGCCGATGCTTTTGAACAAACCGCCAACACGCTGGCGCAAATTGACGCCGTGCTGGAAAAACAGGGCAGCAATAAATCGAGCATTCTGGATGCCACCATTTTCCTTGCCGATAAAAACGACTTTGCGGCAATGAATAAAGCATGGGATGCCTGGGTTGTAGCGGGTCACGCGCCGGTGCGCTGCACGGTGCAGGCGGGGCTGATGAATCCGCAGTACAAGGTTGAAATTAAGATTATCGCTGCGGTTTAATTCCAGAAAAAGAATTCTATCAAAGTAAAAATCAGACGATAATTGTTCGAAAATACTGGTCGGTTATAAACAAATCGGCCAGTGTTTAAGAGGATACTTTAGATAAATAATGAAATCCGTCAGGTAACTTATTTTTATGATTTCAACTGCATCTATACAAAAATGATATTAATCACCCAAATTAAACCATTCTGTTAACTCCCCGAGCCGTTTACTCTGACTTTTCTGCCCTTAACAATCTGGCTGGAGCGCGGCGATTCACCGTTAATTTTTTGCCATATCACTAGAAAACCCGCCATGACCTGCTACCTTTAAAATACCTGAATGTCAACAGGTTAACTACTGATATATCGTTATAATCCCTTTGATATTAGATGCAATTTAAGGTCATATATAGCCTTATCAAAAACGTGGTTAATTTAAGGACAAGAATATGCCTGCTGCAATAGATAAAGCCCTGGATTTCATTAGTGCCATGGATGTATCAGCATCAACACCAAGCTCGATGAATGAAAGTACGGCGAAAGGAATATTTAAATATTTGCATGACCTGGGAGTCCCCGCGAGTACCGCCGATATTACTGCGCGAGCTGAACAGGAAGGCTGGAATCCTGGATTCACGGAAAAAATGGTGGGATGGGCAAAAAAGATGGATTCTGGCGAACGCGTGGTGATTAAAAACCCTGAATACTTCTCGTCTTATATGCAGGAAGAACTTAAAGCCCTTGTGTGAGTTAAAACTCCAGCTTTAAAAATCAATCCGGACGCTTTCATTGACCTCAGAAAAGCGTCCTTTTTTCTCGTCATCATCAACACAGCCCAAATTAATCAACAGATATGGCCCCGTGATTTTTGTTTCAACGCAGTGGACCATTGTCATAACGCGCGCCGTCCAGGCACATACCGTCAAAAATGGCACGATGTAAGTTCATGCCGGAAATTCCCAGCCGATGAGGCTATCCGTATCAAGATACAGGACGTCATCCGTGACGAAATCGATACGGATCATTTTGTGTTACTCGTCTTCATCCTCAAAACGCGCCACTATTTGCTCGCCGGTATGGTTGGCGCGCAGCTCTTCTGCCACCAGCGTGATTGCCTGACCGCTGCTCATCCCCTGTGCCATCAGTTCCTGAATACGCTCAACGGCTTTTTGCTGCTGTTCATGGGTGAGTGAAGGTAAACCTGCAAACATTGTTAACTCCTGCTAAATTGTTGGCGCTAATTATTTCATGCTACCCGGCACATAGCCAGTAGAGTCAGGACTGATGAAGACGTTATCTCCCGCTGTGATTACTTTACCCTGGCGTCAGGACGCCGCTGAATTTTATTTTGCCCGCTTAAGCCACCTGCCGTGGGCGATGTTGTTGCACTCCGGCTACGCCGACCATCCGCATAGTCGCTTTGATATTGTGGTGGCTGACCCCGTTTGCACTTTAACCACTCACGATAATGAAACCCGGGTATGTGAAGGAGAAATCCGCACAACGACCACTGACGATCCGCTCAAAGTGCTCCAACAGGCACTGGACCGTGCAAACATTCACCCGTCGCATAGCAATAATTTGCCATTTCAGGGCGGCGCGCTTGGGCTGTTTGGCTACGATCTGGGTCGTCGGTTTGAGTCGCTGCCAGAAATTGCGCAACGAGATATCGACCTGCCTGACATGGCGGTTGGTATCTACGACTGGGCGCTGATCGTCGATCACCAGCGCCAGCGTATTTCGCTACTCAGCCATCGTGATGTCAATGCCCGTCTGGCGTGGCTGGATAGCCAGCAAATAGCACCACAGCAAGATTTCCAGTTAACATCCGCCTGGCAATCCAATATGAACCGCGAGCAGTATGGCGAGAAATTTCGCCAGGTGCAGGAATATCTGCACAGCGGCGATTGCTATCAGGTGAATCTCGCCCAGCGTTTTCACGCGACCTATTCTGGCGATGAATGGCAGGCGTTCGTTCAGCTTAATCAGGCCAACCGCGCACCGTTCAGTGCCTTCCTGCGTCTGGAACAAGGTGTGATTTTAAGCCTTTCACCAGAACGGTTTATTCTTTGTGATGGTGGTGAGATCCAGACCCGCCCGATTAAAGGCACGCTCCCACGCTTGTCCGATCCTCAGGAAGATAACAAACAAGCTGAAAAACTGGCGAACTCACCGAAAGATCGCGCCGAAAATCTGATGATTGTCGATTTAATGCGCAATGACATTGGCCGAGTTGCCGTACCAGGCTCAGTAAAAGTGCCTGAACTGTTTGTGGTAGAGCCCTTCCCTGCCGTGCATCATCTGGTCAGCACCATAACGGCGCGCTTGCCAGAGCAGTTGCATGCCAGCGATCTGCTGCGCGCGGCTTTTCCCGGAGGCTCAATCACCGGCGCGCCGAAAGTACGGGCAATGGAGATTATTGATGAACTGGAACCGCAGCGACGCAATGCCTGGTGCGGCAGCATTGGCTATTTAAGCTTCTGCGGCAATATGGATACCAGCATCACCATCCGCACGCTGACGGCGGTTAACGGGCAGATTTACTGTTCCGCTGGTGGCGGCATCGTTGCTGATAGCCAGGAAGAAGCGGAATATCAGGAAACTTTTGATAAAGTTAATCGTATCCTGAAGCAACTGGAGAAGTAAGACGTGGAATACCGTGGCCTGACGCTTGATGATTTTTTATCGCGATTTCAACTATTGCGTCCGCAAATTAACCGGGAAACCTTAAATCATCGTCAGGCTGCCGTGTTAATCCCCATCGTCCGCCGACCGCAACCGGGCTTGCTGCTGACTCAGCGTTCCATTCATCTGCGCAAACATGCTGGACAAGTCGCATTCCCTGGAGGTGCAGTCGATGACACGGACGCGTCAGTTATCGCCGCTGCGCTGCGTGAAGCCGAAGAAGAGGTCGCTATACCGCCTTCCGCCGTTGAAGTTATCGGCGTGCTGCCGCCCGTCGATAGCATAACTGGCTATCAGGTAACCCCAGTGGTCGGCATTATCCCGCCCGATCTGCCGTATCGCGCCAGTGAAGATGAAGTCTCGGCGGTGTTTGAAATGCCGCTAGCCCAGGCATTACATCTGGGTCGTTATCACCCTTTAGATATCTACCGCCGTGGCGATTCACATCGGGTATGGCTGTCCTGGTACGAACAGTATTTTGTATGGGGAATGACCGCAGGCATAATTCGTGAACTGGCGCTACAAATTGGTGTGAAACCCTGACTATACTTATCTTTACATCTACAAAACACTACTTGAGACAATCATCGCAATATTAGTTAAATCGCGGTTTTTGATTAGTTTAATTCATGTGAATAGTTAAGCCTGTCGCCGCGTTCCCTCTTACACTATGCGCTGTTATTAGTTCGTTACTGGAAGTCCAGTCACCTTGTCAGGAGTATTATCGTGATTAGTCTATTCGACATGTTTAAGGTGGGGATTGGTCCCTCATCTTCCCATACTGTAGGGCCTATGAAGGCGGGTAAACAGTTCGTCGATGATCTGGTCGAAAAAGGCTTACTGGATAGCGTTACCCGAGTTGCCGTGGACGTTTATGGTTCACTGTCGCTGACGGGTAAAGGCCACCACACCGATATCGCCATTATTATGGGTCTTGCAGGTAACGAACCTGCCACCGTGGATATCGACAGTATTCCCGGTTTTATTCGCGACGTAGAAGAGCGCGAACGTCTGCTGCTGGCACAGGGACGGCATGAAGTGGATTTCCCACGCGACAACGGGATGTGTTTTCATAACGGTAACCTGTCGCTGCATGAAAACGGGATGCAAATCCACGCCTATAACGGCGATACCGTTGTTTACAGCAAAACTTATTATTCCATCGGCGGCGGTTTTATCGTCGATGAAGAACATTTTGGTCACGATGCCGCCAACGAAGTCAGTGTGCCGTATCCGTTCAAATCCGCCACCGAGCTGCTTGCGTACTGTAATGAAACCGGTTATTCCCTTTCCGGTCTGGCAATGCAGAACGAACTGGCGTTGCACAGCAAGAAAGAGATCGACGAGTACTTCGCCCATGTCTGGCAAACCATGCAGGCATGTATCGATCGTGGGATGAACACCGAAGGCGTATTACCTGGTCCGCTGCGTGTTCCGCGCCGTGCGTCTGCCCTGCGCCGTATGCTGGTTTCCAGCGATAAACTGTCTAACGATCCGATGAATGTCATCGACTGGGTAAACATGTTTGCGCTGGCAGTTAACGAAGAGAACGCCGCAGGTGGCCGCGTGGTGACTGCACCAACCAACGGTGCTTGTGGCATTGTTCCGGCGGTACTGGCTTACTATGACCACTTTATTGAATCGGTGAGCCCTGATATTTATACCCGCTATTTTATGGCGGCCGGAGCGATTGGCGCACTGTACAAAATGAACGCGTCTATTTCCGGTGCGGAAGTCGGTTGCCAGGGCGAAGTGGGCGTTGCCTGTTCAATGGCTGCGGCGGGTCTTGCAGAACTGTTGGGCGGTAGCCCTGAACAGGTTTGCGTGGCGGCGGAAATTGGCATGGAGCACAACCTTGGTCTGACTTGCGACCCGGTTGCGGGTCAGGTTCAGGTTCCGTGCATTGAACGTAACGCTATTGCATCAGTGAAGGCGATTAACGCCGCGCGGATGGCTCTGCGTCGTACTAGTGCACCACGCGTCTCACTGGATAAAGTCATCGAAACGATGTACGAAACAGGAAAGGATATGAACGCTAAATATCGCGAAACCTCACGCGGTGGTCTGGCGATTAAAGTCCAGTGTGACTAATACTTTATCCTCGCCCATCTGCAACGGATGGGCGAATTTACCCTCGCTTTCTCGTCTGCTGTAATTTTCCCCACTACACTTCCACTGTTGCGTCAGGCGTTTGTCGCCATACGCTTACCGGGTGGCCCGCATGCAAAAAGCACAACGGATCATTAAAACCTATCGCCGTAATCGAATGATTGTTTGTACGATTTGCGCACTCTTTACGTTTGTGGCAACACTGAGCGTGCGATTTATTTCACAGCGGAACTTAAATCAGCAGCGGGTAGTGCTCTTTGCCAATCACGCCGTTGAGGAATTAGACAAAGTCCTGCTTCCACTTCAGGCGGGTAACAACGTACTGCTTCCCCTGATTGGACTCCCCTGCTCAGTCGCCCATCTCCCCTTACGAAAACAGGCGGCAAAACTGCAAACTGTACGGTCAATTGGCCTGGTGCAAGACGGCACGCTTTATTGTTCCAGCATTTTTGGTTATCGCAATGTTCCTGCTGAAGATATCCAGGCTGATTTACCCGCGCCGCAGCCCCTTTTACGCTTAACTACCGACCGCGTATTAATTAAAGACAGCCCGGTATTGATTCAGTGGACGCCTTTACCGGGCAATGGTCGAGATGGCGTGATGGAGATGATCAACATCGACCTGTTGATGGCAATGTTGCTGGAGCCGCAATTGCCGCAAATAAGAACGGCCAGCCTGACGGTAGCCGATCGCCATTTACTCTATGATGATGGTCTGGTTGATTCTTTACCTCCGCTTAATGGCAATGAACGTTACCAGGTTTCATCGCAGAATTTTCCTTTTATCATCAGCGTTAGTGGACCTGGTGCGACAGCGCTGGCGTTGCAATATCTTCCCAGCCAGTTTCCACTAGCGGTACTGTTGAGTTTACTGGTGGGGTACATCGCATGGTTGGCCACGGCCCATAGAATGAGCTTTTCACGCGAGATAAATCTCGGGCTGGCACAGCGCGAATTTGAGTTATTTTGTCAGCCCCTGCTCAATGCACGCTCGCAGCAATGTATTGGTGTAGAGATATTGCTGCGCTGGAATAATCCGCGTCAGGGATGGATCTCGCCGGATGTTTTTATCCCCATTGCGGAAGAACATCACCTGATAGTGCCGCTTACCCGTTATGTGATGATGGAAACCATCCGTCAACTCCACGTTTTTCCAATGAGCAGCCAGTTCCACATCGGCATTAACGTCGCCCCCAGCCATTTTCGCCGTGGCGTATTGTTAAAAGATCTCAATCGTTACTGGTTTAGTGCTAACCCGATTCAGCCACTAATCCTCGAAATTACCGAGCGCGATGCCTTACTGGATGTTGATTATCGGATTGCCCGCGAACTGCATCGTAAAAACGTCAAGCTGGCGATTGATGACTTCGGCACCGGCAACAGTTCGTTTTCCTGGCTTGAAACGTTACGTCCTGACGTGCTGAAAATTGATAAGTCTTTCACTGCGGCGATTGGTTCAGATGCAGTTAACTCGACGGTGACAGATATCATTATTGCGCTGGGGCAAAGACTGAATATTGAACTGGTGGCGGAAGGCGTTGAAACGCAAGAACAAGCGAAGTATTTGCGCCGTCATGGCGTGCATATTTTACAAGGGTATTTGTACGCGCAGCCCATGCCGCTGCGTGATTTCCCGAAATGGCTGGCGGGCAGCCAACCGCCGCCCACCAGGCATAACAGACACGTTACGCCCGTTATGCCATTGCGTTAGTGCTATTCGTCTTCATCGTGCGGCGGTTGCTCTTTAACAATGCGAACCAGATCAACACGATAATCATTGGCTTCTACGATGGTGATATGCAGCGGTCCAACATCGATCACGTCGCCTGCGCGAGGAATGTGACCATTTGCCGAAATTACCAGACCTGCAACCGTCGCAATATCATCATCATCGGTAAGGTGCTCAACATCAAGCGCCTGCTGTAAGGCATGTAAGTCTGTACCACCTTTTACCAGCCAACCGTCGCCATCGATAACAATTTCCGGCGTTTCATCTGCATCCGGGAACTCACCAGCAATAGCTTCCAGTACATCCAGCGGCGTAACCAGACCTTGCACCACACCAAACTCGTTGGTGACGATAACAAAACTACCACGAGCACGACGCAACACGCCCAGCAGGTTGATCGGGTCGAGGGTTTCCGGAACGATTATCGCCGGAGAAGCAGAAGCAATTGCCGTCACGTCGACACCGACTTCCAGCGCCACCAGCAGTTCTTTGGCACGCACGATACCGATGATTTCATCCAGTTCACCACGACATACCGGAAACAGGCTGTGCGGTGAAGAGAGCAGTTGCTGGCGGATTTCATCAACGCCAAGGTTAGCATCTACCCAACTGATCTCGCCGCGTGGCGTCATAATGCCGCGCAGAGAACGTGACGCCAAAGTCAGAACGCCGTTAATCATATAACGCTCTTCTTCGGCAAAGGCACCTTCTGGAACCGGAATTGGCACCGGGTTATCGGCATCGTGTTGAACATTTGCCTGACGTTTACCCCCCATCAAACGCAGAATGGCATCGGCGGTACGCGCACGCAGCGGTAAAGTCGACTGATGGCGAATAAAGTTACGGCGCGCAATCTGGTTAAACACTTCGATGATGATCGAGAAACCAATTGCTGCATACAGGTAGCCTTTTGGAATATGGAAACCAAAACCTTCAGCTACGAGGCTCAGACCAATCATCAACAGGAAGCTCAAACAGAGCACTACAACTGTTGGATGCTGGTTAACGAATCGCGTCAGCGGTTTCGATGCCAGCAACATAACTGCCATCGCAATCACTACCGCAGCCATCATTACCGGTAGATGGTTGACCATCCCTACGGCAGTAATCACTGCATCCAGCGAGAAGACAGCGTCAAGGATGACAATCTGTGTGACGACCACCCAGAAACTGGCATAACCTTTACCGTGACCAGAGTCATGATCGCGATTTTCCAGCCGCTCATGCAACTCGGTTGTCGCTTTGAACAGCAAGAATATCCCCCCGAACAGCATAATCAGATCGCGCCCGGAGAAAGAAAAATCCATTACGGTAAATAGCGGTTTGGTCAGCGTGACCATCCATGAAATAAGCGATAACAGCCCCAGGCGCATAATCAACGCCAGTGACAGCCCCAACAAACGCGCTTTATCACGTTGTTTCGGCGGCAGTTTATCGGCAAGGATGGCGATAAAAACCAGGTTATCGATACCCAGCACGATTTCAAGGACGACAAGCGTGAGCAGCCCCGCCCAAATCGAGGGATCCATTAAGAATTCCATGACAAGCTCCTGCTTAAGGAATAGCTAATCGGCGCCAGAAATAATGCAGGCGAAACGAGAAAATACAAACAAAAGGTGCGGCAAAAAATGCCAGTAAGGCAGGCGCTATATGGCCTGATGCTGAAGTGACGTCGGTGACGATCCATACTGCGGGCTGCAGCCCTATACTCCTTGGTTGTTAAACGGGAGTTAAACATATCAGAGAGATCTCTGATTTGGCAAAGATTTACCTTCCTTTGCAAATGAATGTGACAACTTTTTTTACTCTTTCGGAATTTTGTCAATTCAAAGTTAATTTACGGATCTTCATCACATAAAATATTTTTTTCGATATCTAAAATAAATCGCGAGGCACAGGGGGTTTCCGGTTGTAGCCCTTATCTGAATCGATTCGATTGTGGACGACGATTCAAAAATACATCTGGCACGTTGAGATGTTAACAATAATAAGGAGGTAGCAAGTGACCATTGCTATTGTTATAGGCACACATGGTTGGGCTGCAGAGCAGTTGCTTAAAACGGCAGAGATGCTGTTAGGCGAGCAGGAAAACGTTGGCTGGATCGATTTTGTTCCTGGCGAAAATGCCGAAACGCTAATCGAAAAGTACAACGCTCAGTTGGCAAAACTCGACACCACTAAAGGCGTGCTGTTTCTCGTTGATACATGGGGAGGCAGTCCGTTCAATGCTGCCAGCCGCATTGTCGTCGACAAAGAGCATTATGAAGTGATCGCAGGCGTTAACATTCCAATGTTAGTGGAAACGTTAATGGCTCGTGATGATGACCCAAGCTTTGACGAACTGGTAGCACTGGCCGTAGAAACAGGCCGCGAAGGTGTGAAAGCTCTGAAAGCGAAACCCGTTGAAAAAGCAGCGCCAGCCCCCGCCGCAGCGGCACCGAAAGCGGCTCCTGCACCGGCAAAACCAATGGGACCAAACGACTATATGGTAATTGGCCTCGCGCGTATCGACGATCGTTTGATTCACGGTCAGGTTGCTACCCGCTGGACCAAAGAAACTAATGTCTCCCGTATCATCGTAGTTAGTGACGAAGTGGCTGCGGATACCGTTCGTAAGACACTGCTCACCCAGGTTGCACCTCCCGGCGTAACAGCGCATGTAGTTGATGTCGCCAAAATGATTCGCGTCTACAACAACCCGAAATATGCGGGCGAACGCGTGATGCTGTTATTTACCAACCCGACAGATGTTGAGCGTCTCGTTGAAGGCGGCGTGAAAATCACCTCAGTCAACGTCGGTGGTATGGCATTCCGTCAGGGCAAAACTCAGGTGAATAACGCAGTTTCGGTTGATGAAAAAGATATCGAAGCGTTCAAGAAACTGAATGCACGCGGCATCGAGCTGGAAGTCCGTAAGGTTTCCACCGACCAGAAACTGAAAATGATGGATCTGATCAGCAAAATCGATAAGTAACGTATTGTGTTGATTATCACTCAGTTTTCACACTTAAGTCTTACGTAAACAGGAGAAGTACAATGGAGATTACCGCTCTTCAAATTGTGCTGGTATTTATCGTAGCCTGTATCGCAGGTATGGGATCAATCCTCGATGAATTTCAGTTTCACCGTCCGCTAATCGCGTGTACCCTGGTGGGTATCGTTCTTGGGGATATGAAAACCGGTATTATTATCGGTGGTACCCTTGAAATGATCGCGCTGGGCTGGATGAACATCGGTGCCGCTGTTGCACCTGACGCCGCCCTGGCATCAATTATTTCTACCATTCTGGTTATTGCTGGTCATCAGAGCATCGGTGCCGGTATCGCGCTGGCAATCCCTCTGGCAGCAGCAGGCCAGGTTCTGACCATTATCGTTCGTACTATTACCGTTGCCTTCCAGCACGCTGCGGATAAGGCAGCTGAAAACGGCAACCTGACGGCGATTTCATGGATCCACGTTTCGTCTCTGTTCCTGCAAGCAATGCGTGTGGCTATTCCGGCCGTTATCGTTGCGCTTTCTGTTGGTACCAGCGAAGTTCAAAACATGCTGAACGCCATTCCGGAAGTGGTGACCAATGGTCTGAACATTGCCGGTGGCATGATCGTGGTAGTTGGTTATGCGATGGTTATCAACATGATGCGTGCTGGCTACCTGATGCCGTTCTTCTACCTCGGCTTCGTAACCGCAGCATTCACCAACTTTAACCTGGTTGCTCTGGGTGTCATCGGTACCGTTATGGCGGTGCTCTACATTCAGCTGAGCCCGAAATATAACCGTGTCGCCGGTGCGCCAGTTCAGGCTGCTGGTAACAACGATCTCGACAACGAACTGGACTAACAGGTGAGCGAAATGGTTGATACAACTCAAACTACCACTGAGAAAAAACTCACTAAGAGTGATATTCGTGGCGTCTTCCTGCGTTCTAACCTCTTCCAGGGTTCATGGAACTTCGAGCGTATGCAGGCGCTGGGCTTCTGCTTCTCTATGGTGCCGGCGATTCGTCGCCTCTACCCGGAAAATAACGATGCCCGTAAACAGGCGATTAAACGTCACCTCGAATTCTTTAACACCCAACCGTTCGTGGCGGCGCCAATTCTGGGCGTAACCCTGGCGCTGGAAGAACAGCGTGCTAACGGTGCAGAGATCGACGATGGCGCAATCAACGGTATCAAAGTAGGTCTGATGGGTCCGCTGGCAGGTGTAGGCGACCCAATCTTCTGGGGTACGGTACGTCCGGTATTCGCAGCGCTGGGCGCCGGTATCGCGATGAGCGGCAGCCTGTTAGGTCCGTTGCTGTTCTTTATCCTGTTTAACCTGGTACGTCTGGCAACGCGTTACTACGGCGTAGCATATGGTTACTCCAAGGGCATCGATATCGTTAAAGATATGGGCGGCGGCTTCCTGCAAAAACTGACGGAAGGGGCGTCTATTCTCGGCCTGTTTGTCATGGGGGCATTGGTTAACAAGTGGACACATGTCAACATCCCGCTGGTCGTCTCACGCATCACTGACCAGACGGGTAAAGAGCACGTTACCACTGTACAGACCATTCTTGACCAGTTAATGCCGGGCCTGGTACCGCTGCTGCTGACCTTCGCCTGTATGTGGCTGCTGCGCAAAAAAGTGAACCCGCTGTGGATCATCGTTGGCTTCTTCGTCATCGGTATCGCTGGTTACGCTTGCGGCCTGCTTGGACTGTAAGACTGTTGTACACTACCGGGGCCTTTTGGCCCCGTTTTTTTATCTGGAGGATTAATGACAATCACGGAACTGGTGCTGATTCTATTCATCGCCGCACTGCTTGCCTTTGCGATATACGATCAGTTCATTATGCCCCGCCGCAATGGCCCCACCCTGCTGGCAATTCCTTTGCTGCGGCGCGGTCGCATCGACAGCGTTATCTTCGTCGGGCTGATTGTCATTCTTATCTACAATAATGTGACCAGTCATGGCGCACAAATTACCACCTGGTTATTAAGTGCTCTGGCGCTGATGGGTTTTTATATATTCTGGATCCGCGTTCCGAAGATCATCTTTAAACAGAAAGGTTTTTTCTTCGCCAATGTCTGGATTGAATATAGCCGGATAAAAGCAATGAACTTATCGGAAGATGGTGTCCTGGTTATGCAATTAGAACAGAGTCGGTTGTTAATCCGCGTTCGAAATATCGACGATCTGGAAAAGATTTATAAACTTCTTGTTTCAACTCAATAAGTTACATCTTTAGCCAAAGCTATGTTAAGTGTATTTTTAATAACCAGACATAGCTTAGGCTATATTATCTCTTCGATCATTTGTTATTTATTTTAACGTTTCATTTATATATAAATCTAAATGAAAATCGTTATCAATGAAGTGATGAAATAATATATTCCAACAGTTGTTTTATATTCTCAAAATATGTTAAGGTTGCGACCTCATTTGGGGAGTAGCCGATTTCCAGACTCCGGAAATGTACGTGTCAACATACTCGTTGCAAAACGTGGCACGTACGGACTGAACATTTTCAGTCAGGCGAGACCATATGCACATCAATCGCTATGCCTGCATGAGCGCGTCTTGTCGTTCATGTGTGCATGTTTGCGGGGGGCGAAGATGTGTTTTATGGATACCCCGGTCAGGACGTTGTCATGAATATCACTGCTACTGTTCTTCTTGCGTTTGGTATGTCGATGGATGCATTTGCTGCATCAATCGGTAAAGGTGCCACCCTCCATAAACCGAAATTTTCTGAAGCGTTGCGAACCGGCCTTATTTTTGGTGCCGTCGAAACCCTGACGCCGCTGATCGGCTGGGGAATGGGCATGTTAGCCAGCCGCTTTGTCCTAGAATGGAACCACTGGATTGCGTTTGTGCTGCTGATATTCCTCGGCGGGCGAATGATTATTGAGGGTTTTCGTGGCGCAGATGATGAAGATGAAGAACCGCGCCGTCGACACGGTTTCTGGCTACTGGTAACCACCGCGATTGCCACCAGCCTGGATGCCATGGCTGTGGGTGTAGGTCTTGCCTTCCTGCAGGTCAACATTATCGCGACCGCATTAGCCATTGGTTGTGCAACCTTGATTATGTCGACATTAGGGATGATGGTTGGTCGCTTTATCGGCTCAATTATTGGGAAAAAAGCGGAAATTCTCGGCGGGTTGGTACTGATCGGCATCGGCGTCCAGATCCTCTGGACGCACTACCACGGTTAATTTGTTCGCTGCCAGAGGTGAATATTAAAATCCGTCTGGCAGTCGAATACTTCTTTTGCCGCCAACGTTTGCCAGACATCAGGCTTCGCACGCCAGGCAAACGGCGTCATCTGCAACAATGCAACAGCTTCATCGCCGCGAAGACGCATCGGATACCGCAGTTCATCGCTCTGCTGTAATGCAAAACCTTCCAGTTGTTCAGTATGGGGGGCATGCAGAAGTACTTCGTCGTAAATCAGCCCTTTCAACTCCATTAAATGTCGTGGCCCTGGAGTAACGGTAATTACCCACCCTCCCGGTTTGACGACACGCGCTAACTCTTCTGCTTTGCATGGCGCGTAGATGCGAATAATGGCATCCATACTGGCATCGGCAAAAGGCAGACGGTGGCTGGAAGCGACACAAAAGGTAACCTGCTTATAGCGTTTCGCCGCAGCTTTAATTGCGACCTTAGAGACATCAAGACCAAAGGTTGTCACTACTGGCAAGGCATCGGCAAAAGCATGAGTGTAATACCCTTCCCCACAGCCAATATCCAGTACCGCTGTTGCGTGCTCATTAAGACATCCACGCAATTGAGCGACTATCGCATCACGAAGCGGCTGGTAATGACCGGCATCTAAAAACGCACGTCGCGCCTGCATCATTTCCGCGCTGTCTCCCGGATCGCGGGATCGTTTATATTGAACGGGCAGCAGATTGACATATCCCTCTTTCGCCATATCAAATTGATGCCGCTGCGGACAGATATAGCTATTTTTTTCAAGAGATAGAGGCTGGTGGCAAAGTGGACAGGAAAACGACATGAAAACTCCGGCGGGATACTAAATGCCGCAAGTGTAACGCGAATCGCGCTGCGGGCAAATATTCGAAGGTCGTAAGCGAGCATTAAACAAAGTAAAAAGCCTCGCTTTTCGACGAGGCTTTATAGCGAGATTGAAGTGCGTTGACACTTCAGATCAGTGAATTCGATCAGATAGCGGTTACGTTAACAGCTGCCGGACCTTTCTGGCCGTCCTGAATTTCGAACTCAACGTTCTGGCCTTCGGCCAGAGTTTTGAAGCCATTACCCTGGATAGCGGAGAAGTGTACGAACACATCTTTGCTGCCATCAGCCGGAGTAATGAAGCCAAAACCTTTAGACTCGTTGAACCACTTAACCTGACCTTTAATCTTTGCCATTTGAAAAATTCCTTAGATTGTTTTCTTCGCCCGCAGGCATTACAGAGATAAAACTGACACATTACTGCTTGAGGCACTAATATAAGGTTCGGCAGAGAAGCGGTATTCAACGACAACGTGTTTACTCAGGACTTCTTTACTGAAAATGCCACACATAAACAGAACTGTACCTCGTTTAACCCAAAGCTGTTATCACATACAACGTTAATTATGGCAAGCCATTTTTAAACATGTCTCGATCAGCTGCACAAATCTCGATGCGCCTTCCACTTTTTTTGCACATTTATGCAACGGAATGCGTGTCGATATATCGAGACACTAAAGCATACCAGTACAAACAGATGCCTGAACTGATGTGGTTTCTAACATAGTTCAATAAGTTCTAATCTTCCAGTTCAGAAATACAATTTAATTACACAATGTGTGTGATATCACTTTTTATACGATGTAATGATAAAGTGTTATATAACTTTATCTCATAAAACAGTCAGTTAACAACATACATAGATGCAATGCCGATGCCATATTCAAAGCATGTTAATAATGTAAAATAAGAAAAAATGATGAATGATAAAAAAATGAGAAGAGAAACGTTTCGCTTATAAACAATGCTGTAATTAATCAATATTCCGATGCAAACATCCCAATCAGCAAGTACAAAAAATAACTTTTTCTGATGTCAAAATAAATGAATAAATAACAGAGAAAATAATCAAAATTCAATAAAGGATTAATTTTAATCAATTGCATCATTATAGTGCATGTAAGAATGATGAGATGAGTAACCCATCAACACAGGGTTACTCAAATTGCAGGAAGGATTACCGTTCTGCTACCAGACGAATAATATCTTCATCTTCACCCGTTTTTTGGTTCTCAGTCACCTTTTCATCGGCTTTTTCAGGTGCGTTAGCTTCGCACAAGCGGCGTAACAGTACATTCTGCCGTTTTTGCTGATCCAGCAATGCCTCAAGCAGTTCAATCTGTTCGTTAGTCCGGGAACTGGCACGGTTGATGAAAAACCACAAGATGAGCCCAATAATAAGAACTACTACCGATACGACCAAAGACGCAATGTTCATCACGCCTGAATTTACAACTTCGTTCATTTAACCACCTCTAAGTAGAGGCGCCATTTTACCACTGCTACGCAGGAAGGAAATCTACTGATGAAAAAATGATATCACCATGGGATGAACTGATTGATGGCACAAATTCCGCTGAAAAATTGCACATCCTGATCGCACATTATGTTGAATACCTGCATCCATAACAGCAAGAAAGCCAGCACAGCGGCAACCAGAACGACCCATCGAAACTTTTTCACTCCAATCTCCGTTTAACCTCTCTTCTGCCTTTAAACTATCATGCGTTAGTTAAACAACGTCTAACCATGTCGATATTCGTGCTTTTTCGGAATGATACGCTTGCTTCAGTCCATATTGCCGCTACGATTAAGCAAACAAAAAGAGAAGAGGTCGTAATGCGATTCATCATTCGCACAATTATCTTGATAGCACTGGTATGGACAGGATTATTACTCAGCGGATATGGCGTTCTGATTGGAAGCAAGGAAAATGCTGCCGGGTTAGGACTGCAATGCACATATCTCACCGCCCGAAGCACAAGCACGGTGCAATATCTGCATACTAAAAGTGGATTTTTGGGGATTACAGATTGCCCGCTGCTACGTAAAAGCAATATCGTCGTCGATAATGATTGATAGATAACGGTACAAATATCCACATCAAAACTAATGGATATAAAGTACTTTCATCTTCTGCTCGAACGATATCACTATTAACATTATTTAATCCACGCTAAATGAAGAACCTGTCTGAATTTTATGCAGGCAGGTTCTTATTTTAATCAGAATGGATAGTCGTGATACCCCATTTGTGCGGATATTTTGCGCGCTGCCGTATGCAACATAGCCACATACTCCTGCAAACGTTCTTCAGAAAAACGCAGCGTCGGGAAGGAAATACTCAAGCCGGCAATCACCACACCAAAGCGGTCAAACACCGGAACGGCGATGCAACGCAGTCCTTCTTCCTGTTCTTCGTTATCTTCGCCGTATCCCTGCTCACGGACCTGATCTAACACGGGTAATAACGCCTCAGTGCTGGTGATGGTCCGATCGGTGCTGCGTTTATATTCCACGCCTTCAAGGATTTGCTTCACTTCATCACGATCGCGCCAGGCCAGCAGCACTTTACCAATCGCAGTGCTGTACAGAGGATTACGACGGCCAATCCGTGAATACATACGCAAATTGTACATAGAGTCAATTTTGTGGATGTAAACGATACTGTCTTCATCCAGTGCGCCAAGATGAATGGTTTCTTTGGTCAAACGGGAGATCTCACGCATCTGGATATCAGCACTGCGAATAAGATCGACGTTTTGTAGCGCACGAGCGCCCAGCTCAAATAATTTCAGGGTCAGAGAGTATTTCTCCGACTCCCCTTCCTGCGCGACATAGCCCAGGGTTTTCATGGTCTGTAAAAAGCGATAAACGGTGCTTTTTGACATCATGACGCGCTGTGACAGCTCGGTTATCCCTATTTCGCGCTCTTCGCCCAGCGCCTGCAAAATGCCAAAAACCTTCAGTACGGAAGATACAGAATCAGGTTGTTTATCCAGATCTGCGTTAGCCATTTATCACCTCATTGCGAGTGTTTTATAAAAATCAGAACTGTTTTTTATTATAATTTCGCGCCAGGGTGGTCGCAATCCATCTTTTGCCGGTTAGTTACAATTCTGCGACATTCGCCGTGAATATCAGTGCTAAAATCATACCCCTGTTGATTATTACCAAAAGATATAAAATTCCTATGCCAAAAGTTCAGGCCGATGGCCTGCCGTTGCCTCAGCGGTACGGCGCAATTTTAACCATTATTATTGGTATTTCGATGGCGGTTCTCGACGGCGCTATCGCTAATGTCGCCTTGCCAACCATTGCAACCGATCTCCACGCCACACCAGCCAGTTCCATCTGGGTGGTGAATGCCTACCAAATCGCGATTGTTATCTCCTTACTCTCGTTCTCTTTTTTGGGCGATATGTTTGGCTATCGACGAATTTATAAATTCGGTCTGGTGGTTTTTCTGCTCTCATCGTTGTTCTGCGCTCTTTCTGATTCACTGCAAATGCTAACCCTGGCGCGTGTAATACAAGGTTTTGGCGGCGCGGCGTTAATGAGCGTCAATACTGCACTCATCCGCTTAATCTACCCACAACGTTTTCTGGGGCGAGGGATGGGAATTAACTCTTTTATCGTCGCCGTCTCCTCCGCTGCCGGGCCGACGATCGCCGCCGCAATCCTTTCAATTGCGTCCTGGAAGTGGTTATTTTTAATTAACGTACCATTGGGTATTATCGCCCTACTCCTGGCGATGCGTTTTCTGCCGCCAAATGGTTCTCGTGCCAGTAAGCCGCGGTTTGATCTGCCCAGCGCCGTGATGAATGCGCTGACATTTGGCCTGCTTATTACCGCGTTGAGTGGTTTTGCTCAGGGGCAATCACTGACGCTGATCGGTGCTGAACTGGCGGTAATGATTATTGTTGGTATTTTCTTTATTCGCCGCCAGCTTTCCCTTCCTGTTCCACTGCTACCAGTGGATTTACTGCGTATTCCGCTGTTTACACTATCAATTTGTACCTCCATTTGTTCTTTCTGCGCGCAAATGCTGGCGATGGTTTCCCTGCCTTTTTATCTGCAAACCGTACTTGGGCGTAGTGAAGTTGAGACAGGTTTGCTCCTGACCCCGTGGCCGTTGGCAACGATGGTAATGGCTCCGCTGGCAGGTTATTTGATAGAGCGCGTCCATGCAGGATTGCTTGGTGCTTTAGGGCTGTTCATCATGGCGGCGGGACTTTTTTCACTGGTCCTGTTGCCAGCTTCACCTGCCGATATCAATATCATCTGGCCGATGATCTTATGCGGTGCAGGCTTTGGGTTATTCCAGTCCCCCAATAATCACACCATTATTACCTCCGCCCCGCGTGAGCGTAGCGGTGGTGCCAGTGGAATGTTGGGTACAGCGCGTCTGCTTGGTCAGAGTAGCGGCGCAGCTCTGGTGGCGCTGATGTTGAATCAGTTTGGTGATAATGGTACGCACGTCTCGCTGACGGCTGCGGCTATTCTGGCAGTGATCGCCGCCTGTGTCAGTGGTTTACGCATTACCCAACCGCGCGCACAAGGCTAAAAAAAAGCGCGTCAACCAGGACGCGCTTTTTTATAATTTACTGCAAATTACTTCAGGTATTCACCGGTACGCAGGGCTTCAATACGTTTATCCAGCGGCGGGTGAGTCATGAACAGCTCACTCAGCGATTTGGACTTACCATTGATACAAAAAGCCATCATGCTGGTTGCTTCCTGCGGCTCATAGCTGGTTTTCAGACGCTGCAGCGCAGCAATCATTTTCTCACGACCAACCAGTTTGGCTGAACCTGCATCGGCATGGAATTCACGGTGACGCGAGAACCACATGGTGATAATGCTCGCCAGAATACCAAATACCAGCTCCAGAACCGTCGCAACCGCAAAGTAGATCAGCGGGTTACCGTTGCTCTCTTCACCTTCATCACGGTTACCGCCCATAAAGCCCGCGGCAAGCTGCGCCAGAATACGTGAAATAAAGATAACGAAGGTGTTTACCACGCCCTGAATCAGCGTCATGGTAACCATGTCACCATTCGCAATGTGGCTAATTTCGTGGGCAATTACCGCCTCGGCTTCATCCGGGCTCATGTTCTGCAGCAAACCGGTGCTGACAGCAACCAGAGAGGCATCACGACGAGCACCTGTCGCAAAGGCGTTGATATCCGGCGCATGGTAGATAGCTACTTGCGGCATAGCAATCCCCGCCTGACGGGCCTGGGTTGCTACAGTATTGACCAGCCAACGTTCCCTTTCGTTACGCGGTTGCTCGATCACTTCCCCGCCAACAGATCGTAATGCCATCCATTTGGACATCAGAAGCGAAACGAAGGAACCACCAAAACCGAACAGCAAGGCCATAATCATCAGCCCCTGAACGCTGCTCGACTGTATCCCTGTCAGGCTCAGTACCAGCCCGAAAACGACCATGACGGCCAGGTTCGTTAGCAGGAAGAGCGCGATTCGCATCATAATTTTCTTTTTACCTCAGTTTAACAAAACGCAATATGCGATACCCACATCGTATGGGTTACGCGACTATTTTCAAGTCTGGATAGAGCGTAAGTCACCAGAAAGACACAACTTTACATTTTGTAGCATCTGATTTACGGCATCTTGCCACTGTTAAAAAATCAGGCACAATTTCTTGTGCCTGATTGATGTTACTTGACGGGAGCGGGCTGTTCCGCTGGTCTGGATTTTTCCAGCTTCGCCAGATCGAGTGCGATATTCACTGTCTCGTCCAGATACGGATCTGGCTCCTTGTAATCTTTTGGCAAATCATCCAGTTTCTTCAACTCCGGTTTGCCTTCACGTTTAAAGCGATCGTTCAATCGTGCCAGACGCATCGCATCATCTTCATTGTTCTCTTTCTCACGCACAGCGTAATTCAGAGAAACAATATTGCGTTTGTCCTTCATGGCATTGAAACGAGCAATATCCTTCATGATGTTCTGAAATTCAGGATCCTTCGCGATGCGCGCATTATGTTCCTTCAGCAATTCCGGCTCAAACGCCGATAAATCGCCTGATTTCACATAGGTTGCAGCATCAATGCTATCCCACGGCAGCGCATTATCTTCGAATTTCTCTCCCGTTTCCGTCTCTTCATTGCCCGTTGGCATGATGATGTCCGGCGTGACGCCCTTACGTTGGGTACTGCCACCGTTAACGCGATAGAATTTCTGGATTGTATACTGCACTGACCCCAGCGCCGGCCATTCAGGACGTAACATCTGATCGTAGATA
The DNA here is from genome assembly GCF_004212325.1 of Escherichia sp. E13S3. Taxonomy (NCBI): domain Bacteria; kingdom Pseudomonadati; phylum Pseudomonadota; class Gammaproteobacteria; order Enterobacterales; family Enterobacteriaceae; genus Escherichia; species Escherichia sp. E13S3. Next base: position 74,477 of record NZ_RHJR01000017.1, read on the forward strand.
CGATTCAGAGAACGATACTGCTGGACAGTACCTTTGCCGAATGTTGGTTCACCCACAACCAGCGCGCGACCGTAATCCTGCATCGCTGCGGCAAAGATTTCTGAAGCCGAAGCACTGAATCGGTCAACCAATACCACCAGCGGGCCTTTATAGAACACCTGGCCGTCGGTATCACTGTCCTCGCGGACTTTACCATTGTTATCACGGACCTGAACAATCGGACCGGAAGGAATGAACAAACCAGAGAGCGATACTGCCTCGGTCAGCGCCCCGCCGCCATTGCTACGCAGGTCGATGACGACGCTGCTGACATTCTGTTTTTCCAGCTTCTGCAACTGAACTTTGACATCGTCTGTCAAGCCAACATAGAAGCCTGGAATATCCAGTACGCCCACTTTTTCTTTGCCGACGGTCTTCACGGACATTTTAACTGCGCGGTCTTCCAGACGAATGCGTTCACGCGTCAGTGTTACCGTACGGGTTTTAGTCCCTTTACCGGCAGGTAAAATTTCTAAACGAACTTTACTGCCTTTCGGCCCTTTGATTAAGGCAACGACATCATCAAGACGCCAGCCAATCACGTCAACCATCGGCTTGCCGGTTTGACCAACACCGACAATTTTGTCACCAACGCTGATAGCTTTACTCTTCGCTGCCGGGCCACCTGCCACCATCGAATTGATAACGGTGTAGTCATCATCCATTTGCAGCACCGCACCAATACCTTCCAACGACAAGCTCATTTCAGTATTGAACTGTTCGGTATTACGCGGGGAAAGGTAATTGGTATGCGGATCAATTTCGCGCGCAAACGCCGTCATTGCCAGCGAGAACACATCTTCGCTGTTAGTTTGCGCCAGACGGCGAATGGCAAATTTGTAGCGACGAGTCAGGGTTTCACGAATTTCTTTATCCGTTTTTCCTGTCAGCTTCAGACTTAACTCGTCGAATTTGACTTTGCTGTCCCACAGCGCGTTCAACTCGGCCTCGTTTTTCGGCCAGGGCGCTTTGCTGCGGTCCAGGTTATAAGTGTCGTTGCCGGTAAAATCCATCGGTTTTTCCAGTACCGATAAGGCGTACTGGTAACGTTCAAAACGGCGTTTTTGCGCCAGATTGTAAAGATCGTAGAAAACGTCAAGTTTACCGGAGCGCAGTTCATCGCCCAGCTCATTTTTCTTTTTCGCGAACTGTTCAACATCGCTTGCCAGCAGCACATTGTGGCTGTAATCAAGCAGGTTCAGGTAGCGGTCAAAGATTTTGGCCGAGAATGCCTGATCGAGGTCGAACTGGCGATAATGGGAGCGGGTAAAGCGCGACGTTACGCGCTCACTCACCGTCGCATGCTGCGTCTCTTCCTTTAATACCGGAATCTGATCAGCACGCGTAATATCTTCTACTGCGAAGGTCTGGCCTGCTATTGCAAGCAGGCCAGCTAACGCGGTAAGCCTAAAAAACATGTTCATGCCTGGCCCGGCCTCCGTTTCAGAACACCAGGTGTTCTGCGCGCACAATCAAAGACATACCCGAATTCAGCTGGACGCGGACGCCGTCTTTGGTGATTTCTAATACGGTGGCATCCATCGCATTTTGACCAGCTTTCACCTTCAGGGCTTGTCCGACAGTCAGAGCTGAAATGTCAGAAACTGGGGTGTGCTGTTCTTCGCGAGGTGCTTTTACTGTTTTTGGCGCTTTCTCAGCCGGTTTCTGCGCGCGAGGTTTGCGCTCGGCGCCTTCTTTACGGCGTTGCGCAGCAGGACGTGGCTTGCGTTCGTGGCGTGGTGCGTCTTCTTTCTCACCTGCAGCTGCGGCAGCTTCGCGTTTTTTCGCCTGCTGTTCGGCACGCTGCGCCTGGACGCGCGCTTTCGCTTCTTCAAGCTGCTTGCGAGCATGTTCTACATGCTGCTCGTCCAGCTCACCGCATGGGTTGCCGTCGAGATCGACACGCGTCGCGCCTGGTTTAACGCCATACAGATAGCGCCAGCTCGAAGTGTAGAGACGTAAAGCGGATCGCAGTTGCGTTTTGCTAAGGTTCATTTCCCCAGCAACGCGATCGACCAAATCCTGAAAAATACCGATTTTCAGCGGACGCGCTTCACCTTCCGCACTGAAACAGTGGGGAAAACGTTCGGCCAGAAACGCGATTACTTCTTTACTGCTATTCAACTTAGGTTGATTTTCCATGAAATTTCCTGATTACAACGGACGTAGCCAACAAGCGCAGGCATGAACAGGCGTCATTATAATGACGTCATCAGTAAATGCTACGTTATCCGTTGATTATCCTGCGACGCTCGCAAAGAATTTTTTGTAATCCGTCGTTGCAAGCACCTTTTCAAGCTGTGCCACAAGCTGACGTAAGCCTTGCTCGTCCTCGTCTGTAAAACGACCGAAGACCGTACTGTCGATATCGAGAACGCCAATAATCTGATTTTTCACCACCAACGGCAGAACGATTTCAGAATTACTCGCCGCATCACAGGCGATATGCCCATCAAAGGCGTGAACATCCTTGATTCGCTGTACTTCATTGCGGGCAACTGCAGTGCCACACACGCCACGCCCTACCGGGATCCGTACGCAGGCAATTTTGCCCTGAAACGGCCCGAGTACCAGCGTATCGTCCTCAAGTAAATAAAACCCAGCCCAGTTTACGTCAGTCAGACGCTCGTATAACAAAGCACTGGTATTCGCCAGCGTTGCCAGAAAGCTGGTTTCTCCCGCCATCAACGCATTAAAGTCGCGGTTTAAGTCCGCGTAAAATTCTGTTTTGTTCATTATATAATCACTTAGTTGTCTTACCTGGAACTGCCAGCCTATTAAAATAAGCATTAAATGCGTTAATGCTCAAGATCATTCCCATCATGGGTTAAGATAAATGTTAATTCTTATCACATTTGGCATGTCATGGCTCTTAACACCCCACAAATTACGCCGACAAAAAAGATAACAGTGAGCGCAATTGGCGAGGAACTACCGCGTGGTGATTATCAACGTTGCCCGCAATGTGACATGCTGTTTAGCCTGCCCGAGATAAATTCTCACCAGAGTGCCTATTGCCCGCGCTGTCAGGCGAAAATTCGCGATGGGCGTGACTGGTCGCTCACAAGGCTGGCAGCAATGGCTTTTACTATGTTGTTGCTTATGCCTTTTGCCTGGGGCGAACCTCTATTACATATCTGGCTGTTAGGTATCCGTATCGACGCCAATGTAATGCAAGGCATCTGGCAGATGACCAAACAGGGCGATGCGATAACCGGCGCAATGGTGTTTTTCTGCGTTATAGGTGCACCTCTCATACTGGTGACTTCTATTGCTTATTTATGGTTTGGCAATCGACTGGGAATGAATTTACGCCCGGTGTTGCTGATGCTGGAGCGACTAAAAGAGTGGGTAATGCTGGATATCTATCTGGTCGGCATTGGCGTTGCTTCTATAAAGGTACAGGATTACGCCCATATCCAGGCGGGCGTCGGGCTATTCTCTTTTTTCGCGCTGGTGATTTTAACAACGGTGACATTGTCACATCTTAATGTTGAACAGCTGTGGGAGCGATTTTATCCGCAGCGCCCTGCCACGCGTAGGGACGAGAAATTACGCGTTTGCCTGGGTTGTCACTTTACCGGCTATCCCGATCCGCGCGGTCGTTGCCCCCGTTGCCATATCCCACTTCGCTTGCGTCGCCATCATAGTATTCAAAAATGCTGGGCGGCGCTTTTGGCTTCAATTGTCTTATTGTTACCTGCCAACCTGCTGCCTATTTCGATCATCTACCTGAACGGTGGACGACAAGAAGATACGATTCTTTCTGGAATTATGTCGCTGGCAAACAGCAATATTGCAGTTGCCGGCATTGTTTTTATCGCCAGTATCCTGGTGCCGTTCACCAAAGTCATCGTCATGTTTACTTTACTGGTAAGCATTCATTTTAAATGCCAGCAAGGCTTACGCACGCGGATTTTGCTATTGCGGATGGTGACCTGGATTGGTCGCTGGTCGATGCTCGATCTGTTTGTCATTTCATTAACCATGTCGCTGATTAATCGCGATCAGATCCTTGCTTTTACTATGGGACCCGCTGCGTTTTATTTCGGCGCAGCGGTTATTTTGACTATTCTTGCTGTGGAATGGCTGGACAGCCGCTTACTTTGGGATGCACATGAGTCAGGAAACGCCCGCTTCGACGACTGAAGCGCAAATTAAAACTAAACGCCGTATCTCACCTTTCTGGCTGTTGCCGTTCATCGCGCTAATGATTGCCGGTTGGCTGATTTGGGGTAGTTATCAGGATAGAGGCAATACCGTCACCATCGACTTTATGTCGGCAGACGGCATTGTTCCAGGTCGCACGCCTGTGCGTTATCAGGGCGTTGAAGTCGGAACGGTGCAGGATGTCAGCCTCAGCGACGATCTACGTAAGATTGAAGTGAAGGTCAGCATCAAGTCCGACATGAAAGATGCGCTGCGCGAAGAGACGCAGTTCTGGCTGGTAACGCCGAAAGCCTCACTGGCAGGTGTTTCCGGGCTGGATGCGCTGGTCGGTGGTAACTATATCGGCATGATGCCCGGTAAAGGTAAAGAGCAGGATCACTTTGTGGCGCTCGATACCCAGCCAAAGTATCGGCTGGATAATGGTGATCTGATGATCCACCTGCAAGCCCCCGATCTCGGTTCATTGAACAGCGGTTCGCTGGTCTATTTCCGCAAAATTCCGGTGGGACGCGTCTATGACTATGCGATCAATCCCAATAAGCAAGGCGTGGTGATTGATGTCCTGATTGAGCGGCGTTTCACCGATTTGGTGAAAAAAGGTAGCCGCTTCTGGAACGTTTCCGGCGTTGATGCCAATGTCAGTATCAGTGGCGCGAAGGTGAAACTGGAAAGTCTGGCTGCCCTGGTTAACGGTGCGATTGCCTTCGATTCACCAGAAGAGTCGAAACCTGCCGATCCGGAAGATACCTTTGGTCTGTATGAGGATCTCGCCCACAGCCAGCGTGGGGTGATCATAAAGCTGGATCTACCAGGTGGAGCCGGATTAAACGCCGATTCAACGCCGCTCATGTACCAGGGACTGGAAGTCGGGCAACTGACCAAACTGAATTTAAACCCAGGTGGCAAAGTCACCGGGGAAATGACCGTTGATCCCAGCGTCGTCACCCTGCTTCGTGAAAACACCCGCATCGAATTACGTAACCCGAAGTTATCTCTCAACGACGCCAATCTCAGCGCCTTGTTGACCGGCAAAACGTTCGAACTGGTACCGGGTGATGGCGAGCCACGCAAAGAGTTTGTCGTTGTGCCTGGCGAGAAAGCTTTACTGCATGAACCCGATGTTCTGACGCTTACCCTGACTGCACCAGAAAGCTATGGAATTGATGCCGGTCAGCCGCTCATTCTTCACGGCGTACAGGTAGGTCAGGTTATCGACCGTAAACTCACCAGCAAAGGCGTGACATTTACCATCGCTATCGAACCCCAGCATCGCGAACTGGTAAAAGGCGACAGCAAATTTGTCGTTAATAGTCGTGTCGACGTGAAAGTAGGTCTGGATGGTGTCGAGTTTCTCGGTGCCAGCGCCTCAGAATGGCTCAACGGCGGGATACGTATTCTGCCCGGCGACAAAGGTGAGATGAAAGCCAGTTACCCACTGTATGCCAATCTGGAAAAAGCCCTCGAAAATAGTCTTAGTGATTTACCTACCACGACCGTGAGTTTAAGTGCGGAGACACTGCCGGATGTGCAGGCAGGGTCGGTAGTGCTGTACCGTAAATTTGAGGTCGGTGAAGTGATTACCGTACGTCCACGGGCCAATGCGTTCGATATCGATTTGCATATTAAACCGGAATATCGTAACCTGCTGACCAGCAACAGCGTGTTCTGGGCTGAAGGCGGCGCGAAAGTTCAACTTAACGGCAGCGGCCTGACCGTTCAGGCGTCACCGCTTTCGCGGGCGTTAAAGGGAGCCATCAGCTTCGATAATCTCAGCGGTGCCAGCGCCAGCCAACGTAAAGGCGATAAGCGGATTCTGTATGCTTCCGAAACAGCAGCTCGTGCGGTTGGCGGGCAGATTACGCTCCACGCTTTCGATGCCGGAAAACTGGCGGTCGGTATGCCAATTCGCTATCTCGGTATTGATATCGGGCAAATCCAGACTCTGGATCTGATCACCGCGCGCAATGAAGTACAGGCAAAGGCGGTGCTCTATCCGGAATATGTCCAGACCTTTGCGCGCGGTGGTACACGCTTCTCAGTGGTCACACCGCAAATTTCGGCAGCAGGCGTTGAGCATCTTGATACGATCCTCCAGCCGTATATCAACGTCGAACCAGGTCGGGGTAATCCTCGCCGTGACTTTGAATTGCAAGAAGCCACCATTACTGACTCTCGTTACCTTGATGGCTTAAGCATTATTGTTGAAGCGCCGGAAGCCGGTTCGTTAGGTGTTGGTACGCCAGTACTGTTCCGTGGTCTGGAAGTAGGTACAGTCACCGGAATGACGCTGGGTACATTGTCAGATCGCGTGATGATTGCGATGCGCATCAGTAAACGTTACCAGCACCTGGTACGTAACAATTCCGTCTTCTGGCTAGCTTCGGGCTACAGTCTGGACTTCGGTCTGACGGGCGGCGTGGTGAAAACCGGTACCTTTAACCAGTTTATCCGTGGCGGGATCGCCTTCGCCACGCCTCCAGGTACGCCGCTGGCACCGAAAGCCCAGGAAGGCAAACACTTCCTGTTGCAGGAAAGTGAACCGAAAGAGTGGCGTGAATGGGGAACAGCACTCCCCCGATAAGCCACATTGCTCCGGCGTGCCTGCGCCGGAGCGTTTATGCTAAACTGCGCGCCTGTTTTTTTGCCAGTGGTACATGCTCGTGGCCCAACACACCGTTTATTTCCCGGACGCCTTTCTGACACAAATGCGCGAAGCCATGCCTTCGACGCTCTCTTTTGATGATTTTCTCGCCGCTTGTCAGCGCCCGTTGCGCCGCAGCATTCGCGTAAATACCCTGAAAATCTCCGTTGCTGATTTCCTGCAATTAACCGCCCCTTACGGCTGGACGCTAACGCCGATTCCGTGGTGTGAAGAAGGTTTCTGGATTGAACGCGACGATGAAGATGCATTGCCGTTGGGCAGTACCGCCGAGCATTTAAGCGGCCTGTTTTATATTCAGGAAGCCAGTTCAATGTTGCCCGTTGCCGCATTGTTTGCCGACGATAATACCCCACAGCGGGTGATGGATGTCGCCGCCGCACCTGGTTCAAAAACGACGCAAATTGCCGCTCGCATGAATAACGAAGGGGCGATTCTTGCCAATGAGTTTTCCGCCAGCCGGGTAAAAGTGTTACATGCCAATATCAGTCGCTGCGGTATCCGTAACGTGTCTCTGACTCATTTTGATGGCCGCGTCTTTGGTGCGGCGTTACCAGAAATGTTCGACGCCATTTTACTGGACGCCCCCTGCTCTGGCGAAGGCGTGGTGCGTAAAGATCCCGACGCACTGAAAAACTGGTCACCGGAAAGCAATCAGGAAATTGCTGCCACCCAACGGGAACTGATCGACAGTGCCTTTCATGCATTACGCCCTGGCGGTGCGCTGGTTTACTCGACCTGTACCTTAAACCGGGAAGAAAACGAAGCCGTTTGCCTGTGGCTGAAAGAGACTTACCCCGACGCAGTAGAGTTTTTACCGCTTGGCGATCTCTTCCCTGGCGCGGACAAGGCGCTCACCGAAGAAGGCTTTTTGCACGTTTTCCCACAAATTTACGACTGCGAAGGCTTCTTCGTTGCCCGGCTACGCAAAACACAGTCGATTCCCGCCTTACCCGCACCGAAATACAAAGTGGGTAATTTCCCGTTTAGCCCAATCAAAGATCGCGAAGCCACACAAATTCGCCAGGCGGCAACTGCCGTTGGCTTACAGTGGGATGAAAATCTGCGTCTCTGGCAGCGCGATAAAGAACTCTGGCTGTTCCCGGCGGGCATTGAAGCCCTGATCGGTAAAGTCCGATTTTCCCGTCTGGGAATTAAGCTGGCCGAAACGCATAACAAAGGTTATCGCTGGCAGCATGAAGCGGTTATTGCCCTGGCATCCCCGAACCATACGAACGCTTTCGAACTGACGCCTCAGGAAGCGGAAGAGTGGTATCGCGGGCGCGATGTTTACCCGCAAACCGTGCCAACTACGGATGATGTGCTGGTAACCTTCCAGAATCAGCCAATAGGTTTAGCCAAACGTATTGGCTCGCGACTGAAAAACAGTTACCCGCGTGAACTGGTGCGCGATGGGAAACTTTTTACCGGTAACGCCTGATAGCGCACAAAAAAAGCGCACTTTTTGACTGGCACATTCGCCTGCCTCAACTACGCTGAAAAATGGTGCGATCGGACTGGTCGTACCACAACCGGCAGATAAATGGAGAGCACGAAGATGAAAACCAGTGTGCGCATAGGCGCTTTTGAAATCGATGACGGCGAGTTACACGGCGAATCGCCAGGTGATCGAACATTAACAATTCCTTGTAAATCTGACCCCGATTTATGTATGCAACTGGATGCCTGGGACGCCGAAACCAGCATTCCAGCTCTACTAAACGGCGAACACTCTGTCCTGTACCGTACCCGCTACGATCAAAAGTCTGATGCCTGGATTATGCGTCTTGCATGATCCAAAAAGAACCCGTCGGCATGGCGGGTTATTTATTCTGGTTATTTCCCCGAAGTAAAATCCTCTCCTAAACTTAACGGTACGGCACCACACTTCGAGGATGAAATGTTCGCGCTGGTACTTTTTGTTTGCTATCTGGATGCTGGCTGTGAAGATATTGTTGTTGATGTTTACAACACGGAACAGCAGTGCGTCTACTCAATGGACGATCAACGGATCCGCCACGGCGGCTGCTTTCCTGTTGAGGATTTTATTGATGGGTTCTGGCGGCCCGCGCAGGAGTACAGTGACTTTTAATTACTGGAGTTGTTCCACTGTGAGTGTCCCTCCGAAGACGGCGCCGGTGTCTATATAATGCAAGTTTCCAATATCTACGCGATGAGGTAACGGCGTATGACCAAACCAGAAATGGTCAGCACCGGTAATTCCCTGCCCTTTTTGGCCTTCACGTAATCGCGAACGACTCCACAATACCTGGTGCAAATCGACGTCCTTTTGCCATTGATAAACGTCGTCAGGATAATCAGCATGGGCAATAACGTGTTTGCCAGTGCGACTGTTTAATTCAAGAATAAAAGGCAAATGCTGGCATTTGCTGAGCGCCCTTTCTGCTTGCTTCTGTTGCTTATCTGCCAGTGCAGCAAACCAGTCGCCACCGTTCATATACCATAAAGACATCTGCTGCGTGGCCAGCGCATCTATCGCCATCTGCTCATGATTGCCTCTTACCGCTCTGACCCAGCATTGCTCCAGTAGTTGAAGACAACGCAAACTCTCCGGACCACGATCAATAACATCACCTACCGAGATCAATAAGTCTTGCCACGGGTCAAAACGGCAATGCCATAATTTGATACGCAGTAGCCCAAGGCAGCCATGAATATCCCCCACCAACCAGATATGTCGCCAATGGCTGCCATCAATTTTCTGATAGGTGCGGCCTGCCTCTTTCATCAATTTTTTACTCCCGCGCAGAAGATCACATTATTTTAACATAAATGTTAAAAAAGGCTGGACTGAAGCAGTAGAGTGTGTGTTATGGTTGATTGTGAAGTCAGCACAGGGAAAACAGTGATGTATTCATCCGCTGGCTTAATAGATAAAAAGAGACCGAATACGATTCCTGTATTCGGTCCAGGGAAATGGCTCTTGGGAGAGAGCCGTGCGCTAAAAGTTGGCATTAATGCAGGCTTAGTTGCCTTGCCCTTTAAGAATAGATGACGACGCCAGGTTTTCCAGTCCACACGAAAAGTGGTCAGAAAAAAGCGTCTTAATCATCGTTTTAAAAGTAAAAAAAACGCCCGATCTGATAAAAGATCCTGGGCGTTTTTTTTGGCAAATCAAAAGACTAATTCAGGTAATCAGCAAAGTTTTTCAGCTCGTTCTATAAATGGCATCAGGCTCATTTTTTCACCGGGTTTGTTGGGATCTTCAATCTGGATCACTGAAATAGGCTGGGCCTTAGTCTTCCCACTGGAAACCTCTTTTTGCGCAACATCGTTCAAAGGGTATTGCACCAGGGTGCTGGGGTTAATGACATACAGCGCATTACCCGCTCGGCATGTCAACATCACTTCTTCGCGATTAAACGCCCATTTGTCTTTGCCAATTTCAAAACGGCTGACGGTAATCACCTGAGGAGCCGCCAGCGCCGCAGTGGAACTGGTGAGCAACAAAAACGCCAATATACTTTTTTTCATCATTTATCGTAATCCATCAAAACGGTTCCAGAGTCGCTAGCAGGCTGATAATCACCAGTACCACCGCGCCTATCGCCCATTCGAGTTGAGTCATCCATACAAACCAGGGAACAGCCCGGACTTCATCATGCCGCATTCTTGGGACCAGAACATAACGATTTGCCAGCGCGATAACCACCATAATCATAACCAGTATGACTTTGAGCAATAAGAGCTGGCCCCAGTAAGAGGCAAGCGTGGGGGGAAATCCCGTGATAAGTAATGCATTGAGCACACCACTCACTAGCACGCCAATGACAGCAAAATGTCCGCACCAGGAAAAACGCATCAGCGCATGAATGGCCGGGCGTTTCCAGCGCCCTTTCACCAGCCGCATACACCAGACAACCGGCAATAGCCCTCCAAACCATGCGGCAGCACAGATAAGATGTACGGCGTGATTGGTCTGATGAATTTTTGCGGTTAATCCTTCATTTAATGTCGCGTGTCCCATACCCGCCATCAGGATAAATTGCGCGGTAGTCAGCATAAACAGTAACCGCAACATATTCCGTGGTTGCATCAGAACGACGGTCAACGTAACGAGAGCGAGAACGATTTGCCAAATCCAGACGCCTCCGAAGTGCGTTTGTAACACCGACTGCCAGATGCTCAGCGAAACGACATCTGGCCATCCCGCGCCCATCAACCCACCCTGAACGGCGAACATCGCTGCGGCACTGATCAAACTCCATGCGGCTGCGTGCTGTTGTAAACGCAAAAAACGCTTCGTCAATAATCGACGAATCGTCACTGGTGCCAACCATGCCCCGTACATCGCGAAGCCAAAAACCAGCATCAGAGAGATAAAATGGATAAATCGCAGTGTGACCCAGGTAAGCGCTAGCATGCTTTATTTCACAGTAAAGGTGTACTGCCCTTTGGTTTTATGCCCGTCCACCGAAACAACATGCCAGTCAACGGTATAACTTCCGGGATTCAGGGCGTCGGCAAGCGGAACGATCAATTGCTTTTTGTCTTGTTCATTACGCTTCGCGGGTAATGTTTTAACATTTTCATTCTTCGGGCCGATGATTTTGGCCCCACTGAATCCAGGTTCAATATCTTCAGAGAAATTTAAAGTAACGGCCTGTGGGGCAGCAGTGACCGCCGCATTCGCCGCAGGATACTGGTGAGTCAGGTGCGCATGAGCCCAGACGGAAGGGGCCGCCAGCAAACCGGCAATGATTGCCAGCGTATAACGAAGAGAACGCGCAGTTGAAACCATATTATCTATTCCTTTTTGTAATGAGTTTTTTACAGAGCATAACCTTGTCTAATGAGAGAGTCGAGGATCATCAATTCAGGCTTGCCATCCTGGCTGACTCTTAGTAACTTTTGCCCGCAATTAACGAGGAGACACCGTATGCTGAAGAATCTGGCCAAACTGGATCAAACTGAAATGGATAAAGTAAATGTCGATCTGGCCGCTGCCGGAGTGGCATTTAAAGAACGGTACAATATGCCGGTGATTGCTGAAGCGGTTGAACGTGAACAACCGGAGCACTTGCGTGGCTGGTTTCGTGAGCGCCTTATTGCCCACCGTCTCGCCTCTGTAAATCTGTCACGTTTACCTTACGAGCCCAAACTTAAATAAACCTTATATTAAGTTACACTTTCTTACATGGTGCCTGCTAAATTATAAGTATTTTCTCATACACGCCATTATTCGCAGACACTATGAAAAGGAAGTCATCATGTCGTACTGGAAAGTTGCAGCAGCACAATATGAGCCTCGTAATGCTTCACTCACTGAACAGGTAGCCCGTCATCTGGAGTTCGTGAGGGCTGCCGCCAAGCACCAGTGCGAACTGTTGGTTTTTCCCTCACTTTCTCTACTGGGATGCGATTACAAACGTCGTCCGCTTCCGTCTCCGCCCGATCTCTCGCTTTTAGACCCGCTTTGTTATGCAGCAACAACCTCGCGAATGACCATTATTGCTGGCCTTCCCGTTGAATATAATGAGCGGTTTATTCGCGGTATTGCAGTATTCGCCCCCTGGATGAAAACGCCAGGAATTTATCATCAAAGTCATGGTGCATGCCTGGGTCAACGTTCCGAAACCATCACTGTAGTGGATGGCCAACCGGAAGGTATTGATATGGACCCGACTTGTTCACTTTTTACAACCGGGCAATGCATCGGTGAACCTGACCTATTGGCTTCGACCCGACGCTTAGAGTTTTTCTCACATCAATACTCCATCGCTGTGCTAATGGCGAACGCCCGTGGTAACAGCGCACTGTGGGATGAACATGGCCGCCTTATTGTTCGCGCCGATCGCGGTTCGCTTTTGTTGGTTGGCCAGCGCTCTTCGCAGGGTTGGCAAGGCGATATCATTCCATTACGCTAGGCGTTTTCTTCCTGGAGCATGACCATGTTGCGCATTATCGATACAGAAACCTGCGGTTTGCAGGGAGGGATCGTTGAAATTGCCTCTGTTGATGTTGTTAACGGGAAAATCGTCAACCCGATGAGCCACCTGGTGCGTCCCGACCGTCCCATCAGTCCACAAGCCATGGCGATTCACCGTATCACAGAGTCCATGGTTGCCGACAAACCGTGGATTGAAGAAGTTATCCCGCACTATTACGGTAGCGAATGGTATGTCGCCCACAATGCCAGCTTTGACCGCCGGGTGTTGCCAGAAATGCCCGGTGAGTGGATTTGCACCATGAAACTGGCTCGTCGTTTGTGGCCAGGAATCAAGTACAGCAATATGGCACTGTATAAATCACGCAAGCTGAATGTCCAGACACCATCGGGTCTGCATCACCACCGCGCGCTGTATGATTGCTATATTACCGCAGCCCTGCTTATCGATATTATGAACACATCAGGCTGGACGGCGGAGCAGATGGCGGATATCACCGGGCGGCCGTCGTTGTTGACGACGTTCACGTTTGGCAAGTATCGCGGTAAAGCCGTATCAGACGTTGCAAAGCGCGATCCGGGCTATCTGCGCTGGTTGTTTAACAACCTTGACAGTATGAGCCCGGAGTTACGTTTAACCTTGAAGCATTATCTGGAGAGTGTTTAACCCGCTGATTGGCCTGGTAATGTCCCCTGCGCCAGGGCTATCAGAAAAGCATATTCCATCGCCACACCTTCGTAGGATTTAAAACGTCCGGATTTACCGCCATGCCCTGAATCCATGTCGGTACAAAGCAATAATAGATGGTTATCAGTTTTAAGCTCGCGCAGCTTAGCCACCCATTTTGCCGGTTCCCAGTATTGCACCTGTGAATCGTGTAATCCGGTCGTTACCAGCAGATGCGGATAAGCCTGAGCCGTGACATTGTCATACGGGCTGTAGCTTTTCATATACTCATAATATTGCGGATCCTGCGGATTTCCCCACTCTTCAAATTCGCCGGTAGTAAGAGGAATCGACTCATCAAGCATCGTTGTTACAACATCAACAAACGGTACCTGGGCAATCACGCCGTGGAATAACTCGGGGCGCTCATTAATTGCAACGCCCATCAACATACCGCCAGCACTGCCCCCCATCGCATAACAGAGTGAAGGTGAACCGTAGCCCAGCTTTAACAATGCGTCGCAGGCATCGAGATAGTCATTAAAGGTATTTTTCTTTTTCAGGAATTTACCGTCTTCGTACCATTGCTGCCCCAGCTCGCCGCCACCACGGACATGGACAATGGCGTAGACAAAACCGCGATCCAACAAACTCAGGCGGCTAAAACTAAAATCGGCATCAATGCTTGCGCCGTAAGAGCCATATCCATATACCAGCAGCGGGTTGTGGCCTTTCTGGAAATGCTTGCGATGATAGACCAGCGAAACAGGCACTTCGACACCATCACGGGCGGTGATCCACAAGTGTTCGCTGCGGTAATTCGCCGCATCGAAACCGGGGACTTCCGTTTGTTTTAATACCCGACGCTCTCCGGTATCCATATCCAGTTCAAACAATGTATCTGGCGTAGTCATGGAGGAATAGCCATAACGCAATCGTGAGGTTTCAGGTTCCGGGTTATAGGCAATCCAGGTAACGTAAGCCGGATCATCAAAGGCAATGCCGATAACCTCCCGCGTTTTGCGGTTGATTTGCCGCAGACTGGTTAACCCACGCTGACGCTCTTCAACCACCAACCAGTCAGTAAACAGCGTAAAGCCTTCGAGCATGATGTTATCGCGCGGTGGGATTAACTCTTCCCACTCTTGCTCATCACGCATACGGGTACGGTATAAGCCAAAATTTTTGCCGTTGCGGTTGGAGCGCAGATAAAACCGATGCTGGTAGTGATCAAGACTGTATTCGTGATCTTTGCGACGCGGTAAAAAGACAAACGGCTCGGCATCGGCCAGCTCTGCATCCAGCAGCCGAACTTCACTGGTAGTTGCGCTGGCAAGGTGAATAACCACATAGTGTTTCGACGTCGTTTTATGTAGGCTGACGTAAAAGGTATCGTCTTTTTCTTCGTAAATCAGTTTGTCTTCAGATGCTGGAGTGCCAATGGCATGCCGCCAGACCTGATACGGCAACAACGTTACCGGATGCTTGCGAACATAATAAAATGTCCATGAGTCATTCGCCCAGACGAAGCTGGGTTCCACGTTATCCAGCAGTTCGGGATACCAGTTGCCCGTTTCCAGATTGCGAAAACGGATACCGTACTGGCGTCGGGAAAGAAAATCTTCTGCAAGTGCCATAATCGTGTTATCGGGCGTAATCGCCATTCCGCCCATTGAATAAAATTCACTGTGCGCCGCCCGTTTGTTCGCATCGAGCAGAGTCTCCCATTCGTCCCACTCTTCACTGAACGCCGACTGACGCTGGTAGATTGCATATTCACAACCAGGTTCATAAATTTGCCGGTAGCGATAGCCATTTTTGACGTAAGGTGCAGAGACTTCTCTTTGCGGTATGCGGTCAATGATTTCTTTTAATATCCGATCCTGCAAAGCTTGTTGCGACGCCATGACCTGATGACCGTAGCTATTTTCTTGTTGCAGGTAATCCAGCACTTCCGGCTGCGAGCGTGTGTCGTCCCGCAGCCAGTAGTAATTATCGATGCGCGTGTCGCCATGAAGCGTCATGGCATGGGGGATGCGGGCGGCTTTTGGTAGCATGTTATTGTTCTTTCTGGTTGAAACATCTTATAAGGGTGGCAAAACTCACCCGGGATGCAAGCGAAACAGGGCGGTCATTGTATAGATGATGACAGGTAATGGCGTGAAAATCGAAAGGATGTCGCCAGCGAAAATTAATTCGCTCAAATAGCTGTGCGGTTTTGTATAGCCCGATAAACAGGCATATCAGGCTATACGGAGTGAGATATTATTCAGACAAAGTGCGTTTTTGCTGTTCGAGATCGCGTTCAATTCCTTCACGGACTTCCTGGGGAATTTTCAGCGCATCCCCCAGTGCATTCAGGTAACTGCGCTCCAGAAAATGGTCAATATCAATAGCCGCACAGCTCAGGAAATAGATCTCCAGTGCCTCTTCTTCGTTGCGAATCCCCTGGGCCAGGCGCTGTGGATCCAATGGTTGCTCGATTGCCTGTTCGATAAGTACACGCCCCTGCTCTTCAACACCAGCTTCACGCAATTGCTGGTCGATAGCCGCGCGTTCTTTACTATCGATATGACCATCGCTTTTGGCAGCAAAAACCAGGGCGAGGATTAAACGTTCTGTACGTTCATCCAGCGGCGTACTTTGGGTGCCGTATTGCGGTTCGTTCTGATGCGCCGCACGAATTTTATCTTTGTATTTGTTCCACAGTACTGTACCGGCGACCGCTCCGCCGCCAACCAGCAACGCGTTTGTACCGTATTTCGTTAATAGTTTACGCGCTGATTTATTCGCAACCAGCAGTCCTGCCAACCCGCCTAATGCGCCGGGTACTAAAAGTTTGCCCAATCCCTGATCTGTAGACGAAGTGGAAGAACTGCTTTGCCCAAGAAGGGATTGCAGTTGATTTAACCAGTTAGCCATTTTTGCTCCTCAATTCACCATTTTAATGGCAATAGCATAGCGAATGAGGATGTCAGAAAGTGTATATAGAGACAAAAGATGCGCAAATAAGCGGGACGGGAGGCAGTCCTCACAGGAAATTCACGTCAGGTAAGGTGCCGGGTGATGTGATTAATTTGAGGCTTGTAGATTTGATTGTGATTGTCTTATGCGAACCTGGCGTTTCTTATCAGGATTCTGGGGAGTTAGTGCATTGTTGGGCGGATAAGGCGCTCGCGCCGCATCCGCCAGCGGTAAACCGAATTATCAGAAGCCATTAGCGCCGCTGATATTCCGCCATTCCCGCTTTACAATCCACATTAACCAGATAATGAATATCGGCACTTTTACCACGCACGGTCAGCGGTACCGACCATTTATCATCTTTCCCCTGAATATCCTGCAAACTAACCCACGCCACCGGATCGGCCTGACCGACGATTTTTTGATCGTCGGCCCAGCGCGCCACGCGGTTTTGCTGATAATCACGTTTTACACTCGCAGCGATTCCGGCTGCATCTAAACCTTCACATTTCGGGAAAGTTACCGACTTGCTGGTTTCGTTATTGGCAGCGAAAACTGATGCACAGGCGGAAACCAACAACAGCCCCAACAACGCTCCTCTTTTTTTCATGTTTTTCTCCATAGCACAATGATTCAGGAGAAAGCATGGTACAAATTATCAGGAGCGCAAGTTGCTTCAGGCGGCGTGAGTTTCACCTTCCCCATCCGTGTCAGTATCAACCACCTGAGGAGAAGGTAATTTACCGGTTTTCAGAATGGTACTAAGCACATCTTTCTGTTCCGCCAACCACAAAGAAAGCGCCTCACGCTGCTCGTCTTCCATTGTCACCGGAGAATTCGCCAACCATGTGTCGAGTAGATCCGCTGTATCGAGCATTTTGTCATAAGCATCGGCTTCCTTTTTGCTGGTAAACGACATCTTCTCTTCGCCCTCACGAATGACTACGTATTTAATTTCAACCGCCATTTGCAGCCTCTCATCATAACTGTAATTTTATACAGTATATTTCTTTTCAGTCGAGAAATCAACGCAAGCAATCAAGCAATAAAGACACGCGCAAACGTTTTCGTTTATACTTCACGCGGAATTAATCAGGGGATATTCGTTATGACGTTATTAGGCACTGCGCTGCGTCCGGCAGCAACTCGCGTGATGTTATTGGGCTCCGGTGAACTGGGTAAAGAAGTGGCTATCGAATGCCAACGCCTCGGCGTAGAGGTGATTGCGGTCGATCGCTACGCCGACGCGCCCGCCATGCATGTCGCGCATCGCGCCCATGTCATTAATATGCTGGATGGCGACGCATTGCGCCGTGTTGTTGAACTGGAAAAACCACATTATATCGTGCCGGAGATCGAAGCTATTGCTACCGATATGCTGATCCAGCTTGAAGAGGAAGGGCTAAATGTTGTCCCCTGCGCGCGTGCAACACAATTGACGATGAACCGCGAAGGTATTCGTCGTCTGGCTGCGGAAGAGCTTCAGCTTCCCACTTCAACTTATCGTTTTGCTGATAGCGAAGACCTTTTCCGCGAGGCGGTCGCCGCCATTGGCTATCCCTGCATTGTTAAACCGGTGATGAGTTCTTCCGGCAAGGGGCAGACGTTTATTCGCTCTGCCGAACAACTGACTCAGGCATGGGAGTACGCCCAGCAAGGTGGTCGCGCCGGAGCGGGTCGCGTGATTGTTGAAGGCGTCGTTAAGTTTGATTTCGAAATTACCCTGCTGACCGTCAGCGCGGTAGATGGTGTTCATTTCTGTGCGCCTGTAGGTCATCGCCAGGAAGACGGTGACTATCGTGAATCCTGGCAACCGCAGCAAATGAGTCCACTGGCCCTCGAACGTGCGCAGGAGATTGCCCGCAAGGTGGTGCTTGCACTGGGTGGTTATGGGCTGTTTGGTGTCGAGTTGTTTGTCTGTGGTGATGAAGTGATTTTTAGTGAAGTCTCCCCTCGCCCACATGACACCGGGATGGTGACGTTAATTTCTCAGGATCTTTCTGAGTTTGCCCTGCATGTGCGTGCTTTCCTGGGACTGCCGGTGGGCGGGATTCGCCAGTATGGTCCTGCCGCTTCAGCCGTTATCCTGCCGCAACTGACCAGCCAGAATGTCACGTTTGACAACGTGCAGGAGGCCGTTGGCGCAGGTTTGCAGATTCGTTTATTTGGTAAGCCGGAAATTGATGGTAGCCGTCGTCTGGGGGTTGCGCTGGCTACAGCAGAAAGTGTTGATGAAGCGATTGAACGCGCGAAGCACGCCGCCGCACAGGTAAAAGTACAAGGTTAAATCTGGCAAAAACGCGACAAAAATGCCCGATCCACGATCGGGCATTTTGACTGTTACAGCTTCGCGCCTTCTACTGCTTCACGCGCCAGCTTAGTAATGCGGTCGTAATCGCCCGCTTCCAGCGCATCTGCCGGAACCAGCCAGGAACCACCAATGCACAGTACGCTTTTCAGCGCGAGGTAATCACGGTAGTTAGCCGGAGAAATACCGCCAGTCGGGCAGAAACGAACCTGAGAGAACGGCCCCGCAATTGCCTGCAGTGCTTTCACGCCGCCATTAGCTTCTGCCGGGAAGAATTTGAACTCTTTCAGGCCGTAGTCCATACCCAGCATCAGTTCGGAAACAGTGCTGATACCTGGAATCAGAGGAATAGTCCCTTCTGTCGCCGCTTTCAGCAGTGGTTCAGTCAGACCCGGGCTGATTGCGAACTGTGCGCCCGCTTCAGTCACTTCTGCCAGTTGCTGCGGATTCAGCACCGTACCGGCACCGACAATCGCTTCCGGCACTTCTTTGGCGATAGCGCGGATAGCATCAACTGCACACGCCGTACGCAGAGTCACTTCCAGAACGCGCACCCCACCAGCAACCAACGCTTTTGCCATTGGCACCGCGTGTTCCAGTTTATTTACCACGATAACCGGTACAACCGGGCCGGTGGTCAGGATTGATTCTGCACTTGTTTTCCAGTTTTTCATCAGAGTTTTCTCTCGCCTGATTACAAATTTTGTCGTCTTAAAAAGTGATACAGGTTGCGCCCTGTTCGGCACCGGACAGTTTTTCGCGCAAGGCGCTGAATAATTCACGTCCTGTTCCCACGCGTGACGCGCTCAGGTCAGGAATGTGCGGTTCGCGAGCAGCCAGTTCAGCTTCGTCTACCAGCAGCGTCAGTTCGCCTGTCTGTCCATTCACACGAATGATGTCCCCATCGCGCACTTTTGCCAGCAGCCCACCATCGTAGGCTTCTGGTGTTACGTGGATAGCTGACGGCACTTTACCTGAAGCACCAGAGAGTCGTCCATCGGTAACTAACGCAATTTTGAAACGCCGGTCCAATAATACACCAAGTGGCGGCATGAGTTTATGTAATTCTGGCATTCCGTTCGCTTTTGGCCCCTGATGGCGGACAACAACCACACAATCACGGTCCAGCATACCTGCTTCAAAAGCAGGCATAACGTCATGCTGGCTCTCGAAAACAACAGCAGGCGCTTCAATCACCTGGTTTTCAACCGGCACTGCAGAGGTTTTCATGACGGCACGGCCCAGGTTGCCGCTTAACACTTTTGTCCCGCCATGATGCGAGAAAGGTTGTTCAAAGGAAGCAATCACATTGCTGTCGAGCGATTTGTCTGCACCTTCGCGCCAGTCCAGCTCGCCGTTATTCAGCCATGGTTCGAGGGTATAGCGCGAAAGACCAAAGCCCGCCACCGTATTGACATCTTCATGCAACAGGCCCGCCTTGAGCAGTTCACGCACCAGAACCGGTACACCACCCGCCGCCTGGAAGTGGTTAATATCGGCCGGACCGTTTGGATACAAACGCGCCATCAGAGGTACGACATCAGAAAGGTCAGAGAAGTCATCCCAGTTGATCTGAATACCGGCCGCACGCGCCATCGCCACCAGGTGCATCGTGTGGTTAGTGGAACCACCGGTCGCCAACAGCGCAACAATACCGTTCACCACCACTTTCTCGTCGATCATCTTACCGATCGGCATCCATTCATTGCCGTTGCCGGTCATGCGTGTAACCTGGCGCGCAGCGGCTGCGGTTAATGCATCACGTAACGGGGAGTCTGGATGAACAAAAGAAGAGCCCGGCAACTGCATCCCCATAAACTCCACCACCATCTGGTTGGTGTTGGCAGTACCGTAGAAAGTACATGTACCAGGGGCATGATAAGACGCAGCCTCTGACTCCAGCAGTGCCATTCGATCCACCTTCCCTTCGGCATAAAGCTGGCGAATACGCACTTTTTCTTTATTTGGCAACCCGCTTGCCATCGGACCTGACGGCACAAATACCGCAGGCAGATGACCGAACGACAGCGCTGCCATCGTCAGCCCAGGGACAATCTTATCGCACACGCCGAGGAACAACGCGCCATCAAACATGTTATGGGACAGCCCCACAGCCGCAGACATCGCAATGACTTCGCGGCTTAACAGCGACAGTTCCATACCATCCTGCCCCTGGGTGACACCATCACACATCGCCGGAACACCACCCGCAACCTGCCCAACCGCATTAGCTTCATGCAGTGCTTTACGAATGATCTCGGGATAATGTTCATAAGGCTGGTGGGCGGAGAGCATGTCGTTGTAGGAGGTGATGATAGCGATATTGTTACGCAACATGCTTTTCAGGGAGGCTTTGTCTTCTGGCTGGCAAGCGGCGAAACCGTGAGCCAGGTTACCGCATGCCAACTGCGAACGATGAACGGTCGAAGTTTTCGCTTGTTCGATCCGGGCGAGGTAAGCAGAGCGAGTCTCGCGCGAACGTTCAATGATTCGATTTGTTACGCGTAACAATTGTGGATTCATAAAGGCTCCTGAAATTGAGTTGTCAGAGCAGGATGATTCACAACGCGTTTCATACATGGATATTATGATTGAAACGCCTGTAACCGGAGCTCATAGGGCAAAAACGTTTCAGTCAGTGTAATAAAAAAAGCCTCGTGGGTGAATCCGCACGAGGCCTGAAAGTGTAAAAATTGTTCTACAATCTGTGCAAGATCATGTTACCGGTAAAATAACCATAAAGGATGAGTGCAGATATTACTCAAACTCATTCCAGGAACGGCCATCGCGGGTAATCATCGCCACCGAAGCAACCGGTCCCCAGGTTCCGGCCTGATACGGTTTCGGCGCATCGTTATCCATCGCCCATGCTTCAGTAATGGAGTCCACCCATTTCCAGGCTTCTTCCACTTCATCACGACGTACAAACAGCGCCTGAATACCGCGCATGGTCTCCAGCAGCAGACGTTCATAGGCATCTGCCAGATGCGTCTGATTAAAGGTTTCTGAATAGCTCAGATCCAGCTTGGTGATTTGCAGGTTATGTTTGTGATCAAGCCCCGGGACCTTGTTCAACACTTGAATATCCACGCCTTCATCAGGTTGCAGACGGATAGTCAGTTTGTTCTGCGGCAGGTCCTGCCACGACTCTTTAAACAGATTGAGCTCTGGCGTTTTGAAATAGACCACCACTTCAGAGCATTTGGTCGGCAAACGTTTACCGGTACGCAGGTAGAACGGTACGCCAGCCCAGCGCCAGTTGTCGATATCGACACGGATAGCCACGAAGGTTTCCGTGTTACTGCTTTTGTTCGCGCCCTCTTCTTCCAGGTAGCCCGGAACTTTTTTGCCCTGGGCGAAGCCCGCAGTGTATTGCCCGCGTACGGTTTTTTCGCGTACGTTGGAGCGGTCAATGCGGCGCAGAGACTTCAGTACTTTCACTTTTTCATCGCGGATGCTGTCTGCGCTCAGATCAGACGGCGGAGACATCGCAATCATGCAGAGAATTTGTAGCAGGTGGTTCTGGATCATGTCGCGCATCTGACCGGCTTTATCAAAATAACCCCAGCGCCCTTCGATCCCCACTTCTTCTGCCACGGTAATCTCAACATGATCAATAGTGCGGTTGTCCCAGTTGTTCACAAACAGGGAGTTAGCAAAACGCAGCGCCAACAGGTTCAGCACCGTTTCTTTACCAAGGTAATGGTCGATACGGTATACCTGGCACTCCTCGAAGTATTCGCCAACCTGATCGTTGATTTCCTGCGAGGTCGCCAGCGACGTCCCCAGCGGTTTTTCCATCACCACGCGCGCCGGTTTGCCGTTCAGTTTCGCCTCACCAAGCCCTTTGCAGATTGCGCCAAAAGTGCCTGGCGGCATGGCAAAGTAGTTAATGGTGATACGATTTTTTTGATCCAGCATCGCACCAAGACGGCTGAATGCAGCGGTGTCATTGACATCGAGATTACAAAAATCCAGACGTGCACTCAGGGTGTCCCATAAACCTTCATCAATAGTTTCTTTCATGAAGGTTTCCAGCGCTTCGCGGACTACTTTGGTATATGCCGCTTTATCCCAGTCAGCACGCCCTACGCCGATAATACGGGTATCCGGGTTGAGCTGACCGGCTTTTTCCAGTTGATACAGGGAAGGCAGCAATTTACGACGCGCAAGGTCGCCTTTCGCGCCGAAAATGACCAGGTCACAAGCCTGGGCTGTTTGCGTTACCGCCATGTCATTCTCCTTAAGTTAACTAACCCGGTACTTAAGCCTGGGTATACTTGTAATTTTCTTACGGTGCACTGTACTGCTTTTACGAGCTTGCGAAAACTGTAAACGCTTATCCACCCGTGCGATTACGGCAAAAGCGCGCAAAGTGCGGCAAAACTGATAAAAAAATCATCGTTTTCCATTGGGTAAAAATCTGACCCTGATCATGTTATGAAAAAAAATGACAACTTTTTTATCCGCTTTTGTCATTAATACGACACACAGGCGTAATATCAGACCAAACTGCATTTCGATTTCTTTCAGTGTGGAAATCGTCATTACCGTGAGTCTCTTTACATCATGAATATGCTGGAAAAAATCCAGTCTCAACTGGAACATTTGAGCAAATCAGAACGAAAAGTCGCCGAGGTCATTCTTGCTTCGCCTGACAACGCGATCCATTCGAGTATTGCTGCTCTGGCACTTGAGGCCAATGTTAGCGAACCAACGGTGAATCGTTTCTGTCGCAGCATGGACACCCGCGGTTTTCCTGATTTTAAACTCCATCTGGCACAAAGCCTGGCAAATGGCACGCCCTATGTTAATCGCAACGTTAATGAAGATGACAGCGTTGAATCATACACGGGGAAAATATTTGAGTCGGCAATGGCCACGCTCGATCACGTCCGTCACTCGCTGGACAAATCTGCCGTCAACCGTGCCGTCGATCTCCTGACTCAGGCCAAAAAAATCGCCTTTTTCGGTCTGGGCTCTTCTGCCGCCGTCGCCCACGATGCGATGAATAAGTTTTTTCGCTTTAATGTTCCAGTGGTTTACTCCGACGATATTGTGTTGCAACGCATGAGTTGTATGAATTGTAGCGACGGAGACGTGGTTGTGCTGATTTCTCACACCGGAAGAACCAAAAATCTGGTTGAACTGGCGCAGTTAGCACGGGAAAACGACGCGATGGTAATTGCCCTCACCTCCGCCGGTACGCCACTCGCCCGGGAAGCAACGCTGGCAATTACCCTCGACGTACCTGAAGATACTGACATTTATATGCCCATGGTGTCTCGACTTGCGCAGTTGACCGTGATAGATGTGCTGGCAACAGGATTTACTTTGCGACGCGGCACAAAATTCAGAGATAACTTGAAGCGGGTCAAGGAAGCGCTCAAGGAATCGCGCTTTGATAAGCAGTTACTTAAATTGAGTGACGATCGCTAAATCGATTATCACTGTTCTATCCTTATACGATATTCGCATGTGTTTAAATTACAACCATAATGGTTTTAGTTTATGCGAATTCATGTTCAAGCAACACCTGGTTGTTTCAGTCAACGGAGTATTACATGTCCAGAAGGCTTCGCAGAACCAAAATCGTTACCACGTTAGGCCCGGCTACCGATCGCGATAATAACCTTGAAAAGGTCATCGCAGCGGGTGCAAACGTCGTACGAATGAACTTTTCTCATGGCTCGCCTGAAGACCATAAAATGCGCGCGGATAAAGTTCGTGAAATTGCCGCAAAACTGGGTCGTCATGTGGCTATTCTCGGTGACCTTCAGGGGCCAAAGATTCGCGTATCAACTTTTAAAGAAGGTAAGGTTTTCCTCAATATTGGGGATAAATTCCTGCTGGATGCCAACCTGGGCAAAGGTGAAGGCGATAAAGAAAAAGTCGGTATCGACTATAAAGGTCTGCCTGCTGACGTCGTGCCTGGCGACATTCTGCTGCTGGACGACGGTCGCGTACAGTTAAAAGTACTGGAAGTTCAGGGCATGAAAGTGTTCACCGAAGTGACCGTCGGCGGCCCTCTTTCCAATAATAAAGGGATCAACAAACTCGGTGGCGGTCTGTCTGCTGAAGCGCTGACAGAGAAAGACAAAGCAGACATTAAAACTGCGGCATTGATTGGCGTAGATTATTTGGCTGTCTCTTTCCCACGCTGCGGCGAAGATCTGAATTATGCTCGTCGTCTGGCGCGCGATGCAGGTTGTGATGCGAAAATTGTCGCCAAAGTTGAACGTGCGGAAGCCGTTTGCAGCCAGGATGCAATGGACGACATTATCCTCGCTTCTGACGTGGTGATGGTCGCACGTGGTGACCTCGGCGTAGAGATTGGCGATCCGGAACTGGTTGGGATTCAGAAAGCGCTGATTCGTCGCGCGCGTCAGCTGAACCGCGCAGTCATTACTGCTACCCAGATGATGGAATCGATGATTACCAACCCAATGCCGACGCGTGCAGAAGTCATGGACGTGGCGAACGCCGTTCTGGATGGTACTGACGCCGTAATGTTGTCTGCGGAAACCGCCGCAGGTCAATATCCATCTGAAACCGTTGCTGCAATGGCGCGTGTTTGCCTGGGTGCCGAAAAAATCCCGAGCATCAATGTGTCTAAACACCGCCTGGACGTTCAGTTCGACAATGTGGAAGAAGCTATCGCGATGTCCGCAATGTACGCAGCTAACCACCTGAAAGGCGTTACCGCGATCATCACCATGACCGAATCTGGTCGTACCGCGCTGATGACTTCTCGTATCAGCTCCGGTCTGCCGATTTTCGCCATGTCTCGTCATGAACGCACTCTGAACCTGACTGCGCTTTATCGTGGTGTTACGCCGGTCTATTTTGACAGTGCAAATGAAGGCGTGGTTGCTGCCAGCGAAGCAGTAAATCTGCTGCGCGATAAAGGCTACCTGATGTCTGGTGATCTGGTGATTGTCACCCAGGGCGACGTGATGAGTACCGTGGGTTCGACGAATACCACGCGTATTTTAACGGTAGAGTAAGTACGTTGCCGGATGTGGCGAAAACGCCTCATCCGGCCTACAGCTCAATGATAATTCAATAGATTTCTAATCTTCTGAAGCAAACTTGAACTTATCATCAGGCGAAGGCCTCTCCTCACGAGAGGCTTTTTTTATTTGATGGGATAAAGATCTTTACGCTTATACGGCTGGATTTCGCCCGGTTTGCGCGTTTTCAGCAATTTTAAAATCCAGGTGTACTGCTCTGGTCGCGGACCAACAAAAATCTCGACTTCTTCATTCATACGCCGCGCAATGGTAGCGTCATCCGCCTCTAACAGGTCATCCATCGGTGGACGAACCTGAATCGTCAGACGATGGGTCTTGCCATCATAGATTGGGAACAGCGGAACGACACGCGCGCGACATACTTTCATCAGGCGACCAATTGCTGGCAGCGTTGCTTTATACGTTGCGAAGAAATCAACAAATTCGCTGTGTTCAGGTCCATGATCCTGATCCGGTAAATAATAGCCCCAGTAGCCCTGACGAACCGACTGGATGAAAGGTTTAATACCATCATTTCTCGCGTGCAGACGACCGCCAAAACGACGACGCACCGTGTTCCAGACATAATCAAAAACCGGGTTGCCCTGATTATGGAACATCGCTGCCATTTTCTGCCCTTGTGAGGCCATCAGCATAGCGGGAATATCAACTGCCCAGCCGTGCGGTACCAGAAAGATCACTTTCTCGTTGTTACGCCGCATCTCTTCGATGATCTCCAGCCCCTGCCAGTCGACGCGAGGCTGGATTTTCTCCGGCCCACGTATCGCCAGTTCAGCCATCATTGCCATCGCTTGTGGCGCGGTGGCAAACATCTCATCAACAATCGCTTCGCGTTCGGCTTCGCTACGTTCTGGAAAACAGAGAGACAGATTGATCAACGCCCGACGACGTGAGCTTTTACCCAGTCTCCCGGTAAAACGCCCCAACCGCGCAAGAATTGGATCACGGAATTTCGCTGGTGTTAAGGCAATACCGGCCATTGTCGCCACGCCCAACCAGGCTCCCCAGTAACGAGGGTGACGAAAGGATTTATCAAACTCAGGAATATATTCGCTATTATTTTTTTTCGTTTCCATGCTTTTCCAGTTTCGGATAAGGCAATAATCAATCTGGTGGTAGTGTAACGGCGCAACTTGCCCCGCACCAAATAAAAAAGCCGGCACTGACTGCGTACCGGCTGCCAATGGGTATTAATTAATCAAACTGTAGCTGCGGTACAATCTCCTTGGCCTTCGCCAGGAAATCGGTACGATCTGAACCGGTCAGCCCTTCAGTACGCGGCAGTTTCGCTGTCAACGGGTTCACCGCCTGCTGGTTAATCCATACCTCATAATGCAGATGTGGCCCAGTTGAACGCCCGGTGTTACCGGAAAGCGCGATACGATCGCCACGCTTCACTTTCTGCCCCGGTTTAACCAGAATCTTACGCAGGTGCATATATCGCGTGGTGTAGCTGCGACCATGACGAATCGCGACATAATAACCCGCTGCGCCACTGCGTTTAGCAACTACCACTTCACCGTCTCCCACCGAAAGCACCGGCGTACCCTGCGGCATCGCAAAATCAACGCCTCTGTGCGGCGCAACGCGAGCGGTTACCGGGTTCAGACGACGCGGGTTAAAGTTAGACGAAATGCGGAACTGTTTTGCCGTCGGGAATCGTAAGAACCCTTTCGCCAGGCCCGTGCCGTTGCGGTCGTAGAATTTGCCATCTTCAGCGCGAATAGCATAGTAATCTTTGCCTTCTGAACGCAAACGCACGCCCAGCAGTTGGCTTTGTTCACGTTTGCCATCAAGCATCTCACGTGACATTAATACCGCAAATTCGTCACCTTTTTTCACTTTGCGGAAGTCCATCTGCCACTGCATTGCTTTAATCACCGCGCTCACTTCAGCACTGGTTAAACCTGCATTTTTGGCGCTGGCAACAAAACTTGTCCCAACGGTTCCTTTCACCAGATTGTTAACCCACTCCCCTTGCTGCATTTCGCTGGTCATTTTAAAACCATTAGCGGCGGTGCGGTCATAGGTACGGGTTTCGCGGCGAGACACTTCCCAGGTCAGACGCTGTAACTCGCCATCAGCGGTTAATGTCCAGGAGAGTTGTTGACCAATTTTCAGGTTACGCAGATCTTTATCAGCAGCAGCAAGTTGGGTGATATCACCCATCTCAATACCATATTGATTAAGGATGCTACTTAACGTGTCGCCCGTAGAAACGACATATTCATGAACGCCGGCTTCACCAGCGATTTTGTCGTCGAGTTCGTCCTGGGGAATGGCTTCATCTTCTTGCGCGGCTTGATCAATCGGCTCACTGGCCTCAGGTAAGAGAGAACGAATTTCGTTCTGTTCAAGCTCAATGGTTTTGACAATAGGCGAGGCGTCTCGGTGGTAAACATAAGGCCGCCAGACAGCGACGGCCAGAGTAAGAACGGTAAGCGACCCCAACATAACGCGGTGTGGTCGCGGTAAATTATTAAACGCCAGGGCGACAGAGCGGGCTATCTGTTGCACGTAATCACTTCCTCATTAATCTCCTTTCAGGCAGCTCGCGTACTGGTTAGCTAATTGATTCAGGAATTCTGAATAGCTTGTTTTGCCCAGTTTGATATTCGTCCCAAGGGGATCCAACGTTCCCATACGAACGGATGTCCCTCGTGCGACGCTTTCAACGACCGCAGGCCTGAACTGTGGCTCAGCAAAAACGCAGGTTGCTTTTTGCTCAACCAACTGTGTTCTTATTTGATGTAAACGCTGCGCGCCAGGTTGAATCTCAGGGTTTACGGTAAAGTGACCAAGCGGTGTCAGTCCGAATTGTTTTTCGAAGTAGCCGTAAGCATCATGAAAAACGAAATAACCTTTTCCCTTGAGCGGCGCGAGCTCGTTACCAACCTGTTTCCTACTTGAAGCTAATTGTGCCTCAAATTCCATCAGGTTGGCGTCAAGTTTGGCTCGACTTTGCGGCATAAGTTCCACTAATTTTCCATGGATTGCAACCGCTGTAGCCCGCGCTATCTCTGGGGAAAGCCAAACGTGCATGTTGAAATCGCCGTGATGGTGATCTTCGTCACTTTTTTCCGCGTGGTCATGATCATCATCAGCGTCGTGAATGCTTTTCATCAGCAGCGGTTTTACACTCTCAAGCTGCGCAATGGTTACCTGCTTCGCTTCGGGTAATTTACTCACGGGCTTTTGCATAAACGCTTCCATTTCCGGCCCAACCCAGACAACTAAGTCCGCGTTCTGTAAGCGTTTTACATCAGATGGACGCAGTGAATAATCATGTTCAGAGGCCCCATCAGGAAGTAACACCTCCGTCTCTGTTACTCCATCAGCAATAGCGGAAGCGATGAATCCAACAGGTTTAAGCGAAGCGACAACGGCAGCTTCTGCTACCTGAGTTGCACTGCCCCAGAGAGCAGCAGATAATGCTGCGAAAAGAAGCGTTTTTTTATGTAACATAATGCGACCAATCATCGTAATGAATATAAGAAGTGTGATATTATAACATTTCATGACTACTGCAAGACTAAAATTAACATGACAAGTCTGGTTTCCCTGGAAAATGTCTCGGTTTCATTTGGCCAACGCCGCGTCCTCTCTGATGTGTCGCTGGAACTCAAGCCTGGTAAAATTTTGACCTTACTTGGGCCGAACGGCGCAGGTAAGTCGACATTGGTTCGGGTTGTACTCGGGCTGGTAACACCAGATGAAGGAGTTATCAAGCGCCACGGAAAACTGCGCATTGGTTATGTGCCGCAGAAGCTGTATCTCGACACCACGTTGCCACTGACCGTAAACCGTTTTTTACGCTTACGCCCCAGAACACATAAGGAAGATATTCTGCCTGCACTAAAACGCGTTCAGGCTGGGCATCTTATTGACGCGCCAATGCAAAAGCTCTCTGGCGGTGAAACGCAGCGTGTACTACTCGCGCGCGCATTGTTAAATCAACCCCAGTTATTAGTTCTGGACGAACCCACCCAGGGCGTGGATGTGAATGGTCAGGTGGCGTTATATGACCTTATTGACCAGTTACGTCGCGAACTGGACTGTGGCGTTTTAATGGTGTCTCACGATCTGCATCTGGTAATGGCAAAAACCGATGAAGTACTTTGCCTTAACCATCACATCTGTTGTTCTGGCACACCAGAAGTCGTTTCCCTGCATCCGGAATTTATTTCGATGTTCGGGCCTCGCGGAGCTGAACAGCTGGGTATTTATCGCCATCATCATAATCACCGCCACGATTTACAGGGGCGAATTGTTCTGCGTCGGGGAAGTGATCGCTCATGATTGAATTATTATTTCCCGGTTGGTTAGCCGGGATTATGCTGGCCTGTGCCGCAGGTCCTTTGGGTTCTTTTGTTGTCTGGCGTCGTATGTCTTATTTCGGCGATACGCTGGCCCATGCGTCTTTACTTGGCGTGGCGTTTGGTCTGTTGCTGGACGTGAATCCCTTCTATGCAGTGATTACCGTTACGCTGCTGCTGGCGGGCGGTCTGGTATGGCTGGAGAAGCGCCCGCAGCTGGCGATCGACACGTTATTGGGAATTATGGCGCACAGTGCCTTGTCGCTGGGCCTGGTCGTTGTCAGTCTGATGTCTAACATTCGCGTTGACTTGATGGCATACCTGTTCGGTGATTTGCTGGCAGTGACGCCGGAAGATCTCATCTCCATCGCCATTGGCGTGGTCATTGTGGTGGCAATTCTGTTCTGGCAATGGCGCAATTTGCTGTCGATGACCATTAGCCCGGATCTGGCATTTGTCGATGGTGTGAAATTACAGCGAGTGAAATTGCTGTTGATGCTGGTAACAGCATTGACGATTGGTGTGGCAATGAAATTTGTCGGGGCGTTGATTATTACCTCGCTGCTGATCATTCCAGCTGCTACCGCACGTCGTTTTGCCCGTACGCCGGAACAGATGGCAGGTGTCGCCGTTTTAGTGGGGATGATTGCTGTAACTGGCGGTTTAACTTTTTCAGCGTTTTACGATACGCCTGCGGGTCCGTCAGTGGTGCTGTGCGCTGCGCTGTTGTTTATTTTGAGTATGATGAAAAAACAGGCCAGCTAATTTGTACCTAAACACAATTGTCGGATAAGACGCGAACGACGTCGCATCAAGCACATTGCCAGTGTCGGATGCGGCGCGAGCGCCTTATCCGACCTACGGTTCGCTATATCAGGTAGGCCTGATAAGACGCGAACGACGTCGCATCAGGCACACTGCCAGTGTCGGATGCGGCGTGAACGCCTTATCCGACCTACGGTTCGCTATACCGGGTAGGCCTGATAAGACGCGAACGGCGTCGCATCAGGCATATTGCCAATGTCGGATGCGGCGTGAACGCCTTATCCGACTTACGGCTCTATACCTGATAGGCCTGATAAGACGCGAACGGCGTCGCATCAGGCATATTGCCAATGTCGGATACGGCGCGAGCGCCTTATTTGAACTACGGCATTTCTGGCGGCGTAATTCCAAAGTGGTTCCACGCCCGCACTGTCGCCATACGCCCGCGAGGTGTACGCTGCAAAAAGCCTTGCTGAATCAGATAAGGCTCCAGCACATCCTCAATGGTTTCACGTTCTTCGCCAATAGCCGCCGCCAGGTTATCCAGACCTACAGGCCCACCAAAGAATTTATCGATTACCGCCAGCAACAATTTGCGGTCCATATAATCGAAACCTTCGGCATCGACATTCAGCATATCCAGCGCCTGGGCGGCGATATCTGCCGAGATGGTGCCATCGTGCTTCACTTCGGCGAAATCACGCACTCGACGCAGCAGGCGGTTGGCAATACGTGGCGTACCACGCGCCCGACGCGCCACTTCCAGCGCGCCGTCATCACTCATCTCAAGCCCCATAAAGCGTGCACTACGACTAACGATATATTGCAGATCCGGCACCTGATAAAACTCCAGACGTTGCACAATACCAAAACGGTCGCGCAACGGTGATGTCAGCGAACCTGCGCGCGTGGTTGCGCCAATCAGTGTAAACGGGGGCAAATCAATTTTAATGGAGCGTGCAGCCGGACCTTCACCAATCATGATATCTAACTGGTAGTCTTCCATTGCCGGATACAACACCTCTTCCACCACTGGTGAAAGACGGTGGATCTCATCAATAAACAGCACGTCATGCGGTTCAAGGTTAGTGAGCATTGCTGCCAGATCGCCCGCCTTTTCCAGCACCGGACCGGAAGTCGTGCGTAAATTAACGCCCATTTCATTGGCGACAATATTAGCAAGCGTGGTTTTACCTAAACCCGGAGGGCCAAAAATCAACAGATGATCGAGGGCGTCGCCGCGCAGTTTCGCTGCTTTGATGAAAATCTCCATCTGTGAACGAACCTGCGGCTGACCAACATACTCTTCCAGTAATTTGGGGCGAATGGCGCGATCTGCTACATCTTCCGGCAACGTCGTACCGGCAGAAATCAGACGGTCTGCTTCAATCATCCTTTACCTCATAACGCGGCGCGTAGGGCTTCGCGAATTAATGTTTCACTGCTGGCGTCAGGGCGAGCGATTTTGCTCACCATGCGGCTGGCTTCTTGTGGTTTATAGCCCAGCGCCACCAGCGCAGCAACCGCTTCCTGTTCAGCATCATCGGTTGCCGGGCTGGCAGGCGACGTGAGCACCAGATCGGCGGCTGGCGTAAAGAGATCGCCGTGCAAACCTTTAAATCGGTCTTTCATTTCGACAATTAAACGCTCGGCGGTTTTTTTACCAATGCCCGGCAGTTTCACCAGTGCTCCCACCTCTTCACGTTCAACGGCATTAACGAACTGCTGCGCTGACATTCCGGAGAGGATCGCCAGCGCCAGCTTCGGGCCGACGCCGTTGGTTTTGATCAACTCTTTGAACAACGTGCGCTCTTGTTTATTGTTAAAACCGTACAGCAGTTGCGCGTCTTCACGCACCACAAAGTGGGTGAAAACAATCGCTTCCTGACCCGCTTCAGGGAGTTCATAAAAACAGGTCATCGGCATATGCACTTCATAGCCTACGCCGCCCACTTCAATTAACACCAGCGGGGGTTGTTTTTCCAGAATGATGCCTCTCAGCCTGCCTATCACATGACGCTCCTGCGTAACGAATCAAAGATAATGCTGTATGATAAAAAAATGCTGGATAGATATCCAGCGAAGGATGAAGAAAACTTGCGAGGCGTCCCGATGTTCTGAAAAATGGCACAGTATAATTTATTCTACAAGTTATATTGGAAGCAAATATTTTAATATTACATATTCAGTGAGTTAATGCGTAAAAAAATATACATTTCGACTCCTGAAAAATAAACTTTTTTATGTTATTACGTGTATTCATATTTATTTCAATGGAATGACAACGTGAATATTAATTACCCTGCTGAATATGAAATTGGTGATATCGTCTTTACATGTATAGGTGCTGCCTTATTTGGTCAAATATCAGCAGCATCAAATTGCTGGAGTAATCACGTCGGGATCATTATCGGTCATAACGGTGAAGACTTCCTGGTTGCAGAAAGCCGTGTTCCCCTCTCAACCATCACTACTCTATCCCGTTTTATTAAACGTTCTTCTAACCAACGCTATGCTATAAAGCGATTAGACGCAGGGCTAACAGAACAACAAAAACAACGAATTGTTGAACAGGTTCCCTCCCGGCTACGCAAACTCTACCACACCGGTTTTAAATACGAATCTTCACGCCAGTTCTGTTCAAAATTTGTCTTTGATATTTATAAAGAGGCGCTATGTATTCCGGTTGGCGAAATAGAGACATTTGGAGAATTGTTAAATAGCAATCCGAATGTAAAACTCACTTTCTGGAAATTCTGGTTCTTAGGTTCTATTCCGTGGGATCGTAAAACGGTTACGCCAGCGAGTTTGTGGCATCATCCGAGTCTAATGTTGATTCATGCGGAGGGAGTAGAAACGCCTCAGCCTGAACTGACTGAAGCGTGATAATTTAGCGCAGTCGCCCTCTCGCCAGGTTCAGCCGCGATTCGCTCATCTGCATCGCATTCTGGCTGACATGGCAGTGGGTGATGGCAATCGCCAGCGCATCGGCGGCATCCGCCTGTGGATTAGCAGGTAATTTCAGCAAGGTACGCACCATATGCTGCACCTGGCTTTTTTCGGCGCTACCAATGCCCACCACTGTTTGCTTCACCTGACGCGCAGCATATTCAAACACCGGCAATTCCTGATTCACCGCTGCCACAATCGCTACGCCTCGCGCCTGCCCCAGTTTCAGAGCAGAGTCAGCGTTCTTCGCCATAAAGACTTGTTCGATTGCGAAATAATCGGGCTGGAACTGGGTGATGATTTCCGTCACGCCCGCATAGATCAGCTTCAGTCGAGACGGTAAATCATCCACTTTGGTGCGTATGCATCCACTACCCAGGTAGGACAGTTGCCTGCCCACCTGACGGATAACACCGTAGCCGGTAACGCGCGAACCCGGGTCAATACCGAGAATAATAGACATCACGCGTCTCCGTTTTGTTGTTTAGCCGGCCTCATCAGAGGGTCGCTGCAACCTCATCAGAGATCTCACCGTTATGGTAAACTTCCTGCACGTCGTCACAGTCTTCCAGCATATCGATCAGACGCATCAGTTTCGGTGCAGTTTCTGCATCCATATCGGCTTTGGTTGACGGGATCATGGAAACTTCTGCGCTGTCTGCTTTCAGACCTGCCGCTTCCAGAGCGTCGCGTACTTTACCCATCTCTTCCCATGCAGTGTAGACGTCGATTGCGCCGTCATCATAGGTCACAACGTCTTCAGCACCTGCTTCCAGTGCTGCTTCCATGATGGTGTCTTCGTCGCCTTTCTCGAAGGAGATCACGCCTTTTTTGCTGAACAGATAGGCTACGGAACCGTCAGTACCGAGGTTACCGCCACATTTGCTGAATGCGTGACGCACTTCAGCAACGGTACGGTTGCGGTTGTCAGACAGACATTCAATCATGATTGCCGTGCCGCCTGGGCCGTAACCTTCGTAGATGATGGTTTCCATGTTTGCATCATCATCACCGCCCACACCACGTGCAATTGCGCGGTTCAGGGTGTCACGGGTCATGTTGTTAGACAGTGCTTTATCAATTGCTGCACGCAGACGCGGGTTAGCGTCCGGATCGCCACCGCCCAGCTTAGCCGCGGTTACCAGCTCACGAATGATTTTAGTGAAGATTTTACCGCGCTTAGCATCCTGCGCAGCTTTACGATGTCTGGTGTTGGCCCATTTACTATGACCTGCCATAAAAATATCTCCAGATAGCCCTGCCTGTTCAGGCAGCGTTAATAACAAACTGTTCAATCGCCTGTCGGTTGCTCCAGGACTTAGTGAGCGCCGCCGCAGCAGGCGCATCAAGCCACTTGTAAGCCAGATGTTCAGTGAAAACAATCTGGCGCTCGTGCGGGAGCGCAAGACAGAACCATGATTCCGTATTGCGCGTCACGCCCGGCGCATAGCGATGACGTAAATGTGAAAAAATTTCAAACTCTACCGTGCGCTGACAGTCAATTAAGGTCAGTTGTTCAGCGACAACATCGATGGTGACCTCTTCCTTTACTTCGCGCATGGCAGCTTGCGGCGCGGTTTCACCCTCTTCCACACTGCCGGTTACCGACTGCCAGAAATCGGGATCGTCACGCCGCTGCAACATCAGCACCCGTTTCGTATCTTGTGCATAGATGACCACTAAGATCGAAACGGGACGCTTATACACTTTATCCTTCACGCTGCCTCTTCGTTGACTGCCTTCGCTCATCCCATTCACATAGTTATCTATGCTCATGGGAGTTCACTCAGTTGCCGCCTCGATGCAACGCGAATGATTTCGTGTATTTGAGTCATATCAGTTATTCTCAGCCTTCTTCACAACCTGAATGCTCAGCTCAGCCAGTGCAGTCGGGTTAGCAAAGCTCGGTGCTTCAGTCATCAGACACGCTGCCGCCGTGGTTTTCGGGAAGGCGATAACGTCACGGATGTTGTCGGTGCCGGTCAGCAGCATGGTCAGACGGTCAAGACCGAATGCCAGACCTGCGTGCGGCGGAGTACCGTATTTCAGGGCGTCGAGCAGGAAGCCGAATTTCTCGCGCTGTTCCTCTTCGGTGATCCCCAGAATGCCAAACACCGTCTGCTGCATATCACCATTATGGATACGCACTGAACCACCGCCCACTTCGTAACCATTGATGACCATATCGTAAGCGTTCGCCACCGCATTTTCCGGTGCAGCTTTCAGCTCTGCCGCCGTCATGTCTTTCGGCGCGGTGAACGGATGGTGCATTGCCGTCAGGCCGCCTTCACCGTCGTCTTCAAACATCGGGAAGTCGATAACCCACAGCGGCGCCCATTTGCTTTCGTCGGTCAGGCCAAGGTCTTTACCCACTTTCAAACGCAGTGCGCCCATCGCGTCGGCAACAATTTTCTTGTTGTCGGCACCGAAGAAAATCATATCGCCATCCTGCGCGGCAGTACGATCCAGGATGGCTTCGATGATTTCCGCATTAAGGAACTTCGCTACCGGGCTGTTGATACCTTCCAGACCTTTCGCGCGTTCGTTAACTTTGATGTAAGCCAGACCTTTCGCGCCATAGATTTTAACGAAGTTACCGTATTCGTCGATCTGCTTACGGGTCAGCGATGCGCCACCCGGAACACGCAGAGCGGCAACACGGCCTTTCGGATCGTTCGCCGGACCCGCAAATACCGCGAATTCAACGGATTTCAGCAGATCGGCAACGTCGGTCAGTTCCATCGGGTTACGCAGGTCCGGTTTGTCGGAGCCGTAACGGCGTTCAGCTTCCGCAAAGGTCATTACCGGGAAATCGCCCAGATCAATGCCCTTCACTTCCAGCCACAAATGACGCACCAGCGCTTCCATCACTTCACGCACTTGCGGCGCGGTCATGAAAGAGGTTTCCACATCGATCTGAGTAAATTCAGGCTGGCGATCAGCGCGCAGGTCTTCGTCACGGAAGCATTTAACGATCTGATAGTAGCGGTCAAAACCGGACATCATCAGCAGCTGTTTGAACAACTGCGGGGATTGCGGCAGCGCGTAGAATTTACCTTTGTGCACACGAGAAGGCACCAGGTAGTCACGCGCGCCTTCCGGCGTGGCTTTAGTCAGCATCGGAGTTTCGATATCGAGGAAGCCGTGGTCGTCCATAAAACGACGCACCAGGCTGGTGATTTTAGCGCGGGTTTTCAGGCGCTGAGCCATTTCCGGACGACGCAGGTCAAGATAGCGGTATTTCAGACGCGCTTCTTCGGTGTTGACGTGGTTAGAGTCAAGCGGCAGAACGTCTGCGCGGTTGATGATGGTCAGCGAGGAAGCCAGCACTTCGATTTCGCCAGTCGCCATATCGCGGTTGATATTTTTTTCGTCACGCGCACGTACGGTGCCCGTGACCTGAATGCAGAACTCATTACGCAGTTCAGAGGCCAGCTTTAACGCGTCCGCACGATCCGGATCGAAAAATACCTGCACGATACCTTCGCGGTCGCGCATATCGATAAAGATCAAGCTACCAAGATCACGACGACGGTTGACCCAACCACACAGAGTCACCTGCTGCCCCACGTGGGACAAACGGAGCTGTCCACAATATTCTGTACGCATGAGATATCCCTTAACTTAGCTGCTGGCGGATGTCCCCTGCTGTGCAGGTGACCTGAGTCGCAGCGTTAGCTGTATGTCACAACTGAATGAAAAAAGGCGGCTATTATACTGGAAATTCTGCCGCACCGTAAGAGCCTGGCCCGCGCTGGAACGCCTCGTTACCACTTTATATCGGTCCTGGATTCAGACTCTACGCCAGTTTGCTATAAAGGTGTTGCCCGAACTCATAAAAATTAACAAAATTTGTCGTTCCGCCATCGGCTAATCGCATTAAGGTGAGAGGCACGATTTTGTTTTATCTGGAGTGATCATGCTTGAACTTAATGCCAAATCCACAGCGCTAGTGGTGATTGATTTACAGGAAGGCATCTTGCCTTTTGCCGGTGGTCCGCATACTGCCGAAGACGTGGTAAATCGCGCCGGGAAGCTGGCGGCGAAATTTCGCGCGAGCGGTCAGCCCGTGTTTCTGGTGCGTGTTGGCTGGTCTGTCGATTATGCTGAAGCATTAAAACAGCCGGTTGATGCCCCCTCTCCCGCTAAAGTGTTGCCCGAAAATTGGTGGCAACATCCTGCTGCATTAGGTGCAACCGACAGCGATATCGAAATCATCAAACGTCAATGGGGTGCGTTTTACGGTACGGATCTGGAGTTGCAATTACGCCGCCGAGGTATCGATACAATAGTGTTATGTGGGATCTCGACCAATATCGGCGTTGAGTCCACCGCCCGCAATGCCTGGGAACTCGGTTTTAATCTGGTGATTGCCGAAGATGCCTGTAGCGCCGCCAGTGCCGAGCAGCACAATAACAGCATCAACCATATCTATCCACGCATCGCCCGTGTGCGCAGCGTGGAAGAGATCCTCAACGCGTTATGATTTATATCGGTCTGCCGCAATGGTCGCATCCTAAATGGGTGCGTCTGGGGATAACCAGCCTGGAAGAGTATGCCCGCTACTTTAATTGCGTGGAGGGCAACACCACGCTATACGCCTTGCCGAAACCCGAGGTTGTCCTGCGCTGGCGGGAGCAGACCACAGATGACTTCCGCTTCTGTTTTAAGTTTCCGGCGACCATTTCGCATCAGGCAGCGTTGCGTCATTGCGATGATTTAACCAGTGAATTTTTGACCCGTATGTCACCGCTGGCTCCGCGCATTGGGCAATACTGGCTGCAACTGCCTGCCACATTCGGCCCACGGGATTTGCCTGCGCTTTGGCATTTTCTCGATACTCTTCCCGGCGAATTTAATTATGGTGTGGAAGTGCGTCATCCGCAGTTTTTCGCCAAAGGGGAAGAGGAACAAACGCTTAATCGCGGATTACATCAGCGCGGCGTTAATCGGGTGATTTTAGACAGCCGCCCGGTTCATGCTGCACGTCCGCATAATGAAGCCATACGCGACGCTCAACGGAAGAAACCGAAGGTTCCGGTACATGCCGTACTAACGGCGACAAATCCGCTGATCCGTTTTATCGGCAGCGATGATATGGCGCAAAACAGGGAATTATTTCAGGTCTGGTTACAAAAATTAGCGCAGTGGCAGCAGAACACCACGCCTTATCTTTTTCTGCACACGCCAGATATTGCTCAGGCCCCGGAACTGGTACATACACTGTGGGAAGACTTACGTAAAATGCTTCCAGAGATCGGAGCAGTCCCGGCTATTCCACAGCAATCTTCTCTTTTCTGAATTTGCCACCTATCATAGACAAGTGCCATCGGCCATTTTAAAGGGAGTTTGTATGGTAAGCGCGCTGTATGCCGTTTTAAGTGCGTTGTTATTAATGAAGTTCTCTTTTGATGTTGTTCGCCTGCGAATGCAGTATCGCGTTGCCTATGGCGACGGCGGTTTTAGCGAACTACAAAGTGCTATTCGTATTCATGGCAATGCGGTGGAATATATTCCCATCGCGATTGTATTGATGCTATTTATGGAAATGAATGGTGCTGAAACCTGGATGGTGCATATTTGCGGCCTCGTTTTGCTTGCAGGTCGCCTGATGCATTATTACGGTTTCCATCACCGTCTGTTTCGCTGGCGACGTTCTGGTATGAGCGCCACCTGGTGTGCGCTATTGCTGATGGTGCTGGCGAATCTTTGGTATATGCCCTGGGAGTTGGTTTTCTCCCTGCGTTAGCGCACAATACGCCACTTTCTTTTTCCCGGATTTTTACGTTATGTCTCACCGCGACACGCTATTTTCTGCTCCTATCGCCAGACTGGGCGACTGGACCTTTGATGAACGGGTAGCTGAAGTCTTCCCGGATATGATCCAACGTTCCGTTCCCGGCTACTCCAATATTATTTCAATGATTGGTATGTTAGCTGAACGCTTCGTTCAACCGGGTACGCAGATTTACGATCTGGGCTGTTCTTTGGGCGCAGCGACGCTCTCAGTGCGTCGCAACATTCATCATGATAATTGTAAAATTATCGCCATCGACAACTCCCCGGCAATGATTGAACGCTGCCGTCGTCATATTGACGCCTATAAAGCGCCTACGCCTGTTGACGTTATTGAAGGTGATATTCGCGATATTGCCATTGAAAACGCGTCGATGGTGGTACTGAATTTTACCCTGCAATTCCTGGAACCTTCCGAGCGCCAGGCGTTACTGGATAAAATTTATCAAGGGCTAAACCCGGGTGGCGCGCTGGTGCTTTCGGAAAAATTCAGTTTCGAAGATGCCAAAGTTGGTGAACTGCTGTTCAACATGCACCACGACTTTAAACGTGCCAACGGCTACAGCGAGCTGGAAATCAGCCAGAAGCGCAGCATGTTAGAAAACGTAATGCTGACCGATTCCGTGGAAACCCACAAGGCACGCCTGCATAAAGCCGGTTTTGAGCATAGCGAGCTGTGGTTCCAGTGCTTTAATTTTGGTTCACTGGTGGCATTAAAAGCAGAGGACGCTGCATGATCGACTTTGGTAACTTTTATTCTCTGATTGCCAAAAATCATCTTTCACACTGGCTGGAAACCCTGCCCGCGCAGATTGCCAGCTGGCAGCGCGAACAGCAGCACGGTCTGTTTAAACAGTGGTCCAATGCGGTGGAATTTCTGCCTGAAATTAAACCGTATCGTCTTGATTTACTGCATAGCGTGACGGCAGAAAGCGAAGAACCACTGAGCGCCGGGCAGATTAAGCGCATTGAAACGCTGATGCGCAACCTGATGCCGTGGCGCAAAGGGCCGTTCTCACTGTATGGCGTCAACATCGATACCGAGTGGCGTTCCGACTGGAAATGGGATCGTGTTCTGCCCCATCTTTCTGATTTAACCGGGCGCACCATTCTTGATGTCGGCTGCGGCAGCGGCTATCACATGTGGCGCATGATTGGCGCAGGCGCACACCTTGCGGTGGGTATCGACCCTACACAACTATTCCTCTGCCAGTTTGAAGCAGTGCGTAAACTGTTAGGTAACGACCAACGGGCGCATCTGCTGCCGTTAGGGATTGAACAACTTCCGGCACTGAAAGCCTTTGATACCGTCTTTTCGATGGGCGTGCTTTATCATCGTCGTTCACCGCTGGAGCATCTCTGGCAGTTAAAAGACCAACTGGTCAATGAAGGTGAACTGGTGCTTGAAACGCTGGTTATTGATGGCGACGAAAACACGGTGCTGGTACCAGGCGATCGTTACGCACAAATGCGTAATGTTTATTTCATCCCGTCGGCCCTGGCGTTGAAAAACTGGCTGAAGAAGTGTGGTTTTGTTGATATTCGCATTGCGGATGTGAGCGTCACCACTACAGAAGAGCAGCGTCGTACCGAGTGGATGGTCACCGAATCGCTGGCCGATTTCCTCGACCCACATGATCCGGGTAAAACGGTGGAAGGTTATCCTGCGCCTAAACGCGCGGTACTGATTGCGCGCAAGCCGTAAAGGTCTGGTATTACTGCCGGATGCGGCGTGAACGCCTTATCCGGCCTACAAAGCCTTGTTAATTCAATATATTGCAGGGACTATGTAGGCCTGATAAGCATAGCGCATCAGGCAGTTTTGCGTTTGCATAACCTCAGCGCCCGTTTCCGGGCGCTATTCACTTCTTATGCCTGAATAGCTGGCTGATCAAACGCCGTTAACTTCGGCGCATTACCCGTATATTTTTCGATATACACCAGCGCAGAGTTACCGGCACAGGCATTCGCCAGCTGCGAGCTGGGGATATCCGCCGTTAACACGTTCGCACTGCCGTTTTTACACAAGCCATTTTCCAGATCCGGCCATGCACCTTCATGCACGCATACCACGCCTTTTTTGATCCCGTCAGTCACCACAGCGCCTGTCAGGATCTGACCACGTTTATTCCAGGCACGGACCAGATCGCCATTCGCAATACCAAAGCGAGCAGCATCTTCGGTGTGAATTGTGATCGGCTCACGATCGGCAACCGCATATTTTTTACGCAGCTCCGCATAGTTAAGCTGACTGTGTAGACGATGCGCCGGATGCGCGGTCAGAAGCTGCAACTGCTTCTCGTCGGCGGTACCTTTCCACTCATCAGGAGCCAGCCAGGTCGGGTGTGCCGGGCAATCCTTATAGCCAAATTTTTCCAGCGTTTTTGAATAGATTTCAATTTTGCCGCTTGGCGTACCCAGCGCATTTTTCACCGGATCGGCGCGGAAATCACCATAGCGAACATATTGCTCGCTCTTCTCGCTGCGGCGCATTTCAAGCAGTTTATTTTGCTGCCAGAAGGCATTAAACATTGGCATAGTCACGCGTTGCGCACGCGCACCTTTCTGAGCGGCATCATAGAAAAATTTCAGCCACGCCATTTCATCTTTACCTTCGGTATAGATCTCTTTACCGCCAGGTTTCAGTAATTCCGCAAGATCGGCAAACACGTCAAAATCGTTACGCGCTTCAAATTGCGGAGCGACAGCCTGCTTCATCGGCACAATATGCTGGTTGCTGTAATCACCGGTCATCGTCAGGTCATTGCGCTCAAACGATGTGGTGATCGGTAATACGATATCTGCGTGTTTGGCTGCTGCGGTCCAGTAGCATTCAGAAACGACGATCATCTCCGGTTTCTGCCATGCTTTGATCAGACGATTAGTATCCTGGTGATGGGTAAAGTTACCGCCACCCGCCCACCAGATCATTTTGATATTTGGGTACGTTTGCTCTTTACCGTTGTGCTGATATTTCCCGCCAGGATTTTCCAGCGCATCGACAATACGGGCGACCGGAATCGCGGTCATTCCGCCATCATCAGCTTCCTCACTTGCCTGTCCGGCAATCGCCGCAGACATTTCTGGCAGTACGCCGCCAACTCGCGTCGGGTTGCCACCGTTGGAGTAATGATAAGAGAATCCAAAACCGCCGCCCGGTGTACCAATTTGCCCTAACATCGCCGCCAGCGTCACCAGCATCCAGTGTTTCTGTTCACCGTATTGCTGGCGTTGGATCCCCCAACCAGCCATCAGCATCGTGCGATTCGCCGCCATCAGTTCTGCAAGTTTGACAATCTGCGCTTCCGGTACGCCAGTAATTTCTGCCGCCCAGGCCGCGCTCTTCGGCGTATTATCATTCTTGCCGGTCAGATACTCTTCAAACTGCGAATAGCCGGTGGTGTATTTCTCAAGGAAGGCTTTATCGTGCTTACCTTGTGTCATCAGGGTATGCGCGATGCCTAACATCAGCGCCACGTCGGTCCCCATATTCGGCGCAATCCAGGTCGCGTTATCGCCAAAGAACTCGATTGTTTCGGAACGGATAGGGTCGATGGCAATCACTGGTTTGCCCGATTTTTTCAGCTGATGGAAGTATTCCAGCCCTTGCTCATCGGTACTGCTCCAGGCAATTTTTAAGGTATTCAGCGGGTTCATGCCCCACAACACCACCACCTGACTGTTTTCCAGAATCAGCGGCCAGGAAGTCTGCTGTTCATAGACCTCCACAGAACCGACAACGTGCGGCATGATCACCTGCGCAGCCCCGGTAGAATAATCGCCACTATGCCCGGAATATCCCCCCGCCAGATTCATATAACGTTGCAGTAAGGTTTGCGCTTTATGCAAC
This sequence comes from Escherichia sp. E13S3, assembly GCF_004212325.1. Classification (NCBI taxonomy): domain Bacteria; kingdom Pseudomonadati; phylum Pseudomonadota; class Gammaproteobacteria; order Enterobacterales; family Enterobacteriaceae; genus Escherichia; species Escherichia sp. E13S3. The sequence continues at coordinate 117,902 of NZ_RHJR01000017.1, forward strand.
ACGCCAGAAGAGCGCCAGCCGTAAGACCCTGCAAAAATGGCCGATGGACCGTTGGCCTTGCGGATGCGATCGTGTTGCTCATGAATCAGTTTTAATGCTTGTTCCCAGCTCACCTGAACGTAACTGTCTTCGCCACGACCTTTTGCCGGTTGCAGTGGATTGTCGAGATAACTTTTTCTCACCATCGGATGCTGAATACGCGCCGTAGTGTGTACCTGATCCGCCGCCGTAGACTGTAAGGAGTTCGGGATGGTCTTCGCCAGCGCGCCTGTAGAAGAAACAATCTTACCGTCCTTCACTTCTACGTTCATCGCTCCCCAACGACCCGCGGTGAGGATTTTTCCGCCCTTCTCTTCTGCCCATGCGGGTAACGGCGTAGCCGATGTCACCACCAGCGCCCCGGCAGCAATACCGCTATGTTTAATAAACTCACGTCTTGTTAATGTCATAACTTCCTCCCTGATCTACGAGGATCACTGTTTTTCGGTAATATCTTTGGCGTTGTACTGGAAGTACCGCGTCAAAATGTCCAGTTCGTTTTCGCTCATGCTGGTTCGCGCCCCCATTCCTTTGGCGATAGAGGGCCAGGCATTGACGGTGTAATGGTCAGCGGCAATAGGCGCATGGCAGCCAGCACAATAGGTGTCATCGAGTTTTTCAGCGTATTGCCATAACGGTTTACGATCCGCTAATACGGGATCGATTAGCGCCCCTTGTAATGACGCCTGACGCCATTGATTACCGTATTCGTCAGCCTGCCATTCCCCGTTTACCGTTAGCGCCTTGATACCTTCATCACTTAATGTGGCTAGCGCCAGACGTTGACCTGCCGCCAGGTAGAGCGTGTTTTCACTGCCCTGCATTTGATAACCCTGCAACAGAACGATCGGCTGTTTGCCACTGGCATCAACGACGGTGAGATCGGTACCAGGATTCACAGTGGCCAGTTCGCCTATGCGGGAAGGTTTGAAAGGATAAATATGTGCGCCATTGGTCACAGAAGTGGCAGCCTGACTTTCCAGTTCATGCGCCGCGTTGCCATCCATTTTTATTTCTGGCGGGAAATGGGCAATTCCTTTATGACAATCAATACACGTTTCACCGTCCTTTTGCGCTTTGGTATGCATTTTCTGCGCAGATTCACTTTGCGAGGCAATATCCATCGCATCAAAAGAATGGCAACTACGGCAGGTTGCAGAGTCAGTTGCTTTTAATTCTTTCCATACTGTTTCGGCCATTTCCTGGCGATGAGCTTCGAACTTATCGTCACTGTCTATTTTGCCACTAACAAATTCATGATAAATATCTTTAGATGCTTTTAATTTAGCAAATAAATAATCCATCCCTGACTTTGGAATATGGCAATCGGCACATTCCGCACGTATCCCTTTCTGGTTCGAAAAGTGGACAGTTCCCTGATATTCCTCAAAAGGTTTACTCATCGAGTGGCAGGAAAGACAAAATGCTGTATCCGACGTTTTATGTAAGGCTTTTTGCGCAAGCAATAACCCACCGCCACCAACCACAACCGCTATCAGCAGAAAAAATAACCCAATGCGTTTTTTCCCTCGCATAGATTCCTCTAATTAAATTCCAGGACACCGAAGTCATTATATAAATAAATATACAACGAATTGACTACTTGCTTAATTCGGCACAACACTGCCTGAAATAATCGATAAAGAATATGATTTATTACAATGTAATCATTAATTGCGAAAGAATAACCCAGCCGTTATTTATAATATATATTTGTCAGTTTTAGTAATTTAAATCGCATAATTAATGTGAATATATAAAACATTTTAAGCACCACGCTATGCGCACTGTCACCCGTTCTACACATCACAGTCATCGTTCGTTTTTTATACTGTTTAGGGATAAAAAAAGGCCCCTGTTGAAATTGCAGGGGCCTGGTACGAGCAAGCATCATATTGGGCGACATGATGCAACGGTAAAAATCATTTGGCCTGATGGCGTTCAATGATTCCTTTCATTTCAGCAACCGCCGCCCCGTCTACGACATAACGCGAATACTCGTCCGCGTGTGCATCTGATGACATGGACAATCCTTGATTACGATAACGCATCGGTGAGGCTTGCCACGCTCCCGCGGAGCTATGGACTTCCAGCACTCCGGCATCGAGGAAGTGGTGCAGGTTTTCTGCACGGACTCCTGCTCCGGCCATGATGATTGGAGTATCACCATAGGCAATAAGTTCCATAATTTTTGATAAACCTTGCAGAGCGTCTGATTTTTGCCCGGAAGTCAGTACCCGGGCAATGCCCAATTGCGCAAGATTATTCAGTGTATTTAATGGGTTAGCACACATATCGAAGGCACGATGAAAAGTAACGGCCAACGGACCGGCAGCAGACATTATTTTTTCCATTCGTGGCATATCGACATTACCGTCAACATCGAGAACGCCCGTCACCAGTCCCGGAAAGCCTAATTCGCGGACAGTACGAACATCCTCAAGAATGGCGGCAAACTCGCCGTCGCTGTAGCAAAAATCACCACCGCGCGGGCGGATGATCGGATGCACGGGAATCGTTATCTGCTGACGCACGGATTTAAGCACGCCCAGCGACGGCGTTAAGCCCCCTTCTTTCGGTGCCGCACACAATTCAATTCTGTCAGCGCCATTTTGCTGCGCCGTTAGTGCGCATTCCATGCTGTAACAGCAAATTTCCAGTAATGCCATTTTTGCTCCTTAATTACGCCGACTGCTCGCTGGCGACGATCTCTTCAATGGACCACGGATGAAATTTAATCGTCGTTTTGCCATCGGTGACCGCCAGCGTCGGATTCGGTAATCGCTCATGCTCACCTTTTGGCGAACTGGTTTTAACTGAGATCCCTGGCAGGCTGAGTCCTTCATCAGAAAGCAACGCCAGCGCACGGGCATTCAGCGTTTCTGGCTCGCCCGGCAGAACGATTTCAATATGTTCCCAACCTTCGTGCGGGTAACGTTTTTCCCCGGGCCACGGTAGCTCCACAATGGAAAACTGCCAGTGCGCAACCTGTACCGGTTCATGCAATTTAAACAGACAAATCGGCCTGCCATTGATCATATTTTCTGACAGGAGTTCGCCGCACTGTTCAAATCCGCGACGCCAGCGTTCAGCGGTGGCGTTTTGATGGCAACGCAAAGAAATGTGATCGGCAGTCAGCGGAGTGATATCCAGCCCCAGACGGCGGGAAAGTTCATCTAATGCGTGGGTAAATCGCGGTAAATCCGATGCAATATCCTGCAGCTCGTCGATAGATTGCCAGTTCGCCATAATCACTCTTCGTCTTTCAGTAAAAGCGTTAATTTACCCTGTTGCCCTGCGCCAACCAACCGCTGATTTCACGCCGCTTCTGATGCAATAGTGAAAACGGCAATACGCCGCGCGCACGTTGCTGACGAAAACAGCCATTTGCAGTATACTCCCGCCCTAATTTCTTTAACTGGTGCGGGCAATTTTTGCTCGCTTCATCAATGTAAGGTATTCCGGTGAATATTCAGGCTCTTCTCTCAGAAAAAGTCCGTCAGGCCATGATTGCGGCAGGCGCGCCTGCGGATTGCGAACCGCAGGTTCGTCAGTCAGCAAAAGTTCAGTTCGGCGACTATCAGGCTAACGGCATGATGGCAGTTGCTAAAAAACTGGGTATGGCACCGCGACAATTAGCAGAGCAGGTGCTGACTCATCTGGATCTTAACGGTATCGCCAGCAAAGTTGAGATCGCCGGTCCAGGCTTTATCAACATTTTCCTTGATCCGGCATTCCTGGCTGAACATGTTCAGCAGGCGCTGGCGTCAGATCGTCTCGGTGTTGCTACGCCAGAAAAACAGACCATTGTGGTTGACTACTCCGCACCGAACGTGGCGAAAGAGATGCACGTCGGTCACCTGCGCTCTACCATTATTGGTGACGCGGCAGTGCGTACTCTGGAGTTCCTCGGTCACAAAGTGATTCGCGCGAACCACGTCGGCGACTGGGGTACTCAGTTCGGTATGCTGATTGCGTGGCTGGAAAAACAGCAGCAGGAAAACGCCGGTGAAATGGAACTGGCTGACCTTGAAGGTTTCTACCGCGATGCGAAAAAGCATTACGATGAAGATGAAGAGTTCGCCGAGCGCGCACGTAACTACGTGGTAAAACTGCAAAGCGGTGACGAATACTTCCGCGAGATGTGGCGCAAACTGGTCGACATCACCATGACGCAGAACCAGATCACCTACGATCGTCTGAACGTGACGTTGACCCGCGATGACGTCATGGGTGAAAGTCTCTACAACCCAATGCTGCCGGGTATCGTGGCGGACCTGAAAGCCAAAGGTCTGGCAGTAGAAAGTGAAGGCGCGACCGTTGTATTCCTTGATGAGTTCAAAAACAAGGAAGGCGAACCGATGGGCGTGATCATTCAGAAGAAAGATGGCGGCTATCTTTACACCACTACTGATATCGCCTGTGCGAAATATCGTTATGAAACACTGCATGCCGATCGCGTGCTGTATTACATCGACTCCCGTCAGCATCAACACCTGATGCAGGCATGGGCGATCGTCCGCAAAGCAGGCTATGTACCGGAATCCGTACCGCTGGAACACCACATGTTCGGCATGATGCTGGGCAAAGACGGCAAACCGTTCAAAACCCGCGCGGGCGGTACGGTGAAACTGGCCGATCTGCTGGATGAAGCCCTGGAGCGTGCACGTCGTCTGGTGGCAGAAAAGAACCCGGATATGCCAGCTGACGAGCTGGAAAAACTGGCCAATGCGGTGGGTATCGGCGCGGTGAAATACGCGGATCTCTCTAAAAACCGCACTACCGACTACATCTTCGACTGGGACAACATGCTGGCGTTTGAGGGTAATACCGCGCCATACATGCAGTATGCTTACACGCGTGTTTTGTCTGTGTTCCGTAAAGCAGAAATTAACGAAGAGCAACTGGCTTCAGCTCCGGTAATCATCCGTGAAGATCGTGAAGCGCAACTGGCAGCTCGCCTGCTGCAGTTTGAAGAAACCCTCACCGTGGTTGCCCGTGAAGGCACGCCGCACGTGATGTGTGCTTACCTGTACGATCTGGCTGGTCTGTTCTCTGGCTTCTACGAGCACTGCCCGATCCTCAGCGCAGAAAACGAAGAAGTGCGTAACAGCCGTCTGAAACTGGCACAACTGACGGCGAAGACGCTGAAGCTGGGTCTGGATACGCTGGGTATTGAGACTGTAGAGCGTATGTAATCGCGTTATGTGTCAAAGGCCGATGTCGCAGTTACGGACATCGGCTTTTTTATCACCGCCGATAATTCACAATCACTTCATTACGTTGTACTTTCAGCGGCGGAATTAACCGCCCACCGCCAGGCACTTCCCAGATAAATCGCAACGGTTCTGCTGCCGCTATACCGGAAAAGGCCACGGTGGTTCCGCCCTGCCCCTCTAATTCGACACAACGAGATTGTGAGCATAAACGTACCCGCAGTCCCGCGGGGGTCGAACCGATAAGCTGATAACGCCACGCCACCAGCGTCACCAATCCTGAAACAGGTTGTCGCGAAGAAAGAGGCGCAGAAGACATCGACTCCCCGCGATGATTTAGCGTAATTCCGATACTACTTGCCTGCCACATCCCCTCCCCGGCGGCTTGCGCCAGCAGCGGAAACAATAATATTGCTAATAAAGTTCTCATCATTTACCGCCAATCGTCGCCGTCATGCGGATATGTCGGTTATCAGATAGTTCAAGATTCGACAGCACCACTAACTGCGGCAAGCTGCGGCGCAGAAAGCGAGACAATAATGGTCGCAGCGCGTGGTTCACCAACAATACTGGCGGCGCACCCAACATCTCCTGACGGGATAGCGCTTCCTGAGTTTGCGCCAGTAAACGATCCGCCAGCCCCGGCTCCAGTCCGCCCCCGCCCTGCAACGCCTGTAGTAACAAACGTTCCAGCGGTGTATCGAGGCCAATAACATGGACTTCATCTTTGCCAGGAAACCACTGCTGGGTAATCGCCCGTCCCAACGCCACGCGCACGACGGCGGTTAATTCATGTGGATCGCTCTGAATGGGTGCATGTTCCGCCAGCGTTTCGAGAATGGTGCGCATATCGCGAATCGGCACTTTTTCATCGAGCAGATTTTGCAGCACTTTATGCAGTGTGGTGAGCGTGACGACGCCAGGAACGAGATCTTCCGTCAGCTTTGGCATCTCCTGGGCGACGCGATCCAACAGTTGTTGCGCCTCCTGGCGACCAAACAACTCTGCGGCATGCTGGCTAATGAGATGGTTAAGATGCGTTGCCACCACTGTGCTGGCCTCAACCACGGTGTACCCCTGAATCTGCGCCTGTTCTTTTAGCGCACTTTCGATCCAGATAGCATTCAGGCCAAAAGCCGGATCGACGGTCGCTTCACCAGGTAACGTCCCGGCAGCGGTACCAGGGTTAATTGCCAGCCAGCGCCCCGGATAAGCATCGCCACTGCCAATCTCTACGCCTTTCATCAAAATACGATAACGTGCCGGTTGCAGATCCATATTGTCGCGAATGTGGACCACCGGCGGCAGGAAGCCCATTTCCTGAGCAAATTTCTTACGAATACTACGAATACGGCCCAGCAACTCGCCATCTTGTTGGAAATCAACCATCGGGATCAGTCGATAGCCCACTTCCATTCCCAAAGAATCTTCCAGTTGTACATCGTTCCACGTCGCTTCAACAACGGCATTATTCTCTGCCATTTTTACCGGTTTGGGTTCGGCAGGCGCTTTTTGTTCGCGTCCGCGTATCCACCAGGCCAGCCCGAGCAATCCGGCTGTGAACAGCAAAAATACCAGGTTTGGCATTCCAGGCACCAGGCCGAGTAAACCGAGCACTGCGGCGCTTAACAACATAACGCTTGGGTTACTGAAAAGCTGATTCACCATCTGCTCGCCAACATCCTGATCGGTGCTGACGCGCGTAACGATGACCCCTGCGGCGGTAGAAATCACCAGCGCCGGGATTTGTGCCACCAGACCGTCGCCAATGGTCAATAGCGTATAACTTTCCGCCGCGTGTCCCATGCTCATGCCATGTTGCAGCACACCGACCAGCAATCCGCCGACAACGTTAATGACCATGATGAGGATCCCGGCGATGGCATCGCCGCGAACAAATTTACTTGCCCCGTCCATTGAGCCGTAAAAGTCGGCTTCCTGAGTCACTTCGGAGCGGCGTTTTTTCGCCTCATCTTCACCAATCAATCCAGCGTTAAGGTCGGCGTCAATCGCCATCTGCTTACCCGGCATACCATCGAGAACAAAGCGCGCGCCCACTTCCGCGATACGCCCGGCACCTTTGGTGATAACCATAAAGTTGATGATCACGAGAATGACGAACACCACGATACCGATAGCGAAATTGCCACCAACGAGGAAGTGACCGAACGCTTCGACCACCTTCCCTGCCGCCGCCGCGCCGGTATGGCCTTCCATCAAAATGATACGGGTTGAAGCCACGTTAAGAGCCAGACGCAACAGCGTGGTGAACAGCAGGATTGTCGGAAAAGCGGCAAACTCGAGCGTACGCTGGGTAAACATCGCCACCAGCAACACCATAATCGACAACGCGATATTAAAGGTAAACAGCAGGTCGAGAATGAATGCAGGCAATGGCAGCACCATCATCGACAAAATCAGCAAGATCAAAATCGGTCCGGCAAGGATCTGCCATTGTGTCGATTTCAGGTTTGTAGGCAGGCGCAGCATCGCGGCCAGATTACTCATGGGTCGGTTTCTCGTTAATAAAATCCAGGGCTTCCGGCACCGGAAGATGAGTTGGTTGTACTGGGCGCTGTCCACCAGCCAGACGCCAACGTTTCAGTTGCCAGACCCAGGCCAGCACTTCCGCCACGGCGGCATAGAGTTGACCCGGTATTTGTTGACCGATTTCAGCATGTCGATACAGCGCACGCGCCAGCGGCGGCGCTTCGAGGGTCGGGACATTATTTTCAGCGGCTATTTCACGAATGCGTAATGCCACCAGCCCCGCGCCCTTGGCAACGACCTTTGGCGCACTCATTTTGTTTTCGTCGTACTGCAAAGCCACTGAGTAGTGAGTTGGGTTATTGACGATAACGTCCGCTTTCGGCACATCGGCCATCATCCGCCGCCGCGCCGCAGCTCGCTGCATCTGACGGATTCGCCCTTTGACATGAGGGTCGCCTTCGCTTTGTTTGAACTCATCACGAATATCCTGCCGTGACATACGCAGCTTTTTCAGGTGGCTGAAGATTTGGAAAAAGACGTCAAATCCCACCATCGGAATAACGCCAAGCACCACCAACAACGCGCATAGCCCAACCAGATCCATCGCATTACCCATGGCGGTAATCGGAGACTCGGCCATTAAGCGCATCATCTGCGGCCAGTGGTGCCAGAGATAAAACCCCGTCACACTGCCGACCAGGATGGATTTCAGTATCGCTTTCAGCAACTCCGCGCCAGTCTGTGCCGAGAACATCCGTTTAATGCCCGGTAGCGGGTTGAGTTTGGAAAACTTCGGTTGCAAGGATTTGCCGCTAAATACCAGCCCACCCAGCATCACCGGAGAAATGAGCGCCACCAGCACCACGCCGCTAATCAGCGGCAGCAGCGCCAGCATGGCTTCTCTGATCAGCAGAATAATCTGCCCGAGGATCAGATTCGGGTCATTGATGATGCTGTGATCAAAATGCAATCCCGCGGAGAGCATGCCCGACAATCGACGAGCCAGCGACACACCGCCAAACCAGATAACACTAACGCCCACCAGCAAAATCAGCAGTGAAGTCAGTTCACGGGAACGCGGGATTTGCCCCTCTTCCCGCGCTTTTTCAAGTCGGTGAGGTGTGGGGGCTTCTGTTTTGTCGTCGCTCTCGTCAGACACGTCGCCAATCCTGGAAAGAGTAATAAGCGTGAATGATGCCAGAGCGCAAAGCGTTCAATGGTTTGAGTAAGGGGTAAAAAAGGCGGGATTTAGGGCTTTTGCCACAGCACATTAGGCATGGTGACATGTTTGTCGGGTACGGCGTAAACGCCTTATCCAACCTTGAAGATCGATGTGACGCGGCCGCGTCACATCAGGCAATACAAATCAGAATCCAAGGCTATCCAACAAATCGTCGACCTGGTCCTGACTGGCTACCACACCGGCTTTGCTGGTATCAACCTGCGGTCCATTCAGCAAACTCTGGCTTTCACGTTTCGGACGTGCATCCTGCTCTGGGATATTTTCCAGCAGCACCATTAGCAACTGGCGTTCAATCTCCTGAATGACATCCATCATTCGTTTAATGACCTGCCCGGTGAGGTCCTGAAAATCCTGCGCCATCATGATTTCCAGTAACTGCGCATTGGTAAAACCGGTATGCGTCGGCACATCCGCCAGAAATTGCCGTGTATCGGTCACCAGTTCGCGAGCGTCGGCAAGGTCAATGGGATCGGCAAACCAGTCATCCCAGCGTTGGGTTAACGCTTTTGCTGATTTCTCCATGTGATCCTGATGCGGTTGTGAAGCCTCAACACTGTTCAGCGCCCGCTCCGCAGCCTGGGCAGTCATCTGCACAACGTAGTACAAACGATCGCGAGCATCAGGGATGGCTTCCGCCGCTTCTGCAATGGCCTGGTCCAGCCCCAGCTCCCGCAGACTGTCGCGCAGCATACGCGTCAGGCTGCCGATGCGCGCAATGATATCGCCAGCAGAATTTTCATCAGCAGGTTTAATTGATGGTTGCATCATAGTCGCATCCTCACATGCCCAGTTTCTCAAAGATTTTGTTGAGTTTTTCCTCCAGCGTCGCGGCGGTAAATGGCTTAACCACGTAGCCACTGGCCCCCGCTTGTGCTGCGGCAATAATGTTTTCTTTCTTCGCTTCCGCAGTCACCATTAACACCGGCAAGGCTGACATCGCGCCATCAGCACGAATCGTTTTCAGCAATTCCAGGCCGTCCATGTTTGGCATGTTCCAGTCGGAGATAACAAAACCATATCCTCCCGCCTGCAACTTATTGAGAGCATCGGCGCCATCCTCCGCTTCCTCAACATTATTAAATCCAAGCTCTTTCAGCAGGTTACGCACGATGCGTCGCATGGTGGAAAAGTCATCCACAACCAAAAATTTAAGCTCTTTATCCGCCATCTCACACTCCTGATTTAAATACGTATCGCCTGTCCGGCACTGATTTTTGCCAGCATTTGCTGGCTTACCTGGCTAAGATCGACCACTTCGCAGACGCCACCCATATTGATGGCCTCGCGCGGCATGCCGAACACCACGCTGCTTGCTTCATTTTGCGCAAGAGTCCATGCCCCCGCCTGACGCATTGCTAACATTCCCGCCGCGCCGTCGTTGCCCATGCCCGTCAGGATCACCCCAACCGCATTACGCCCCGCCTGTTTGGCCACCGAATGGAACAACACATCTACCGATGGCCGATGGCGATTAACCGCCGGACCATCGTGAATTTTGATTTGATAATTCGCGCCGCTACGCGCCAGTTCCATATGCCGATCACCCGGGGCGATATAGGCATGCCCCGGCAAGACGCGTTCTCCGTCCTCGGCTTCTTTCACGCCGATTTGGCACAGCTTATTAAGTCTGTCGGCAAAAGAGCGGGTAAAACCGGGCGGCATATGCTGGGTAATTAACAGTGCCGGGCTGGAAAGCGGCAACGGTTGCAGTACGTGACGAATCGCCTCAGTTCCCCCCGTTGAGGCGCCAATCGCAATCAGCTTTTCTGAGCTCAAGAGCGGTCCGGCCTTCAGCGTTGTCGGTGCCGATAACGGTTTATGCGCAGTAAGGCTCGCCCTTGCTGCCGTACGCACCTTTTCGGCAATCATTTCGCTATACGCCAGCATTCCTTCGCGGATCCCCAGTTGCGGTTTGGTGACAAAATCTATCGCCCCCAACTCCAGAGCACGCAGCGTGACTTCGGAACCTTTGCCTGTCAGAGAAGAAACCATCACTACTGGCATCGGTCGCAAACGCATTAATTTTTCGAGGAAATCCAGTCCATCCATACGCGGCATTTCGACATCCAGCGTCAGCACATCAGGGTTGAATTTCTTAATCAAATCACGCGCGACCAGCGGATCGGGAGCCGTCGCTACCATTTCCATGTCACTATGACTATTGATGATTTCTGTCATTATCTGGCGCATCAGTGCCGAGTCATCGACCGACAACACCCTGATTTTACTCATCGTTAATCCTTACTTAGCGCATACACCGTCTGTCCACGCAATGTGAAGCTGCGCTCAAGGTGGCTAAAGTTTTCAGAGTGACCCGCAAACAATAATCCGTCGGGCTTAAGCAGCGGTACAAAGCGGCGCAAAATCTCCTGCTGGGTCGTTTGATCGAAGTAGATCATGACGTTACGACAGAAGATCGCATCGAACGGCCCGGGCGCAGCGTACTGTTTCGCCAGCAAATTCAGCGGGGAAAAATCGATGTAGTTCGTCAGTGCCTGACGCACACGCACCAGCCCTTGATGCGGCCCTGTGCCGCGCATGAAGTAGCGCTGGAGTTGTTGCGGCGTCAGGTTTTTCAGCTCTTCATGGCGATAAATGCCGCTTCTGGCTTTCTCCAGCACTTCGGTGTCGATATCGCTGGCGAACACTTTCCAGCGTCCGGGCGCGGAGCCCAGCGTGTCCGCCAGTGTAATGGCAATGCTGTACGGTTCTTCACCTGTCGATGCCGCCGCACTCCATACGCGATATTCACCAGAGGCGTGGCGGGCGTGCTCCGCGAGCAATGGGAAATGATGCCCCTCGCGGAAAAATGCCGTCAGGTTTGTAGTCAGCGAATTAATAAACGCCTGCCACTCGCCGCTGTGCTGATTAGATTCCAGTAAATTCAGATAATGGCCGAAGTCTGCAAGCCCCAGCGAGCGCAAACGGCGCACCAGGCGGTTGTAAACCATGTCGCGTTTGTGGTCCGCCAGGACAATCCCCGCACGTTGATAGATCAATTGACTTATCCGCCGAAAATGCGCGTCGGAAAGCGCCAGGCGCTCGGTCATCTGTAACAATAAAGACGTTTGCCCACAGGGCAGAGATGATGTCATAGCGCCTTCTCAGTCACTTCAGGATAACCCTGGCGCAGCCTGTAACTGCGCCAATTGTGTTGTATAACGACCTATAAATAACGCCACCAGAGATGATAAGCGCGAGGTTCTGTTGCATCATCAGCCTCATCTGGCGGCGATGGTGCTTGAGTAAAAAACCATCAAAACGTTTCCCAGTTTGGATCTTGTTCAGTAATACGCAATCGCGGCTGTGCGGGTGGTTGTTCAGTACCAGGGCGGGACTGTGATTGTGGTTTATTCGTTTGCGAGCGGGCAGTCAGACGGAAAGCGGAAACCGCTTGCGTTAAACGACTGGCCTGTTCTTCCAGCGCAGCTGCGGCGGCAGCTGATTCCTGCACCAGCGATGCGTTTTGTTGGGTGACGCGATCCATTTCCGACACTGCCAACGCCACTTGATCGATACCGCGACTCTGTTCGTCCGATGCCGAGGCAATCTCGCCCATAATGTCGGTAACACGGGTGACGGCATTGACAATATTCGTCATGGTTTCCCCGGCACTTTCTACCAGCACCGAACCGGTATCAACGCGGGAGGCAGAATCTTCAATCAGCGCTTTGATCTCTTTTGCCGCCTGGGCGCTGCGACTGGCGAGATTACGCACTTCGCCCGCCACCACGGCAAAACCACGCCCCTGTTCCCCTGCTCGGGCGGCTTCAACAGCCGCGTTCAGTGCCAGGATATTGGTCTGGAAAGCAATGCCATCAATAACGCTAATAATGTCGGCAATTTTCTGCGAACTGTCGGCAATTTCGTGCATGGTTTTCACCACACCGTCCACGACTTTGCCACCATGCTGAGCAGTATCGGAGGCACTTTGCGCCAGTTGCGAGGCTTGACGGGCGTTATCGGCGTTCTGTTTCACCGTTGCAGTGAGCTGTTCCATGCTGGCGGCCGTTTCTTCCAGCGCCGATGCCTGCTGTTCAGTACGGGAGGAAAGATCGGTATTACCCGCAGCAATTTCACGTGTACCGGCATAGATAGCGTCTGAACCTTCTCGCACATGGTTGACCGTGTCAGTCAGAGAACCTTGCATATGTGAAATGCTCTGTGCCAGGTCGCCCATTTCACTACGCCCGGCAATGCTGAGGGTATTCGCCAGATTGCCACCAGCAATTTCTCGGATGTGAGAAATGATCTTCGCTAACGGGTTAAGTAGCATGCGACGGATGCCGTACCACGCCACCAGCAGAATCAATACCACCACCAGCGCGATAACCGCCAGTTGCCACTGGGCAAATCGGTAATCATCCGCGTTGTCAGTGACGATATCTTGATACCGTTTTTCACTACTGAGGGCGTACTGGGCAAAGGCTTCGCCCATCGCATTTTGCATTCCCTGGGTTGGCTGAGCGAAATAGGCTCCAGTATTGCCATAATCAAGATAATCAATCAGTTCTGTTAATGCTGTGTGATAGTTTTTATATTTTTCATCGATATTACGACTGGTAGCGACCATTTCAGGTAACGGTGCCATGCTTTTGAATTTTTTATAATGCGTCGCTGCCTGGGCCAATGTTTTCCTGGCGCTATCAAGTAATTCAACTTTGGCGTTACTTTGTTGATTGGATGAATCCATCATCATCCGCACCGCTGAACGACTCAGATTAATGCGCGTTTGCAGCATTAAATCCCAGGTTGAGGTCAACTCGCTCTGTTGTTCCCGTAATTGATTGGAAACCACAAAACTTTTCTGGCTATGGTGAAGAGAAGAAAAAAACAGACTTCCGGAAATAAGCTGTAACAGTGCGAATACCCCCAGCACCATTACCAACAGCGTGACTACGCGGATACGGTTAATCATAAGGCACCTTCCTGAAAACAAGTTGATTCCGTTATCGGCAGGAAGGAGGGAAACTTTATTTCTGATGCCAGTCATGGCGAAATTAAAATGAAAAACCCGATCCGCAGGGTATCGGGCTCATTTCATTTGAGTACAGCGGGATAAATTATGCGACCTCTGATGCCGTGCTATCCAACAGAGCCATCTCTTCGCTATTCAGCAATTTTTCGATATTAACCAGAATTAGCATGCGATCGCCCAGTGCGCCCAGGCCGGTGAGGTATTCTGTGGAAAGCGTCACAGCAAATTCCGGTGCCGGGCGAATTTGTTCCGTCGTCAACGAAAGAACATCTGAAACGCCATCTACCACAATGCCGACCACCCGCTGCCCAAGATTCAGAACGATAACCACCGTGTTATCGTTGTACTCCACATCCACCTGGCTGAACTTAATACGCAAATCGATAATTGGCACAATCACGCCGCGCAGATTAGTGACGCCTTTGATAAACGCGGGTGTATTGGCAATCCGCGTAACCTGATCGTAGCCACGGATCTCCTGCACTTTCAGAATATCGATGCCGTACTCTTCGTCACCGAGGGTAAATACCAGAAACTCCTGGCCTGACGGTTCGCTGGCCAGCTTTGTTACATTTGTCATACCGGTCATATTTATTCCCTTTTTACTCAATCAGGCGGCGGTATTCGCCATACGTTGTTCGCGGTTTATCGCCTGCAAGGCGGAAACATCAACAATCAGTGCCACGCTGCCGTCGCCAAGAATGGTTGCAGCAGAAATGCCAGGGACTTTGCGATAGTTACTTTCAAGGTTTTTAACAACCACCTGATGTTGACCAATTAACTGATCCACCAGCAAGGCGTAGCGGCGACCGCCACTTTGCAGAATGACAACAATCCCCTCTGTAGCTTCGGTTTTCGCGCCTGCGACGTTGAATACTTTCCACAGTTCGACGATGGGCAGATATTCACCACGCACTTCCAGTACTCGCTCGCCGCCTGCCAGTGGATGGAGATCGGCTTCACGAGGTTGTAGTGATTCCATGACGGCGTTCAGCGGCAGAATGAAAACTTCGTCAGCAACGCGTACCGACATGCCATCGAGGATCGCCAGCGTTAGTGGCAGTAAAATGCGGATTGTGGTACCAACGCCCTGCTTCGACTGGATTTCAACGTGGCCACCCATCTCCTGGATATTACGTTTAACAACATCCATGCCGACGCCGCGCCCGGAAACATCGGTGACCTGCTCCGCCGTGGAAAAACCAGGGGCGAATATCAACATCGCCACTTCGTCGTCAGTCATGTTGTCGCTAACGCTCAGACCTTGCGAGACAGCTTTTGCCAGAATCCGCTCTCGATTAAGCCCCGCGCCATCGTCGGTCACTTCGATGCAGATGTTGCCCCCCTGGTGTTCAGCAGACAGGGTTAAATTTCCAACGCTATCTTTACCCGCAGCGAGTCGTTTTTCTGGCAGTTCAATACCGTGGTCGAGGCTATTGCGTACCAGGTGGGTCAGAGGATCGATAATGCGTTCTATCAGACTCTTGTCGAGTTCGGTGGAACTGCCCACCAGCGTCAGCTCCACCTGTTTGCCAAGTTTACCCGCCAG
Source organism: Escherichia sp. E13S3 (assembly GCF_004212325.1). Classification (NCBI taxonomy): domain Bacteria; kingdom Pseudomonadati; phylum Pseudomonadota; class Gammaproteobacteria; order Enterobacterales; family Enterobacteriaceae; genus Escherichia; species Escherichia sp. E13S3. The sequence continues at coordinate 133,417 of NZ_RHJR01000017.1, forward strand.
GTCGCGCACCAGCCGGGGATAGCGGCTAAAGACATATTCCATCGGCATCATGCGAATCGACATCACTGATTCCTGCAAATCGCGGGCGTTACGTTGTAACTGCCCCATGCTGGTAATCAAATCCCCATGATTCACCGGGTCCAGTTCACTGGAGCGCTGGGCCAGCATCGACTGAGTAATCACCAGTTCGCCAACGAGGTTAATCAGCTGATCAACCTTCTCAACCGCCACGCGGATACTGGTAGATTCGCTACCGCGCGTCGGTTTCTCCCGTTCCACACGTCCTGCTGGCGCTTGTTCGGCTGCCAGTTTAAGTACCGGTGGCGGGGATATTTTTGGCGCGGATTCTACTGTTTCAAAGGCAATCTGATCGGCCTCAATCACAAAACAGAGCACAGCTTTAATATCATCTTCCGCGATGTCGCCCAGTAATATTGCCGAAAGAGAATCAGCGGCTTTCACCACATCAGTCAACGTTGTCAAATGACCCAGCTCTTCTTCCAGTAGATCGACTTCTCCCGCTTTCAGACGCGAAAGTAGAATTCGTCGCGGCGACTCACTGTTACCCTGTTCATCTTGCGGTTCACTTTTGGCAACCACACTTAACCGGGCCATAGCGGGTGTCGATTCGCCTTTCGATTCAATTGCCAGTTGACGCAAGGCCTGGCAGATATAGTCAAAACTGGCGGCATCCGGCTCTTGCGACTGTTTATAAGCGTCGAGCTGTTCCTGCATGATGTCCTTCGTTTCCAAAAACAGATTGATAATGTCGGTGTTAAGCAGCATTTCACCGCGTCTGGCTTCGTCGAGCAGGTTTTCCATCAGATGCGTGGTTTCCTGCAATACGCTAAAGCCAAAGGTTCCCGCCCCTCCTTTGATGGAGTGGGCCGCACGAAAGATGGCATTCAATTGTTCGGCATCTGGCGCTTCTGGCTGTAAATTCAGCAGATGCTGCTCCATATCGGCCAACAGTTCGTCCGCTTCATCAAAAAATGTCTGATAAAAATCGCTTATATCCATGCTCACGCTGTCACCTCGGTTCGGCTGATGGCATTGTGGAAACACTGACCTGCGGTGTTACCCCAGGTTTTTCCAGGACGCTTACTGGCTCATTCTGGCTTTCGGCGTTTTCATGCAAAACGGCCTGTTCGGCTTGTTTATTCAGCACCAACAGACTGATTCGACGATTAACGGCATCATCCGGGCCGCGATCGCTTAAGCGCATGGTCGCCGCCATGCCGACAACACGTAAAATTTTGCCATCAGCCAGACTTCCCACCATTAGCTCACGGCGCGACGCATTAGCGCGTTCAGTGGAAAGCTCCCAGTTGCTGTAACCTTTCTCACCATTGGCGTAAGGGAAATCATCGGTATGGCCTGAAAGGCTGATACGGTTAGGAATACCGTTCAGCACCGGCGCAATGGCGCGCAGAATGTCGCGCATATAGGGCTCGACATCAGCACTGCCGGTTTTAAACATCGGGCGATTCTGGCTATCAATTATCTGGATACGTAAACCTTCCTGGACCAGATCGATTTTGAGATGTGGACGCATCGCCCGTAGTTTCGGGTCTGATTCAATAAGCTGGTCGAGATCGCCACGCAATTTCCGCAGCCGACTTTGCTCCATGCGTTTTTTAAGTTCTTCAATGTTCGGCTGCTTATTCACTTCCCCCTGGCTTTGGGTGAAATCATCACCGCCGCCGGGAATTGGGCTTTCGCTATTAGAAATTCGATCGCCGCCCGTTACCGCTGTCGCCAGCGGCGTACGGAAGTATTCCGCAATCTGAATCAGCTCTTTTGGGCTAGAGATGGAGATAAGCCACATCACCAGAAAAAAAGCCATCATCGCGGTCATAAAGTCAGCATAAGCAATCTTCCACGAACCATGTGCTGCGCCGTGGGATTTCGCTTTGCGTCGTTTGACGACAATAATCGGGTGCGCTTGATTCTTCATGCTTCCTCGGTTGTCGTCTGCTGCTGCGGATTTTTCACCGCGCGCACATGCTCTTCCAGTTCAACAAACGACGGACGTTCACTGGAATAGAGCGTTTTGCGACCAAATTCAACGGCGATAGGCGGCGCGTAACCGTTCAGATTAGAAAGCAGGGTGACTTTGACGCACTGCATCATTTTGCTGGTTTCGGCGCTTTTCTGGCGCAAAACACTCGCCAACGGGGAAATAAATCCATAAGCCAATAAGATACCGAGGAAAGTCCCCACCATCGCATGTGCGATAAGCGCCCCCAGCTCGGCGGCAGGACGATCGGCTGATCCTAGTGCGTGCACCACCCCCATTACAGCCGCAACGATACCAAACGCAGGAAGAGAGTCTCCGACCAACGCCAGGCTGTTCGCCGGGACTTCCGCTTCGTTTTCGTGCGTTTCTATCTCTTCGTCCATCAGGGCTTCAATTTCGAAGGTATTCATGTGGCCGCTGATAATCAGGCGCAGATAATCGACGATAAAATCCAGCATAACGGCATCCGCGAGGATGCGCGGATAACTGGCGAAGATCTCGCTCTCTCGTGGATTTTCAATATCGCGCTCCAGTGAGAACATGCCCATTTGTCGCGATTTCGCCATCAGGCGGTAAAGCAGCGCCAGCAAATCCATATACATTGCTTTGGTATATTTAGAGCGACGAAACAATAATGGCAGCGCCTTCAGCGTACCTTTGATTGCTTTGCCATTATTGCCGACGATAAACGACCCAATGCCTGCACCGGCAATAATCACCAGTTCAGCGGGTTGATAGAGTGCTCCAAGGCTTCCACCGGTCATCAAATAACCGCCGAAAACTGTACCGAGAACAACCAGGTAACCTAATAAGATAAGCACGACATCATCCTTCCACTGTTGACCATGACAGGATGTTCAGTCGGCAGACGTTACCTTACGGCTGGAGAAAAAAAAGCAGCGGCAATTGCTTACCGCTGCTGGAGTGTTTCGCCACACCGTATGAGTTAAACAGCCTGTATTCTCTGTTCATCCAGCAGTTGAGGGATAATATCGGCAGGGTTCTGAGAAAGTTTACGTCTTTTTACGGCGCGCGATGGCGGTTGACATAAGCTGCAGGCAAAACTGCCGACAGGTTGATGAGCATGGGTGATAAAATTACCACCGCAGCAGTTGCAGCTGGAAAGTTGTAGTAAATCACTTTCGACAAATCGCACCAGAGTCCAGGCGCGGGTTAGCGCCAGCAGTGGTCCGTTTTCGGCTTGTGGGCACTGTTCAAGGTATAAACGATAGGCTTTGATTACCGCATCAACGCCATTACATAGCCCGGTTTTCAGTAAAAACTGCCATGCATTACAGAACATCGACGCATGGACATTTTGTTCCCAGGTCATAAACCAGTCGGTGGAAAACGGCAACATACCTTTCGGCGGTGGGCTTCCGCGCAGCTCTTTATAGAGTTTGATCAGGCGTCCGCGACTTAATTGTGTTTCGCTTTCCAGCATCTGCAAACGAGCACCGAGGGTTATCAACTCCATGGCGAGTTGAATATCACGGGCTTCCTGAACAATGCTTTTTTCACTCATGATCAGGCCCTTTTCTTACGTTGTACTTCTTCGGGCTGATTAACATCATTCAACAAACGCGTGGAGAGCATAATACCGGTATGAATTTGCTGGAGATCGTCAACACGGGAATCCTGCGTCAGTTGGTTAACAGTCTGGTGGCTGTCAAAGCGGAATTGACAAATCAGTTGATTGGTTTCGGCCAGTTTAACCATTTGTGGAAGAGTCAGCGTCGCCAGCGTTGTTGCCATTTCTTCATTAATACCGAGACGAAACATGGCGGACGCTTTGTCCTGAACGATCAGACGCTGTGCAAGAAGTAAATATGACAAATTGATGTCATAAATATGTTTCAGCAACTCGGAGGTATGCATTATTCCCACCCAGAAGAACTAACTTTATTTTTTATGCGGTATCACCGCACCCCGTGATGTCGCCGGGAAATCCCGGTAAAAAGTAAATAAAAATGGAATAGTAGCGATCAACGAAAAAACACACAGACATCATAAGAGGTGAAACACGTCTTACACAGAGTGATGCTTTTTACACTTATCTAAGATTTTTCCTAATTCGACGCAACTGTACTCGTCACCACTCATACATACAACGGAGCGGAGCTGCGATTTTCGACAATGTGTGACACGGATCACACAAAACACTCAATTACTTAACATTGATGTATAAGTCATACTTTTGTTTTGCGTATATTTCATTCTGTTAAAAAGTTTTTCAGCTTATCTGTCAGCAAAAATGATGAGAAGGGATAAAATTGAGATGTTGCGCACTGTTAATATAAATCACCGTGAATAACCATATCCCGGATATGGGATAAATATCGTTGATCTCTGTAAATCATTAAAAAACAGTCAATTAAATAATACGCTTCCATTTAAGAAAAATTAAGGCTGCCAACAACACCAATGTTAACAAGATGTTTTATTAAAATTAACCATTTGTTTAATGAGAGAAATAAATTTATCCACTTCCTCATCATCCCCCGCATGACTACACAGTAACACTACGCAATTGATTAAATATATTTATTAATGACCATGCTAATATTTGCATTTTTGACCAAGTTGTTATTGCATCTATAGCTCATTCAGGGTAAAGCTGTGATCTCACCTGAAGTTCATAGAATAAGGAGCAGGTTATGAGTTACGCCAATATTCTTGTTGCCGTTGCTGTCTCACCGGAAAGCCAGCAACTGTTAGCAAAAGCGGTATCTATCGCCCGTCCCGTTAATGGGCGTATCAGTTTAATCACCCTCGCTTCCGATCCAGAAATGTACAATCAATTAGCCGCGCCGATGCTTGAGGATTTACGCAGTGTGATGCATGAAGAAACACAAAACTTTCTGGACAAATTAATTCAGGATGCTGGATATCCCGTTGAAGAAAAGTTTATAGCTTACGGAGAGTTGAGCGAACATATTCTGGCGGTATGCCGTAAACATAAATTCGATTTGGTGATTTGCGGTAATCATAATCACAGTTTCTTTTCGCGAGCATCCTGCTCTGCGAAAAGTGTGATTGCCTCAAGTGAGGTTGATGTGCTGTTGGTTCCGCTTAAGGGAGATTAAGCGCAATTACGCCAGCTTTGGAAAGGTCGCAACTTTATCGCGCTGCTGGCTTTCCGCGCTGCGCGGAACTATCAGCTTTAGGTCGCTAATAAAGCACTCCTGCCAGTGGTTAATATCGTTTTTCACGATAATTTCCAACATTTCTGCATGACGGGAAATACGTTCTGCCAGCGACATAGTCAATGCCCGATTCAACGCCGCCGCGACTTCATCACGATCGTATGGGTTAACGATTAACGCTGACGTCAGTTCATTCGCCGCCCCCGCAAATTGTGAAAGTACCAATACGCCGGGATTGGCAGGATCCTGGGCGGCGACATATTCTTTCGCCACCAGATTCATCCCGTCACGCAGCGGCGTCACTAATCCGACATCGGAATAGCGGAAGATTTTCATCAGTAATTTACGGTCGAAATGCTGGTTCAGATAATAAAGCGGTGTCCAGCCTAATTGCCCATATTTTCCGTTAATTCTCCCGGCTTCATTTTCCAGCTGATGACGAATATCCTGATACGCCTGCACATCACCACGCGAGGTTGGCGCTATCTGGGTATAACGTATTTTGCCATGATGTTGCGGATATTTTTCCAGCAAGGCTTCATAGGCGAGAAAACGCTCAGGCAGACCTTTGGAATAATCCAGTCGTTCGACAGAAAAGATATTTTGTACGCTTTTCAGCTCCGCTTTTAATTGCGCCAGTTTGGCCGGCAGCGGTCCGGCAGCCTGTTTGGCTATTTCATCCGGTTCAATACCAATAGGGTAAACTTCGGTGCGAAATGCCTTGCCCCAGGCCGTATGATTGCGCGAACTACGCGTCGTGACGCGCGTCAGGTTGGAAAGGCAATCCAGAAACGCCAGGCGATCGTTTTCTGTCTGAAACCCCAGCAAATCATAATCACAAAGCTGTTCAAGCAACGTGTTATAAGTCGGCAGCGCGTTGAAAATTTCCGGCGTCGGGAAAGGAATATGCAGGAAGAAACCAATACGATTATTCACGCCACGTTTACGGAGTTCATGCGCAAATGGCAACAGGTGATAATCGTGGATCCAAATAATGTCATCGTCTTCCAGCAATGGCAGTAATTTATCTGCCAGCAATGCATTCACGCGTAAATAGCCTTCCCAGGCGGAACGCTGAAATTGCACCAGATCGAGTCGATAATGAAATGCGGGCCAGAGAACAGCATTGGAGAATTGGTTGTAGTATTCGTCGAGATCCTTTTCACTGAGGTTAAAAGAGGCCCAGGTGATATTTCCTTTTTTCACCTTTTTTAGCGGCTGATCCTCATTCCCTGTTTCGCCACTCCAGCCAAACCACAGTCCACCTGCGGCTTTCAGCGCCCCCAGTATACCGACAGCAAGACCACCGGCACTGGCGGCGTGCTCGTCTGGTGGTGCAATCCGGTTAGATACTACGACTAAACGGCTCATAGTCATCACTCCTGTTATTGTCTCTTTTTAGTTGTTGTAATGCGTTGGTTATCATTTCAAGCCAGCGCCAGACATCCGGCACGCCCGCCAGCCGCCATGATGCCTGAGTTGCGCCTGTGCCAATTTTCACTGACATTCCGCCCAGCCTGTTAACGACCGAGAAACCAGACTCATCGGTTAAGTCATCGCCTAAAAAAATAGGCTTGCGGCCAATAAAGGGAACTTCCTGCATAAATGCGGCAATCGCGTCCCCTTTGCTGGTACCTCTTGGTTTTATCTCAACGACACACTTTCCCTGTTGTAACGCCATTTGCGGCCAAATCTGGGTAATGCGTTGCGCTAATGTCAACAAGGCGTCCTCATGCTGCGGTGCCTGACGATAATGCAGCGCAAACGCCATCCCTTTAGCCTCAACCTCTACACCGGGAAGCCTGGCGATAGCCGTATGCAGTTGAACGCTAATATCCCGGGCAATCGCTTCCGGCAAATGAACAATATGCGTTTTACCATTGATGTCACGGCGCTCCGCCCCATGCACACCCGCTAACGGGAAGCGATAAGGTTTCGCCAGAGCGTCAAGCTCTACCATTGAGCGCCCTGATATCAATGCCAATGCACCATCACTTGCGGTTGCCAGCAGCTGGAGTCCTTGCAGAATATTTTCAGGTACGACGACCTGATCGGGATGCGGTTTGATTTCCGCCAGCGTTCCATCGAGATCAAAAAACCAGGCATAATTCGCGGATAGTTCAGGGGGTTCGGTTAACGGTTCTGTCACCCGGTACTCCTCCTTATCTTTTTATTGTTCGCGCAGAACGCGCTTTACAGACATGTAAGTATAGACAGTGTGACGAGGCTCGCCATTGGCAAAAAGAACAGCCAACCGTTGTGGCGGTTGGCTGTGGAGGATTTTTGAACTAAATAATGGTCGGATAAACCATTAAACAGTGCGTTTCGCTTTTTGCTTATAACGGTCGAAGATCACCGCAGCCAGCAGGATTAAGCCACGGACAACATACTGTGCAAACGGAGAAATATTAAGCAGGTTCATGGCGTTTTCCACGGTGCCTAAAATTAAGATACCCGCCACTACATATGAGATTTTTCCGATGCCGCCTTTCAGAGAAACGCCACCTAAAACGCAGGCAGAGATAACAATCAGCTCATAACCAATAGACGTCATTGGCTGGCCGCTGGTCATACGAGAAGCCAGAATGATCCCGGCAATCGCCGATACCAGACCAGAGAGAACGAAGATAATAATTTTGGTACGGACCACCGGTACACCCGCGAGACGTGCCGCCTCTTCGTTACCGCCAATTGCCAATGTATTACGACCAAAAGTGGTTTTGTTCAGCAGCAAACCAAAAACGACCAGGCAAGCCACAGTGAGCCAGATTGGCGCAGGCAGGCCGAACCAGTTGGCATAACCGAGTGCAAAAAAGCTTTCATCTTCGATGCCCACCGCTTTACCGTCAGAGATAATATACGCCAGACCACGGACAATCTGCATCGTCGCCAGCGTGGTAATCAGGGCGTTGATTTTCAATTTAGCGATAACAAAGCCATTCACCAGGCCGCAGAGAACGCCCAGCAGTAGACCTGCCGCCACGCCAATCCACAAACTTTCGGTCAGGTTAATAACCACCGCAGTGGTTACGCCTGCGCAGGCAATCACCGAGGCAACAGAAAGGTCAAAGTCACCTGAGGCCAGGCAAAACAACATACCGCAAGCCACCATCCCCGACATGGAGATTGCCAGTCCCAGCCCTTTCATATTAATAAAGGTGGCAAAGTTCGGCACGAAGATGGCACAGGCGATAAAAAGCACTGCGAACACCACCAGCATACCGTACTGATCCCAGATACGCCCGAGGCTGAATGACGACTTAGGTGCGCCAGAACCCGATGTAGAAACAGAAGACATCTTATTCTCCTTACTCAGGCAACTGCCTGGCTGACTTTAGGCATAGCAAGGCTTAGTGCCTGACGCTCATCTGCCTGCTCGTGTAGCAATTCACCGGCGATTTCACCTTCCCGCATAACTACGATGCGGTCGGCGACACCAAGGACTTCGGGCAGGTCACTGGAGGCAAACAGTACCGCCACGCCCTGCGCGGCCAGCGCATAAATCACGTTATAAATTTCATGTTTAGCCCCCACATCGATGCCGCGAGTAGGTTCATCAAGCAAAATGACTTTCATCTCTTCGGATAACCAGCGCCCCAAAATGGCTTTTTGCTGATTACCCCCGGAAAGATTCATGATCAATTGCTCTGCACCTGGTGTTTTGATGTTGAGAGAACGAATGTGGTGATCGGCATTATTGGCTTCCCAGCCGTTGTTGATCACGCACCCGCCGTGCACATGTTTGCGACGAGCGCTGATGTTGATATTGTCGCGCACCGAATGCACTGGAATAATGCCCTCCGCTTTGCGATCTTCCGGGCAGAGCATCATGCCCGCGGCAATGGCGTGGCCCGGTTTACGGATATCGATCGGCTGTTGGTCGATATAAACCTGACCAGCGGTAATTTGCGTACCGCCAAACATGCCTTTCATTAATTCGCTGCGCCCTGCCCCCACCAGACCAAACAGACCGACGATTTCGCCACTGCGAACAGCCAGGCTTATTGGCGTACGCACGCCTGGTGCCTTTACCGCATCCAGACGCAACCGCTCCTCGCCGTAGCTGCGCGGTTGCCAGCCGTAGATATCGCCGATGTCGCGACCAACCATTGCCTGTACCAGCGAGTCATGATCTACCTGCTGCATGTCGGTAAAGGTTTTGACGTAACGACCATCTTTAAAGACAGTGATGGCATCGCTGAGCGCAAAAATTTCTTCCATACGGTGAGAAACGTATAAGATCACCCGTCCCTCTTTTCGCAGTTCACGAATGACGCGAAACAGATTGTCTATTTCACGCGCGGATAAGGAGCTGGTTGGTTCATCAAAAGCGATAATTTTGGCGTTACGTGCCAGAGCTTTGGCAATTTCAACCATCTGCCATTGCCCAATGGAGAGATATTTCAGCGGTGTATCCGGGTCAATATCCATACCCAGATGTTTGAGCTGTATCCCAGCTTCATAATTCAGCAGTGAACGGTTCACGATGCCGCCTTTATGAGGAAGCTGGCCGAGATAGATGTTTTCCGCGACGGTCATTTCCGGCACGAGATGCAGTTCCTGGTAAATAATCGCGACACCCGCATTCAGTGCTGCGGTGGTATCGGAAAAGGACATTTCCTGCCCATTAATCACTACAGAACCCGTGGTTGGCGCATAGTTTCCACTAAGGATTTTTAAAAGTGTTGATTTTCCGGCGCCATTTTCACCCATCAATGCATGAACCTGACCGGCATAACAGTCAAAACTGATATCCGTAAGCGCCTTGACGCCTGGAAAGGTTTTACCAATGCCGCGAAATGAGAGATACGGGGTAGACTGTTGCATAACGTCTCCGTGAATCACTGGTCGTTTTACACCCCCTCTGCATAACGCAGAGGGGAATTTTTCCGGCAGATTACTTACCGCCTAAACCTTTTTTCTCCAGTTCTTCTTTAAAGTTGTCACGCGTGATCAGCACCACGTCGGTAACTTCAGTGAATTTTGGCGGTTCAACGTCTTTTGCTACCCAGTTGTAAAGCATTTCGCTGGATTTATAGCCATGAACGTCCGGACTTGGTAGCAGTGAACCATAGAAACCCGTAGCCTGTGCCTTTGACAGTTCGCTCACCGCATCCACACCGTTAATACCGATACCGATAATATCAGCTGCTTTAAAGCCCTGACCTTCCGTCGCGCGTACGCCACCCAGCACGGTGCTGTCGTTCATACCGACGATCAACCAGTGTTTAACTTCAGGATGCTGAACCAACATTGAGTTGGCGGCGTCAAACGCCCCCGGAATATCGTTAGATTTGGTAGGAACCTGATAGATTTGTTTTTCCGGGAATCCGGCGGCTTTCAGCGCATCCATAGAACCGGTGGTACGACGACGGGCGGTATCCAGTTCGTTGGCAGTAATCGCCATTACGGCGCTTTCTTTCACATCCCAGCCACGTTTCTGCATCTCTTTATACAGTTCCTGGCCCTGACGTTCGCCAATTTTCGTCGCCGCCATCATCACCAATGGAACGGTATCAACCGGCTTACCTTTGGCATTAACAAACTGATCATCCACGGCAATAACTTTCATATCGTAGCCACGCGCTTTCGCCACGATGGCTGCACCCAATTTCGGGTCCGGAGTACAGATAACAAAACCTTTCGCGCCACTGGCTGCCAGGCTATCAATAGCGTTCAGTGTTTTTTCGCCATCAGGTACGGCTATCTTAATAACTTCAAAGCCTAAATCTTTCCCGGCTTTATCGGCAAACTTCCATTCAGTCTGAAACCACGGTTCTTCTGGTTGCTTCACCAGGAAACCGAGTTTCAAATTTTCCGCCATAGCGGATTGTGACATAACGGCAGCCAGACCGATGGCTGCAAGAGCTTTAGTAAATTTGTGCATGGTTATCTCCAGCTTTAGCATCATTTTGTGTAGGGCAAAACCTAAGAACTTTTGTTAATTCAATCGGAAAACAAAGCATTACCTTTGGCGAAAAGATAAGTGACTGTGTTGGCATAGTTTTAGCGAGAAATTAATTCTCCATAGGAGAGCAATATCACACCGCAGAATTACAGTGAGAACGTGCATGAATTTAGCAATAAAAGACATACGGAAGACGTCAATTGTATGACAAATGAGAAATGACTTAGCAGATTAGTCCATAAGATTAGCCTGGAAATCCTTGTGGCATCATTTGATAGCTCTGGCGTGTCTTCTTTTTAATCTAATTTGCTCGGGCAAGAAGCTGCTCATTACAGCTGAATGGTGAATGATGTAAGAAGAATAAAAACTCCAGACAAAATTCCTTTCGCTGTTAATTATCACCACCTTCATTAATGAAGGATAAATCCATAATGCGAGCATCATCGCAAAACTGAAAAAATAACTGAAAATATAAGAACAGCATCATGAAATTGATAAATTCATTTAATATCAATAACATCCAGAAATTCACAACATTGAGAGTTATTGCAAATCAATAACCCTAATCAATGAAATGTAAAAAAATATAAACTTGGTGATTTAAGGATTTTCTTATAATGCTTCAGACGTTATGCTTATTTCAGATCATCGTCAGAATTGACTCCAGGATCACATTTCGGACCCGCAGAAAGGAATTATTCTGCAAACAGTAATTACGGTGTTTTGATTTATCTTGCACCTCTCGTCTTCTGGATATAAGGATATTAGGTATGGCAACCACTGGAATGCTTCTCAAACTCAACACCCAAATGAACCGCGAGTTTTATGCATCCAATCTCTACCTTCACCTGAGCAACTGGTGTTCTGAACAAAGTCTGAATGGCACCGCGACTTTTCTTCGCTCCCAGGCACAAAGTAACGTGACTCAAATGATGCGCATGTTTAACTTCATGAAAAGTGTCGGAGCGACGCCCATCGTTAAAGCCATTGATGTACCTGGAGAAAAACTGAACTCTCTGGAAGAACTCTTCCAAAAAACGTTGGAAGAATATGAGCAGCGTTCAAGCACGCTGGCGCAATTAGCAAATGAAGCTAAAGAATTGAATGATGATTCTACTGTCGATTTTCTGCGCGATCTGGAAAAAGAACAGCAGCACGATGGCCTCTTACTGCAAACCATTCTTGATGAAGTACGCAGTGCGAAACTGGCCGGTATGTGCCCTGTCCAGACCGACCAGCATGTTCTGAATGTCGTGTCGCATCAGATACATTAATAAAATCGGCGCATAAAAAGATGCGCCGAATACAAAAAAGTGGTGAAAACCGCTGCCTCACATTACTGAGGCAGCGGTTTTTTTAATGGGATTCGTTTGGTGGGGTGAACTTTAGCTCAATCAACGCGATGGCTTTTTGAATAGCGCGCATAGTGACTGGGTCAGCAGCAGCCGGATGGTGAGTAAAATCAATATTCTTCAGCTGGCTGGACCTTTTTTCACGTACCTCAACAGGCGCGATCACATCGAGCACGTCGAGAATTTGTTTGATCACCAACTGGCAAGCAACAACATCAGAAACCAGTTCCTGATCGGCATTCAGCGGCTGGGACATCCTAAACTCCTGATAGCATTTTGAAAGCCGTTATAGTAGCGGCTTCCCTTCCTCAACGATAGTCACATCAGCCCGCATCAGGGTACAAAAAAACCTGCCGAAGCAGGTTTTTTTGTTATCTGAACATATTGCCAGGCGGTACGTCTTTGAACGTCTTGCAATAATTATTGAACATGCTTTTCAGGATCTTACGCAGTTTCATCGCGCCACTCCGATTATTTGTTATGCAGATGTTATTGTTCTTGCTGCTTATAATATGACACCCATCACAAAAATCAATCTTTATGTGATACAAATCACATAAATACCACTTTGATGTTACGTAAATGATAACCACAAGGCGTGTACATTCTGCAGAAAGCAAGGAATAGCGCTAATCCGTCGTCTTTTCTGTCCATAGCCTGGCTGTGTCCACAAGTACAATACCTGTTTCTTCTCCCTCTTCAGGCTGTGACATGAAACATCTGATAATTGTTTTTTCACTTTTAACAGTAGCGGGCTGTACCGTAACTCGTCAGGCTCACCTGAGCGATGTTGACGCCACGAGTGGCATTGTACGCCTCGTTTATAATCAGGCTTTTTTACAACACGCCCGCACTGACAACTATCTCGATCAGGGAATCGCGAACCGCGCATGTCAGCAGGTTGGATTTAACCGCGCCTTTGCGTTTGGGCAACCTGTAAGTAACTGTAGTTTGTTTGCGGGATCATTATGTCTGAATACGCAATTTACACTATCGTATCAGTGCCGATACTTAACACCCTCGGCTTATCAATAAAGATTTTAATCAGCGAGGGAGGCTTCGCTGGTTAATTAACATCACAAATAGCGTTAATGCGTTTTATTCACATTCGCATTTTTAATAATTGAATTTAATATTTTACCTTTTGCAAATAATAAAATAACAAATTATAGTGGCGCCACAGCAACAAATATAACCTTTGTGGAGCACTATCATGCTGAAACCAGAAATGATTGAAAAACTTAATGAGCAGATGAACCTGGAACTCTACTCTTCACTGCTTTATCAGCAAATGAGCGCATGGTGCAGCTATCACACCTTCGAAGGTGCTGCCGCGTTTCTGCGTCGCCACGCCCAGGAAGAGATGACGCATATGCAGCGTCTGTTTGATTACCTGACCGATACCGGAAATTTACCGCGAATTAATACCGTTGAATCACCGTTTGCTGAATATTCTTCACTTGATGAATTATTCCAGGAAACCTATAAACACGAACAATTAATTACGCAAAAAATTAACGAACTGGCTCATGCTGCAATGACCAATCAGGACTACCCAACGTTCAATTTCCTGCAATGGTATGTATCTGAACAACACGAAGAAGAGAAATTGTTCAAATCTATTATTGATAAATTGAGCCTGGCGGGGAAAAGCGGCGAAGGACTTTATTTCATCGATAAAGAACTCTCTACCCTCGACGCACAAAACTAATCTTCTCTGGCGGCAGATTTTCTGCCGCCGTTTCAGATTAGTGACGACAAATCTTACTTTTATCGGTTGAGAACCCCTCTTCACAGGGAATAAATTTGCCTTTTGCCGCCAGAAAAGCCACCAACTCTCCCGCAGTCATCCCTTCAGCCGAGCAAGTATGAAAACGTGTCTGATCACCAAAACGCGCTTTGATCGCCGCTTCCAGGCTGGCGTGCGTATATTGCTCACCTGATTCAATCATCATATTTAACACTTCATGACCGTGAATCGATTCCATCGTTCCTCCTCAAGAAAAGCATAGCGTAACGATCCCCGCGCCTTATGGCTTTGCGCCAGCTCAGTTCTGAATGCATTTATCGTACATTTTTATTTACACTAGATGTAACGTCGATTTGACGAAGTTTGGATAATGCCTTAACCTGCGCCGCAGATATCACTCATAAAGATCGTCAGGACAGAAGAAAGCGTGAAAAACAGAACTCTGGGAAGTGTTTTTATCGTGGCGGGAACCACAATTGGCGCAGGTATGCTGGCAATGCCGCTGGCAGCGGCTGGCGTCGGTTTTACCGTCACTCTGACATTGTTAATTGGCCTGTGGGCCTTGATGTGTTACACCGCGCTGTTACTGCTGGAAGTGTATCAGCATGTCCCTGCAGATACCGGCTTAGGTACGCTGGCAAAACGCTATCTGGGCCGCTACGGTCAGTGGCTGACCGGCTTCAGTATGATGTTTTTAATGTATGCCCTGACCGCAGCATATATCAGCGGTGCCGGTGAATTGCTCGCCTCCAGCATCAGCGACTGGACAGGCATTTCAATGACCACAACCGCTGGTGTGCTGTTGTTTACTTTTGTTGCCGGTGGTGTGGTTTGTGTTGGGACGTCGCTGGTCGATTTGTTTAACCGTTTTTTGTTCAGCGCCAAGATTATTTTCCTGGTGCTAATGCTGGTATTGCTGCTACCACATATTCATAATATCAATCTGCTAACGCTGCCACTGCAACAGGGTCTGGCATTGTCTGCAATTCCGGTGATTTTTACCTCGTTTGGTTTTCACGGTAGCGTACCGAGCATCGTCAGCTATATGGATGGCAACATTCGTAAATTGCGCTGGGTGTTTATTACCGGTAGCGCGATCCCTCTGGTGGCATATATTTTCTGGCAACTGGCGACTCTGGGCAGCATTGATTCAACAACCTTTATGGGACTGCTGGCGAATCATGCTGGATTAAATGGGCTGTTACAGGCATTACGCGAAGTGGTGGCCTCGCCGCATGTCGAGTTGGCAGTGCATTTATTCGCTGATTTAGCCCTCGCCACATCTTTTCTGGGCGTAGCGTTAGGCTTATTTGATTATCTGGCGGATTTGTTTCAGCGTTCCAATACCGTTGGTGGAAGACTGCAAACCGGTGTAATTACCTTTCTGCCGCCACTGGCGTTTGCGCTGTTTTATCCACGTGGTTTTGTAATGGCGCTCGGGTATGCTGGCGTAGCGCTGGCAGTACTGGCGTTGATAATTCCTTCACTGCTGACCTGGCAGAGCAGGAAGCATAATCCACAAGCAAGCTATCGGGTGAAAGGTGGACGTCCCGCACTGGTGTTGGTGTTTATCTGTGGCATTGGTGTGATTGGTGTGCAATTTTTGATTGCGGCAGGATTGTTGCCAGAAGTGGGATAAACGCTTTGCCGTGTATATGGACATAGTCCAGATTTTTGTCCGCATCCTTAAAACATGGGTGCCAGAGTTAATTCTGACACCCAATATAGCCTCTTAATGCAGGCAGCACTGCTTATATTTCTTGCCACTACCACATGGGCAAGGGTCGTTACGACCAGGTTTTTCTTCAGCTTTAATCGGTTGCTGAACAGCTTTTTCCTGAGGATGCGTCATCCAGTAAGCATGCAAATCAAGCGCCGCCAGTCGAATGGCATCCACGCTTTCTTCAAACGCTTCTGGCGACATCTTCTCTACGCGCTCGAAGTTTTCCTCAGAACCATGCAGCGCAATCGCTTCAAGCGCCGGTTTTAATGAGTCAGGCAATGCTGACCAGTCAGAAAGCGCAACGCCACGCATATAGCCAAAGCACCACTCTTCGACAATCGTCAGCTCCCTACCGTCAACTTCTCGTAGACCAAATAACGGTTCAAACTGTTCAGGAAACTCATTGAGGCGCTCTGCAGTATCGGCCATATGTTGAAACGCCAGGTTCATAAAGCGCGTCATCTCTTTCTCTGACGCCCAGCGCGGCACATAATCCGCCCCACCCCACACAGCAACCAGCCACTGTTCTGGTTCAATTTCTTGCGGAGAACTCAACACCGCCGTCAACAAACCGTCCAGCTCTGCCACATCAAGGATGGCGTGGTCTGTGTTGTATTTGGTCAAGATATCATCCAGCCATTCCAACTCACTTTCGTTTAACGGTCCAGTTTTCATACGCTTTTCCTTGTGGATCTCGACTCGCCAGCGCCTATATTACATGTCGGTCTGGCATAGAGATACTTTTCGAGTGGATTACCCGGAGATTAAAAATCAGAGAGGGTGTAACGACAAGTTGCAGACACAAAAAAACCACCCGAAGGTGGTTTCACGACACTGCTTCCAGGGGATTTTAAACCCTAAGCACACTCTATGAGTTATATAGCAGTGCATTGCGAAACTTTGCTGAAATTGCCCCTCTACTTTACTGTAATTGGCCTGGCAGTAAATAGATAGGCATGGATAATGTTGTGCACAGGAACAGCTCAGGAGAACAGTTTCCTGCCTGAGAATATTTTAAAGAAAGATGATGTGTAATCTGAGTCTTCAACTAAGAAAAAGTTCGGTTTATTCAACAAAGCCCCGCAGCGAGCAACCCATAATACACACGCAGGGCTTCAATAATGAACTCAGTGGACAATTTAACTACTCATGTGATCTTCCATTTTTTCAAGTACGGAGAAATAGATTTTACTGCGCACATACTCCCAGCATTCAGGTTTCTTCGCCCACTCCGAAATCATCCTGCCATTCGCGGATTCAGCCAGAAGACTATTCACCCGATAGGCTAAGCTGACAAGGCGGTTCCCCATCGTTTTATCAATGCCTTGTTGATTCCAGATCTCTGCCAGATCCGTTTGGTTGCCATAAAGATGTGAATAGGCGGCCACCGTATAGGCGGCGATATTCGCCTTAAATGCTGGGAAAAGTGAATTAATCAGCTTATAGGCTTTCTTATAAATAATGGCCTGCGCGATGTAATTTTTAAAACTCTCAATGTTCAATTCATTCCCATAACGCTCAGTATCCTTGTCGATCATCGTCATTAATGCGGCAAAGTTCTTCTGTCCGCCAAGGCTGACTAAATCCGGACGCTGGAGCCAGGCACAGTGATATTTTGCGAAATCCGTTTTCGTTATTCGACGAGAGGGAGGTATCGCGTCTTTTAGCCGTTTGATTCCAGCGGGTGTTTTACCTTCCCGTTCCAGCATAACCTTATAACTGCCGTTCGCTCGCTCGTAAAACCAACGGCTGTATCCGTCCGGGCAATACACTGTGTTTGCCATTTTTTCCAGCTGTACATGTACCGGTCGATTGGCTGACAGATCGGAAATATTGACTTTGTTCTGGCTATTCGAGAAGCGCGAAATATCCGCAATTAGCATCTCCTCTTGTGCATTATTCGTCTGTTTCAGCACAATGACTTTTGCGGGTACACGCACGTTACGCAGATTGGTTGCCGGAAATTTCTTTTTGGTGAAAAACATGGAAGCCGTAGTCTGCCCACCGTTGACAATCTGCATCCCCTGCATCCACGCAATACCGGGGCCACCTCCCGGCGCTTCACCAAGCCTGACCTGATCAGCAACAATCACAATGCCGTTGTTATAAGCCATAAAACGCTCAGGCTGCTCACGTAAAGTGTCGCGAATCCCCTTGTTGACTTTCCCCGTCTGGCTCAAAAATGAGCGAACGTTCGCTTCCAGAATCCGGTTGCCATATTTTTCATAGATAAATCGCAGCGTCTCGCCCGGAACCACCGTCAGCGCATAATCGTACTCACCCATTTCATCCGGGATCCAGACGCAGGGGAGTGCGCCACCCGCTACCTCATCAAAATTAACCTGCAGTTCGTCGCGTGGCTTACCCTCCTGCCAGTGGTTGAACAGGCGGACAATGTCCATAACCTCTAATTTAATAGTTTTACCGGCCACGTCTCGGGACTGATACCATCGGGTTTTCACCTGACCATCAGTCAGAACATAGATTCTGATTTGCTCCAGTTCCGTATACGACTGTTCGATGGTCGTCACCAGTTGCCAGGCATCATTGGATTGATCGAGCGTGGATGATAATTTACCGTCAACGCACTTCTGCAAAAATTGAATGCAGTGACCGGCAATCGCTTTTGTCTCAGCATCCGGGACGTGACAAAGCTCGTCGCTACCGTGATAAATACTGACAAAAAGGTCAAGTTGATCGCCATCTTCTGAGAAGGCATAACCGCTGAGACGCACATTGTGTCCACTGACTTTCGCCATAAAGTGACACGTCTCAGCATCGTCGAATGTCATGCCGATCTCGGCCATATGACGCATAACAATATCGGTAAAAATCAGCTCCGGAAAAGGCGACTCTACCCCAGGCTGCGCCATTTGATCCTGATATTCCTTGCGAATCTCATTCTGGGTTTGACGTAAAAAATCAATAAGTTCCATGTGGTAATCCTGCAAAGTCTGACAAGCAATGGTTAAAATTTTGAGCCTGGGGAATAAGTGTCTGGAGTTCGAGTTGATAGCACGCACTCACCACCGGCAACGGGACATTGGCATGCGTCAAAGAGGGAAAATCCGCTTCAATGGGGAGTGCGAACGCCTCTGTCAGCAAGAAATGACGTGTATAGAATTCAGCATGTTCAGTGAAATATCCGACGTGACAAAGCGATCCCTCAAAAAGACAGGTCGCCGGAGCGTTTCCCTCAAACCGCTGACGAAGACGGTGAATGAGGTGATTCAGGGTCGCGCCGGTAGGATGCTCGCTGAAGCGCAAACCGCATAACATGAGCGAGCCAGGTCGCTGCCAGTCCAGTTGTTCCAGAGCGTGGATGGTTACGCAAAAACCCTGCTCTGCAGTGGTGCTTTTTACCTCAATGGCGCGTTCATCGAGTTCAAAATCCTGTAGGCCATGCTGCGGGCCTACCCATGCTTCGACTGCCGTTGACGACGCAAGACCGCTCTCGATCAACCGCTCCAGACACGTCAATTCCCCGATTAACCCCACTTCTTCTTCGTGGCTGAGTGGACGGGTATCGCGTTCCATAAACGCCTGCCATAAACGAATCCGACGAAGCAGGGTTTCAAATAGACGCGGTTCAGAAACGTTCAGGAGCGAATGGAGAATATCCAGAATCATCGTCGTAAAAACATCCGCATTCCCCGTTTGCTGGCGACGGATCATCAAACCGTTCTGCCGCCCCTCCTCTGTTCCAGTCATCTCAACGCGAAATCCTTTACAGGACGGCAGCGCCGTCGACCCCGGCGAAAGAGGATGAGGAAACACGGCAATCAGCATTTCTTCATTATCAGGCTGACGACGTCCGGCATGAAAGTTACAACCCTGGTGTGTAAAAAGCCGAATCCCGCGCCAGCCCTGAGCGCCGTGCTGTTCGTCTATCTGAGATCGGTCTAAGGCTTTCCAGGCCGCCAGCAGATCATCTTTACTCAGCCGCACCATACTCTTGCTCCCACAGTACGTTGTTCACTTTGTACTCCACCGTTACCCCACTGCTACTTCCCGGAAAACTGATGCCAAAAGCCACCACAGGCAAGGCATCATCCTGATATTCCGCTGGCGACAATGCCTGTTGCGGGTCCAGTAAGTAAATGAGCAGTAGCCCTTTTTGACGCTGTGCCGGGATGTCGTTTATGCCAAATCCTTTAATCCGACGCAGTACTACGCCACCAGGAATGACGGGCTCCTCTCGCCCTTCATTGCGTCCGGGATCAGCATGAAAAATACGCCGCGTTTCTGCCAGCGCGGCAAGCCAGGTCGATTCATCGCAGTCAATCCCTTCATCGCGTGGGGAAAGTAAACGGCCAATGGAATAGCGGTCAGTGACCCCCTCAGACGTTTTACGCATCATAAGCGGGACCGGGAAGCCACAGACATCATGATGACGATCGACGCCCCCCCCAATAACCGCCACCGTCCATTGGGTAAGTTCATCGACACGATTCATCCGCACAATGAAATCCGCCAGCAGTTTGCTGTTGGCCTTCCTGGCCTGAGTGTGGGTTTCATATTCCGATAAGAAATCAATGATCGGCTCGGGAGAGACGTTTTGCCAAATGACCCCTTTCCATTTTTCAATCTTCTCTCCGCGCCGTCTCTCAGGTATCGGCGCACCAGCGCCGACGCGCCCGGTCAGATGCTGGAAGGCCGCATAGTTACGCTTGTGGTACTCCGGCTCTTTAAACAACGAAATCGTTTCGACCACCGTGCCACTGAAAGAGAGCCATAGTGAGCGCGCGCTACGCATTTTTAAGGGGGATGTCACCATTAACACCGGGTGTGATTTCACTTTTAGCCCAAAATCACGTGGGGTTCCGCCGCTGGCAACCATATTGTCAAACTCTTCTCTCAGCTCTTCCGATGCATCCGCAATGTGCTCAAACCATTCAATCAGCTCATCGGTGGTATAAAGCCGGCATACATCCAGATATCCCTGGCGATAACCAAACCAACGTCCCATCTGCATTAACGTGTCATACATGCGGGAGGCGCGTAAAAAATAACTGGTGCATAATCCCTCAAGCGTTAGCCCTCGAGCCAGTTTGTCTCCGCCAATCGCAATGACTTTTAAACCTGTCGCACTGTCCGAATAATCAAGCGCATCCTTCGCCGTTCCGTTTATCATTCTTACCGACACGTTTTCGATCACGGTATATAGCTTGTCGACGATCTCCCGCCACTCAAAGGCGTCGTCCGGAAACTGCTGCGGCATAACGTCGCGGATCACCTGACTCGTCGGCAAAAAATCGGCCTGCCAGAGTGACTCAAGCTGATGTAAAAAAGGTTCGTGTCCAATCTTTCGCGTCAGTCGCTGCCTCACGTCCTGAATGTAGGCATCAATATTTTCATAAACAACCGATTGCACTTTATTGAAGCGGGTCACATGGACCAGCATCGAACTGTGTTTTTCTCCCTGACCACGTAATTCTCTGACACAGCACGCCAGCAAAAAGCTATCGATGGCGTGTTTTAACGAGTCCGGGAAATGAGTTAGCGTATCCAGTGTGGGATAGTGCGAGCTCTTATGAGAAACCGGCATCCACCCTCTTTTTCCGTCATCGCTGCAATGATCGCTCACCCGCCTGATCAAAGGCAGTTCACCGGTCCGCCCTTCCGCGGCGGCCCGCCCAAATACCCTCGCAGGGCCGATGTAGTTAGAGGGAGCGCCGAGATTAATGATAAAGGCGGAAGGGAACAAATCCGGGCCTTCATCACGCGTTTCATTGCTCTCGTGAATAAAAATATTGGCAAAGGGCGTGGCGGTATAGCCGACATACGCCTTTCGGCTGAACTGCATCAACAGCTTACGAATCAGGCTATTGATTGCCGTTGGCTGATGTTCAGCATCCGGTTTTCCATCGTCATCGTAGACGATTTCCCCTGTATCAACTGAGGCGTTATCCGCTTCATCATCAATCATCAGCAACGGTAATTCCGAAACAAAACGCTTTCCGGTGACGGGATCAACGCTGGTGGCTACATGGTTTTCAATCCAGGTATGCAGACGTTTCAAAATAGACTTATTTTTCTTTACCACGAACAGCCAGGGCCGTTGCTCGGGGCTGATTCCCAGATTCTTAGCCACTCCGGCACTGAAGTCGCCCTTTTCAGATCGGTTGGTGACATAATTGGGACGAATGACAGGATCGCTATCAATATCGCCCACCCCAATGATGGTCACTTTTTCTCTGAGTGGACTTGTCTCGTAACCAAGAAATCCTTCATCAAGACGCATTTGGGTCTGCGATCGAAGGTTATTATGCAAACCAGCGAGCACAATGATTATCTTATATCCCGCATCCGCGGCTTTACAGATTAGACCGGTATAGTGGCTGGTTTTCCCCGACTGAACATGGCCGACCACCAGTCCACGCCGGTCCCAGCGCCCTTCCCGCCCCGGTTGCTCAAGTAATCCAAGAACACGATCCGTTGAACGGTCCAGGGTATCCAGGACTCCCCAGGGCATCGTTTTGCCAAGCCACTGGCGATATCGATGCCAGTAGCGCCATTCGCGTTTCGCATCAGCGGTCAACCAGGGTTGATGGCCTTCGTCATTACTCAGAGAAGAATCTTCCCCCATCCAGATGCTGTAACGGCGGATCAACTCTTCGACCAGAATCTCACGGCTATCAAGGCTGCTCCACTCAGGTTTCATCTGACAAACCATATCAATATGTTGGCGCAGAATACCGGGCGTGATCGTGCTTTTATCCTGACTTTGCAGGAACGTTTGCACAATCTGCAATACGCTCAGCTGCGTGTCATCCAGGGGATTAAGACTCATAGCGATTTCTCATGTTGATCGTCGGGGAGTTGTGCAATTAATTCGGGATAATTATCGAAGGGTTCCATATTTTGCAGGTGCTGTTTCGCCAGCGCTGGTGACATCGCCTGCTGTCCAACCATAGTCTGGTACATGACCTGCAATACGGACAACACCTCTGCGGGCGGTGCGGTTTCAAAGCCTGTTCGCGGCGTCTCTTTTGTCTCAGCCGTATCAAGCCAGATTTGCTGAACAGGAACGGTTTCCTCAATCAGTCTTAGCATGGCCTGAATTTGTGGGGATAATTCACCAGCCAGGGAAAGGACATTGCTGATGACAGGATGTTGTAACGAAATCTGGTAACGAACACCGGATTGCGTCTTCTGAGCTTGCCAGAGATGAACGAGTTCCTCCCCGGGCTTGCGCTTATTCATTTTCCCGCGTTTTGCAAATGTCCTTACCGCACGATCGCGTGTTGATTGCGCCAGTTGGGATAACCAGGGACGCAGCGAAACCGGCGGGCGCGCCATCGACTTACGAATATCAATCTTCCAGTCTATGTCGGCATCATTAGGGATATCCAGACGGATCCGCGCAAGGCGGTGGGTTTCATCTTTCGTCCAGGCCCGGGGGCTACCGAGTCCAAGCCAGTTGCCCGCGACCAGCAATCGCTCATTCCGATATACATAGAATCCTTGCTGAGCCGTCCATCCTGCCGGTCCTTGAGCCTGTTGATACTCCTGCGTCGTCAGATGATCCTGATGCGGCAGAACATGACACTCCACCTTCACGGCAGGAGCACCTGGCGCCATTGCCAAAGGCGAATGCCAGGGCTTGGAAGGATGCCCGCTGAGAAAGGGATCCCAGGCTTTAATTTTGCGACCATTAAGGGTGAGAGTGAGCCGGGGAGAGTGCCCCTCAAGGAATCGGTGAAATACCATCGCCAGATGTTGTTCAACGCCATCCATCAGATTGAGGAAATCTTTCTCACCGTAACCGGGTGTGACAATTCGGTCTAAAACTTCCCACAGCACTAGCGTACCCTGGGAGTCAGGTTCCGCATTTGCTAACGCATCCTGACTTCCTGGGTCAGCACCTTCAAGCAAATACCAACCGTCGTCCGTACTGGCGGCGAGAATGTCCAGATCCCACCGCAGGACAGTCGTTATCCCCTCTTTTTTGGAGGAGACAGTCAGACGGCGACATTGCGAAAAGGAGGCGGTTTTGAGTCCAAGACCGAAGCGGCCCAGATCGTGTCCCGGGCGCTTTGTCAGCGGGTTTTTGACACCCAGCCGCATCGCAACATCCAGTTCAGCGGCCGACATGCCGCAACCATTATCCCGAACCACGATATAGCTATCCGACTCACGCCAGTGAAAGGTCAGATCGACCTTACGAGCACCGGCACTAATACTGTTGTCGATGATATCAGCCAGTGCGGTGGCGGTGTTGTAACCGAGTCCCCGCAGCGCTTCGATCATAATAGCTGCATTCGGTGGCGCATGGCGCATGGTCGTCATTCTTCTTCTTCCTGCATCTCGCTCAACGCGGTTTCCCATTGTTCGACAAAGCCGCCTAATTTCGACGCCCGGCTGTGATAGCGGAGCTTACGGAGCGCTTTGGCTTCTATCTGACGTATCCTTTCTCGCGTGACATCAAACTGTTTACCCACCTCTTCCAGCGTGAAATCTTGCGTCATACCGATACCAAAACGCATTTTTATGATCTGTGCTTCGCGTGGCAACAGCGTATCCAGAACCGATGAAATATGTTCTCTTAGCTCCAGAGACTGAACAGGAGCACTGGTGAAATCCCTTCTGGTCAACAGCACGTCTCCCGACAGGTCCTGGGCGTCATCATGAAAATCACCAATCAGCACCGTCTGTTCTTCATATTTAGCCATCTGAAGAAGTTGACGCTCTGACAGGTCGGTCATTTCCTGCAACTGTCTAAGGAGGGGCGTTATCCCCTGGCGATGCAGCAGCTGATCCCGACTGCTCCGCCAGCGTCTGAATTGATCATAGAAGTGAACGGGTAAACGAATGAGCTGCGCCTGATCGGCAATCGCACGGGTGATTTTCTGGCGGATCCACCAGGAGGCATAGGTGGAGAATTTAAATCCACGCCGATAGTCGAATTTTTCAACTGCCTTGATCAAACCCAAATTACCTTCCTGGATCAGGTCCTCAATATCTAATCCTCGCCCGCAGTGTTTTTTCGCAATCGCGACTACAAGACGTAAATTGGCGTGGATTAATCCCTCCCATGCGTCTCTGTAATTACTGACATACAGACTCACTTTAAGGCATTCATCAGGGATGAGCTTTTGGGCGCGCTCGACTATCTGTTGCAGGTCTGCGTACTCCGGGCGGGGGATATGATTATCCTGGTACTCTTCTGCTTTCCCACTTCTAAGCAGAAAGAGCAGATCGTTAAAGCTGATGGCGTCATCGTAATCGTCATCGGCTGCGGAAGAGATCTCCTCATCCGCTTCTTCCTCGTAGTCTTCCTCTTCAGTTTTCTCAGGCGCTGGCGGCGGAAGGCGATACGGATGCAGCAACTGAAGATATTCTGCTTCGGGTAATCCCGCCAGGATCGTCATCAAATTGATAAGCGCCGTATCCATGCGCTGCCCGAATCGCTCTTCCTTTGTTTTATCGACAACATCCCATTGCCGAATGTCCACAAGATAACGTTCAAATATACCGGGCTGCCGCAATGCCCCGAAAGCGTCAAACCAGGGCTCGAGATCATCACTCGCCGCTAATTCCCCACAGGCGTCACTTTCCGGAAAAGTATCATCGCCATCCACAATCGTCGGTAAGTCCCTAATCAATGCCTCTACGCTGAGCCGGAATTCAGACCACGGCATACCGAAATCCTCTTCCCCGGCATGCCGGATGTCACGCACAGAGACACGACCGGTATCCAGTGCGCCGGTGAGCAACGTTGAGAGACAAGGGTAATTTTGCGGGGAGTGAGAAACTGGTGTCGGTGGATCAGGGAGGGTGAGTTCGATATCGCTCCACTCTGCAGAGTCATCTTTCGGGCGATAGTGTGATAATAATTGCTGAGCCTTCGCGGAAGCTTGTCGTAATGTCAGATTATCTTCGGCGGGTTCCGATTCGACTTCAGCATCCCATTGCATAAAATCCATTGCGGCTTCGGTTTCGGGAGGCTCTGTTTCAACGTCAACATCTGATTCGGCTTTGGCTTCAATTTCAACTGGCTCCCCTGCAGGTTGCTGCCCGGCAGGCGAAGGAGATTGTCGATAACGGGCCAACAGATCGCGCAACGTTTGCTCCTGCGCGAGGTCACTGGCACACAACCCGAGGTCGTTTCGATGTTCTACATCGACACCCTCGCACAACAACATTTCGCAAATAGCGAAATGACCATTCTGGGCTGCGATCATCAATGGGCTATTTCCCAGAGAATCTCGTGAATCTTTCGGCAATCCCCTGCTGAGATGAAACTCCACTACGGAGGAGACTCCGCTTTTTAGCGCCCGAATAAGTAAAGGGGGAATGCGATAAAACTCAGAAATAGTGCGATGCATGTTGACCGTCTTTCCTTGTAAACCACATCCGCGGAATTGAGATCTATCTTATAGGGAGAAATTTGAATTTGGTACTGTATATATAAGTTATATGTCATTTTTGGTGATCCTCATCGCCAATTGGGCATTGATGAAAAAATTGAGCTTTTGCTGAGCTGTAGGGCCAGTTAAAGCATTTGCTGACAACACATGCAGTCACGTAGCAAACCCGAAGTTCAGAACCACCAACTGGCACACCTACAAAAAACGCCCTTATTAACCGTTGCTCAATAACTTTCAGGCTGGATGACGAGGCTATTTAGGTCTGGTATGAGTGTATTGGTTTACTGAATTTGGCAGCTGAAACCAGGAAAGACTACACAAAATATTCCGGAAAAGTTCTGCCTGTCTTCGGGAAGATCGCCCCGGATAAAATCAAACCTGAACATATTCGGCGCTATATGGAACTACCGGAGGCAAGTACACCCGTGATGGTTTTAATTCTCGTTGGCGTGATGTCAAAGCGGCAGCACAGGAAAAATATCCTCATCTGCAAATAGACTTCACATTTCATGATCTGAAAGCAAAAGGTATCTCTGATCTGGAAGGCAGCCTGGAAGAGAAGCAAGCAATTTCCGGGCATAAGAACCCACGACAGACAGCTGCCTATGACCGGAAAGTTAAAGTAGTGCCCGTAGTTGGTGGCCAGAGAAAATGAATGATGATGCGTCCAGAGATCTTCGGACGCATCTTCGGAAATGAAAAAGAAAATACAAAAAAACCACCCGAAGGTGGTTTCACGACACTGCTTATTGCTTTGATTTTATTCTTATTTTCCCATGGTACCCGGAGCGGGACTTGAACCCGCACAGCGCGAACGCCGAGGGATTTTAAATCCCTTGTGTCTACCGATTCCACCATCCGGGCTCGGGAAAAATTGGAGGCGCGTTCCGGAGTCGAACCGGACTAGACGGATTTGCAATCCGCTACATAACCGCTTTGTTAACGCGCCAAATTCTTCAGGCTTTTCAGCCAGACACCCGCTTAATGCCGATGCCTTTTAAACTGGAGCGGGAAACGAGACTCGAACTCGCGACCCCGACCTTGGCAAGGTCGTGCTCTACCAACTGAGCTATTCCCGCAATCATCAAGCAATCAGCTAATCACTTGATTTTATTATCGTCTGGCAATCAGTGCCGCCGTTCGATGCGTTGCATTCTACTTACCTGACGCGTTGAGTCAACGATATTTTTCACCACTTTTGATCGTTTGCTGAAATTTGCGTCGAAACGATCACTGATCAAGCAAATCTGCGCGAGCAGCGCTCAAATATTGCAACATTGACCAGAGTGTCAGCACCGCAGCCACAAAGAAAAGAGCAATACCGGCGTACTCAACCCAAATATTCGGGCGCCACAGCAACCAGGCCAGCGCGACCATCTGGGCAGTCGTTTTGACTTTACCAATCCAGGATACGGCCACACTGCTACGTTTACCGAGTTCAGCCATCCATTCACGCAGAGCAGAAATGATAATTTCACGGGCAATCATCGTTGCCGCCGGTAAGGTCACCCACCAGCTATGATAATGCTCGGTTACCAGCACCATGGCGATGGCGACAAGCACTTTGTCTGCTACTGGATCAAGGAAGGCACCAAAACGGGTACTCTGGTTCCAGCGACGCGCCAGAAAACCATCGAACCAGTCAGTCACCGCCGCGACGCAGAAAATGAGCGCGGCAGCAAACGGCGACCAGGTAACAGGTAGATAAAAAACCAATACAAAGAATGGGATAAGGATGACACGGAACAGTGTGAGCAACGTAGGGATATTAAATTGCATAATGACGGGTAACTATCTGTTGTCAGTAAGATTACCCCTATGTTGCTACAGAGACATCAATGTTTCAACGACCAGAAGATCTTTTCTGCCAGACCTTGCGAAATACCCGGCACTTTTGCAATTTCTTCGACGCTGGCGTTACGTAAACCTTGCAAACCGCCCATATATTTCAACAACATTTGCCGACGTTTTGGCCCGACGCCTTCAATGGTTTCCAGGGTGCTGGTATTTTTGACCTTCGCCCGTTTTTTGCGATGTCCGCCAATCGCATGATCGTGTGATTCATCGCGAATATGCTGGATGACGTGCAACGCAGGCGAATCTGGCGGTAAGCTAAAGCCCTCGCCTTCAGGCTCGAAGAACAATGTTTCCAGCCCAGCCTTACGGTCGGCCCCTTTGGCAACGCCAAGTAACAACGGATGGTTTTTATCCCAGGGGACGTCCAGCTCGGCGAAGACATTTTTCGCCTGCGCAAGTTGTCCTTTGCCACCATCAATCAGGATCACGTCCGGAATCTTACTGTCATCGATGGCTTTACCATAACGCCGACGCAGCACCTGATTCATCGCCGCATAATCATCGCCCGGCGTAATGCCATTGATGTTATAGCGCCGATACTCCGCACGCAGTGGGCCATTAGCATCAAACACCACGCACGAGGCAACGGTTTGTTCGCCCATCGTATGGCTGATATCGAAACATTCCATCCGTTTCACTTCCGGCAATTTCAACACGCTGGCAAGCGCTGTCAGTCGCTGATGAACGGTTGATTGCTGCGAAAGTTTGGTGGTTAACGCTGTTGCTGCATTCGTCCGCGCCAGTTTCAGGTAACGCGCCCTGTCGCCACGCGGTTTGGTCTGAATGTTAATCTTGCGCCCCGCCAGTTCTGATAATGAATCGGCGAGCAGCGTTTTATCGCTAAGATTAAAATCGAGCAGGATCTCTCCCGGGAGAGTGCGCATCTGGCTGCCCTGTAAATAGAACTGACCAACAAAGGTTTCCACTACTTCGCCCAGTTCCGTACCGCCCGGCACCTTCGGGAAATAGCTACGACTACCGAGCACTTTGCCCTGACGAATAAACAAAACATGGACACATGCCATGCCAGCATCGAACGCCACGCCAATAACATCAAGGTCGTCGCCCGTATTAGAGACAAATTGTTTTTCGGTGACGCGTCGCACCGCCTGAATTTGGTCGCGAATACGTGCCGCCTCTTCAAACTCCAGATTCTGGCTGGCTGTTTCCATGCGGCTAATCAGTTGCTTAAGCACCTGATCGTCTTTACCCAATAAAAACAGGCGCACATATTCAACCTGCTGGGCATACTCTTCTTCGCTAACCAACCGGGCCACGCACGGCCCAAGACAGCGCCCTATCTGGTATTGCAGACATGGACGCGAGCGATTGCGATAAACGCTATTTTCGCACTGTCGAATGGGGAAAATCTTTTGCAACAACGCCAGAGTTTCACGCACCGCATAACCATTCGGGAACGGGCCGAAATACTCTCCCTTGGCGTGCTTCGCACCGCGATGCATCGCCAGACGTGGATGTGTATCGCCACTGAGGAAGATAAAGGGGTAAGATTTGTCGTCGCGTAACAAAACGTTGTAACGCGGCTGATAGAGTTTGATGTAGTTGTGTTCCAGCAATAATGCTTCGGTTTCAGTATGAGTCACCGTGACATCGATTTGCTGGATCTGGGCGACCAACGCTTCCGTTTTGCGCGAAGCGAGATTGCTACGGAAATAGCTTGAAAGCCGTTTTTTCAGGTCTTTCGCTTTACCGACATAAATAACCGTACCACCAGCATCATACATGCGATATACGCCCGGCTGGCTGGTGACGGTTTTTAAAAACGCTTTTGCGTCAAACTGAACACTCACTGACTTGTTAACGTCTCCGCATTACACAGACCATGGCGAATAGCCAGGTGAGTCAGCTCAACATCGCCATGAATGTTTAATTTACTGAACATACGGTAGCGATAGCTGTTCACCGTTTTCGGGCTGAGATTAAGCTGTTCTGAAATCTCATTGACCTTCTGGCCTTTGGTAATCATCAGCATAATCTGCAATTCGCGTTCAGACAAACTGGCAAATGGGCTTTCTGTTTTTTCTGGTTCGATCTGGCTTAACGCCATTTGTTGCGCAATGTCAGAAGCAATATAACGCTGCCCAGAATAGACAGAACGAATCGCGCTCACCACCTCCTGCGGGGCCGCACCTTTGCTTAGATAGCCCGCAGCGCCAGCCTGCATAACTTTTGCTGGTAAAGGGTTTTCGGTGTGAACCGTAAGCATGATGATTTTGACATCTGCGGTTGAACGGGCGATTTTACGCGTCGCCTCAAGGCCGCCAATGCCAGGCATACTCATGTCCATTAGCACCACGTCGACGGAATTTGCCCGGCACCACTTAACGGCATCTTCACCACAGGAAGCCTCACCAACGACTTTAATACCCTTTATATCTTCCAGAATGCGTCGTATCCCTGCGCGCACCAGTTCGTGGTCATCAACAAGTAGAACGTTGATCAAAGGAATATCTCCAGAAATAGGGATAACGCTACTGATAGTTAGTCATCCGTATATTAGCGGGTTTTATTGCAACTTTGAAACGTTAAAAATGGTGGGTATTCGATTTTTCTCTCATTTTTGATAATTCGATTGTCCGCAGTTATGGTCACGTCCGTCACCAAAAAGCTTCCGCAGCGTTGTAACCTGCCGGTTAGACTGAAATGTGACAAAAATTGACTTCATTCAGCACAAATGAAAAATCATCAGCATGAATATGTAACATTAATTAACTCAATAAATACGCACAAAAAACATTCATGATATAAATATTTATTAACCACTATATTAACTAATTTAATATCAATGATGATTCAGTGAGCAAAAAACAACCACTGCTATTTTTAGCAAAGCTTATGGTATACTCCGCCGCCTTAACATTTTTTACTGCAAATTTTCATTGCAACATGACGAGGAAAATAAATGAGTACGCCTGATTTTTCTACTGCCGAGAATAATCAAGAACTGGCAAATGAAGTCTCCTGCCTGAAAGCGATGCTGACGCTGATGCTGCAGGCGATGGGACAAGCTGACGCGGGCCGCGTGATGTTAAAGATGGAAAAACAGCTTGCGCTGATCGAAGACGAAACCCAGGCTGCGGTATTTTCCAAAACGGTTAAGCAAATTAAACAGGCCTACCGTCAGTAATATAAAACCGGCTGAAAGCACACCTTTCAGCCGGTTTTACACCTGGCACGCAGAATGTAATAGAGGTCATATTAAGCCAGTTGCGGCGGCGTAACAGGCAACCTGGGTCTTATTCGGCGCGTTGATTTTTTTCTGCATGTTTTTCTGATGAAAATTAACCGTGTTCTCGGAGATTGACAAGATCATCGCAATCTCTGCCGATGTCTTACCTTCCGCGGTCCATTTCAAAATTTCCTTTTCCCGCTTACTGAAATTCATCTCCGGCGTCATCACTATTTGATCATTTAAACGCATCAGCGCCATCAGACTTTCGCGCACCAGTAGCTGCATTTTTAATTGCAGCTCATCACTAAGAACAGGTATTTCGCGCGTACTGCTACGAGAAAATGACAAAAATCCCAACGCCCGGTTCGGTAGCATTAAATACTGAGTAACTCCCCTGCGTAAACCATGTGCACGCGCAGCCTCCCATAATGGCTGGGCTTCACTGAATAAGTCATCATTCCACAATAAATGGCCCTGACTGAAGTTTTCAGGGTTGAGCACGGGATCAATAGCGAGAAAGTTTTTTGCCTGATAATAACTAACCCACGACTCAGGGTAATTGGTGTAGAAAGCCACTTTGGGTCGCGTGAATGGCACCGGGTGGCGAACACATAACGAATAGTAATCGTACTCGAGCTGCTGAGCCTGAAGCTCTATTTCATGGTAGACCTCTTCTGCGGCCTCCATCCTCTGAAAGCGCGACAGCATTGTGCGACGCCAGCTAAAAAAATCCGTATCCTGCATAGTAAACCGCAATGCCCCTGAGAGTGAGTATCATTTATACTGAAAACTCAAGCTATCACATAAATAAGATTTATATATAATTTATATTATTCAGATAATGAATTACTTTTGCAAGACATCGCATTCTCTTATGTTATTAATGAGTTATGCTGATTTATTGACCGTTTATTGAGTCTTCAGAAGAGTGGTTCGCCCCGGTCACTAACTCACCGGGGCTGATTTTTTCTTATTATTGCAGTAGAAACTTCTCGAGAAACTGGCGGGTACGGGGCTGCTGTGGATTGGCAAATAACGCTTTCGCCGATCCCTGCTCTACTATCCGCCCCTGGTCCATAAAGATCGCGCGGTCAGCAACATCTCGGGCAAAGCTCATTTCGTGTGTCACAATCACCATTGTGCGCTTTTCCTGCGCCAGCTGGCGGATAGTATTCAGGACTTCGCCCACCAACTCTGGGTCCAGTGCCGAGGTTGGCTCATCAAACAAAATCACCTCGGGGCGCATCGCCAGCGCTCGGGCAATCGCCACACGCTGCTGTTGACCGCCAGATAAACGACGTGGATAGCTGGTTTCTTTGCCTGCAAGGCCAACTTTCGCCAACAACTCACGTGCGCGCGCCGTGGCTTCCTCTTTAGGTTCACCTTTGACAATCACCGGCCCTTCAATAATGTTTTCCAGCACCGTACGATGCGGAAACAAATTAAAGTTCTGGAAAACAAAACCAACGTGCTGGCGCAACTGACGAATCAGGGATTTTTGCTGACTTAACGAACGCGCGGTATCAATGGTGATATCCCCGACGGTAATCGTCCCCGCTTCTGGTTGTTCCAGCAAATTTATGCTGCGTAGCAACGTGGTTTTCCCGGAGCCGCTTGGACCTATAATCGCCACCACTTCGCCGATTTTAACCTCCAGATCTATGCCATGCAGCACCGTCTGACCGTGGAATTTTTTCACCAGGTTTTTAACGTCAATGGCACTCATTTTGGATCCCTCTCCTGGCGATTAAGTTGATTCTCAAAATGGTTCTGCAACGTCGATAACACCGTCGCCATAATCCAGTAGATGAGCGAAGCCGCCAGATACATGGTGAAAACTTCCAGTGTGCGCGAAGTAATCAACTGCGCCTGACGGAACAACTCTGGCACCTGAATCGTCGCAGCCAGAGAAGTATCTTTTACCAGGCTGATAAAACTGTTCGACAGCGGCGGCAGTGCTACCCGCGCGGCCTGTGGCAAAATAGCACGACGCATAGTTTGCCACGGCGTCATGCCGATACTGGCAGCCGCCTCCCACTGACCTTTATCTATAGACGAAATCGCTGCCCGCAGCGTTTCGGCTGCATAGGCGGCGGTGTTCAGTGACAGGCCAATCATCGCTGACGGAATCGGGTCTAATTCAATGCCAAACTGCGGCAAGCCGTAGTAGATCATAAACAGCTGTGCGATGAGTGGCGTACCACGGAAAATGGAGATATAAAAACGCGCCAGCCAGCGCACTGGCCAGACGGGCGACAGGCGCATCAGCGCGAGAATAAATCCCAGCAGTAAGCCAAAAAACATGCCGCCAATGCTGAGTTGCAGCGTATACCCTGCCCCTTTCAACAGGAATGGCAGCGAATCAATAACCAGTTGTATGCTTTCTTGCATGAGCGTTTCCGGAGCTAAACGTGGGGGTGATAGGCGAACAGTGCAGGTGCGCCGCCGGTATGAATAAACAGAATCGGCCCTTCATCTTTGAAGCGTTTCTGACTTATACCATCAATCAGCCCCGCCATCGCTTTTCCGGTATACACGGGATCAAGCAGAATGCCTTCCAGACGCGCCAGCAGTTTCACCGCCTCCATGCCTTCGTCATTCGGCACACCGTAGCCAGGCGCAAAATAGTCATCCCAGAGTAAAATTTCCGCTGATGCAGTCAGCTCCAGTTCTTTCGCGATCGCCTGTTGTAGGCTAACCACCTTCGGCAACTGGTCAGCAACAGAACGTGAAACAGTCACGCCAATCAGTTCTGTTTCAGGCATCAGTTGTTCCAGCCCAACTGCAAGCCCGGCGTGAGTTCCGGCACTGCCTGATGCTACCACCACCGACGATATGTTAACCGCCCCTTCACACTGCTGGGCGATTTCCAGCGCACTCTCCACATAGCCCAACGCGCCTAAAGCATTGGAACCGCCAACCGGAATGACGTATGGGCGAAAGCCTTGCGCTTCGACGCGAGTCGCTAACTCTTCCAGTTGGGCATCAGGATTGGTCAGCACATCGCACATTTCAATCTGAGTATTGAACAGATCCAGCAACAAGCGGTTGCCGTTGGTTAAATAGTTTTCTGCGGTAGTGCCAATGGGATTTTCCAGCAGCGCCACGCAATGCAGACCAAGTTTTGCGGCCACTGCGGCAGTCTGGCGCACATGGTTAGACTGAATCGCTCCGGCTGTAATCAGTGTGTCGGCACCTTCGCGCAAGGCGTCTGCTGCGAGAAATTCCAGTTTGCGTAACTTATTTCCGCCCATTGCCAACGGGGTGACGTCATCCCGTTTGATGAAAATGTCCCGCCCGAGATAATCAGAAAAACGTGGCAGATATTCGAGCGGTGTCGGTGCGCCGATAAACTCCAGCCGTGGAAAACGAGTTAAATTATGCAGTGGCATAAAAGCCTCCGATGTGTGTTGTTGTGATCTTGTTATTATGCACGCTGGAAACGTATAAATAAAAAATGCACCGATTAAAGCGCCCTTTTTTGTCATTATGCCCGTCCAGAATAGCGTTGACACGTTCCCTACTGTGAGTTCAACCGAGGGATGCAACACACTGGTTGAACCGATCTGCGGGTGATTCGTACTCTGGAGTTTTCTCGGTCTTTCGTTGAGCATATGGCAACTGTAGTACTCATGGATTCCGGGCGATAGCAGGTAGTGTGTTAATAGAATCAGATTTGTGGTCCCGTGATGCTGTTGAATGTCCGATGGTTCATCAGGAACGTAACGGTGTAAAGGCTGCTTATGTCCATAAAGCAGAAAATCTGATGTCCCCTGGTTACGGGGATAACTTCTCCTGGCATCTTAGGTTGATCAAGCCTGTTATCAATACCCGTTCATTAATATGGTAATCATTATCTCTGCATTAATTATTATTTATATCCAGGTCTATTTTTAGGATAAAAATATTATATTCCCTGACGATATTTTCAGGCACTTTTCTTATAAAAAAGCAGAGAAACACTCACTATCTAAAATTACACCAATCACTAAACAAACTAACATCCAGAAAACATTACAATTTCAAATTACTCGTAAAAAAAATTCAACCTGATTGCTTGAGATGGATTTTTTCTGTTTATTTGCAATAATGCTCGCATCGATCATTTGTATGATGATTAGATAATGCATATTATTCCCAATGACATCTACACAGTCAAAACATCTAACCCACCATTCTTAAACAAAAAAATTGGAGCTTTTGTGAAAATGAAAATTAATAAAAAAGAAAAATTTGATATCTATATAAAAAACAGAAAAACATTCGGCGTAACGCAAGAGGGAATGAAGACAACATTACTATTCAGTCTTATATCTGCCACTCTGGCCATTCAGCCTGCTTTGGGAGCCAAAAAGGAAGTTACTCTTTCTGAAGGAAACCCTGCTGAAATATCTGAAAATATCATTGGTGCTGATGGCGCGCGTCACCCCCCAGGTAGTGATGATGGAGAAGCCGGTGAAGATGCTCTCATTGTTAATGTTGTACCCGGTTCGTTACAGGATGAAAATATCCTGACAATTAACAGCGGAACTTACATTGGTGGCGGTGAAGGCGGATGGGCTGGTGATGATGATGTTACTAAGATGGGTTCTGCAGGAGGCCTGGGCGGCACAGCTATTACTGGAAATAATTTTACTCTTGTTAATTATGGTGATATTTCCGGTGGTAAGGGTGGTTGGGGAGGTTATGGTAATGGCGGGGGCGATGGAGGTGAAGCGGGTACCGCTATTTCCGGAGATGATCTTACCATTACGAACAACGGAAGCATTACGGGTGGCGATGGTGGAATGCCTGGAGCCAGTGGTTATGGCGATGAGAGTGGTGGTTTAACGGGGACTCCTGCTGTTGGTGGGACTGCCATATCTGGCAATAATCTTCAAATAAGCAATAACGGAAACATCACTGCCGGGCAAGGTAGTAGTGGTGCCTGGTGGGCGGTATGGGGGTCTTCTGCCGGCACAGGAGGGAATGGAGGCACGGCAATATCCGGAAATAATATGGAGATAACAAATAATAATCACATTACAGGTGGCCAGGGGGGGGATGGTGCTCGCGGTGGTGAAGGTAGTGTCGAATTTACTACCGATCAGAATATTAATGGAAGTAGCGGTGGTAGTGGTGGTATTGGAGGGTCTGCTATATATGGTAATAATATTAAGATAAATAATACGGGAGATATAACTGGCGGACAGGGAGGCACTGGTGGTGAAGGTGGTAGCGGTGGTACAGATGAATATGATCACACTGACTCAGCGCCCCTTGGTTCTGGTGGTACGGGAGGTATTGGTGGCACCGGGGGGATTGCCATATCTGGAAATAATATGGAAATAAATAATTATGGAAATATTATTGGTGGAAATGGCGGCACTGGTGGTAATGGTGGCGATGGAGGGCGTTCCCATGAAAATAATAAAACTGGTGCCGGAGGTAATGGTGGCAACGGAGGTAATGGTGGTACTGCTATCTCCGGGAGTAATATCACGATAAATAATCATGGCAGGATATTGCCTGGGAGTGGCGGACAGGAAGGTGAAAGTAACGTTATCTTCTCCGGAGGAGTATCTGGTAACAGAGGGCAAGATTGTGATACCGCAATATCTCTGAATGGTGGAACTAACTCGTTGAATCTCTTCGCTGGTTCTGTCATTCAAGGTGATATTGTTTTGAATAATGTTGAAAATAATGCTGATGGTAATTCTCTGTCCATTACAAATAAAGACTCCGCCAGCTCTGAGATAAAAGGCAATCTGAGTGCGGGTACAGGTACACATGTTTCCGTTTCGGGAGCTGATGTCACCTTTAGCGGAAGTTCGGTATTTGACACAGATTCATCGCTGAATATGAGCACAGGTTCCAGTCATTTAACTGCCAAAAGTATTCAGTTCAATAACGGTGCAGTGCTTAATGTTGATACTGCCATGACAATATGGAAGCAAAATGAGTACGGCTTGTTGACGACCTCCAAGGGCATAACAGGGCTCTCTGAAAATAATATTTATCAGCATAATAATCTACTGAGTGATGGTGCTGAAGACTATGTTTTAACATCACTTAGTGGTAACGGGCAGACAGTAAAAGAGGTGAGTTCTTCCCTGAAGTGGAATGACCCTTCAGGAAATGGATATGGCACGTTTGACCTGAGATATGGCGCGGTGTTAGAGCTGAAGGTACGACTTGCAGATAACAATGCGGCTCAGTTATCTCATGGCTGGGATGGAAAAACGCTGACCAAAGCCGGCGAAGGAACACTGATTCTGTCCTCCCAAAACACTTACACGGGTGTAACAGACATCCGCGGCGGCAATGTCCGCATGAACAGCAACAGTGCTCTGGGGCAGACCAGCGAGATTCGCCTGGCAGCTGACACCATGCTGGATATGAACGGTCACAGCCAGACCGCAGGCAAACTGAACAGCGCAGCAGGTTCCATACTGAACATTAATGGCGGTAATCTGACCCTCACAGGTGGAGGCCTGTCTGCAGGTACCCTCATCGGCTCTGGCTCCCTGAACATCAGCGGTGGCGTGTTCGATATTACTGGTGCCAGCCGCGCCCTGAATGCCACCATTGCTATCGCAGATAAGGCAATAGTGAAGGTGCTTAATACTGACGGACTGGGAGCAGGCTCGGTTAACACTGCCGGCACACTGATTCTGGGCAAGGCTGATGCACCTGTCATGCTTGCTAACAGCCAGGTCACCATCGCTCAGCAGGGGACACTCTCCGGCTCTGGTGGTGTCGCCGGGAACGTAACCAACAGCGGTACTCTTGACCTGAGAGCCGATGCTCCGGGTAATGTACTGACGATCGGGGGTAACTATACCGGTAATAATGGCTTACTGCTCATGAACACCGCTCTGGGGAATGACAACTCCGCAACAGACAAACTGGTAATCAGAGGCGATGCTTCCAGTCAGACCCGTGTGGTTGTTATAAATGCAGGTGGTACCGGAGCACAGACACTGAACGGTATTGAGTTGATTCATGTCGACGGAAATGCTGACAGTGCTGAATTTATTCAGGCCGGGCGTATTGCCGCCGGGGCTTATGACTACACGCTGGGACGTGGTCGGGGAAGCAACCGTGATAACTGGTATCTGACCAGTGGTAAAAACACTCCGTTCCTGCTGCGCGCTCTGAAAGCAATGCAACCCCCTGCCCCTGAACCTGCTCCGGGTGGTCATGACAACGACCTGCGCCCGGAAGCTGGCTCCTATACGGCGAACATGGCTGCCGCAAACACCATGTTCGTATCCCGTCTTCATGAACGCCTGGGGCCGATGCATTACACCGATGTGATTACTGGTGAGCAGGAAAAAACCAGCATGTGGATGCACCATGAAGGGGAACACAACCGCTGGCGTGACGGTACAGGTCAACTGAAAACACAGGGTAACCGTTACGTCCTGCAGTTGGGCGGTGACCTGGCTCAGTGGAGCCGGAACAGCTCTGACCGCTGGCATCTGGGAGTTATGGCTGGTTACGGTAATGACCATAACAATACAGATTCTGTACGTACCGGATACAGGTCAAAAGGCAGTGTGAAAGGATACAACGCAGGTCTGTATGCCACCTGGTATGCTAATGATGAGACACATAGCGGGGCTTATCTGGATAGCTGGGCACAGTACAGTTGGTTCGATAACGATGTGAAAGGTGACGGCCTGCCGGGGGAATCCTGGAAATCAAAAGGTCTGACAGCCTCACTGGAAACCGGTTATGCCTGGAAAGCCGGTGAGTTTACCGGCAGCCATGGCAGTCTGAACGAATGGTATGTCCAGCCTCAGGCTCAGGTTATCTGGATGGGCGTAAAAGCTGATGAGCACCGCGAACGCAATGGTACCCGTGTTGAAAGCACCGGTGACGGTAACGTCGGTACCCGTCTGGGCGTGAAGACCTGGATTAAGGAACACAGCAGAATGAATGACGGCAAATCCCATGAGTTCCGTCCGTTCGTTGAGGTGAACTGGCTGCACAACACCCGTGATTTTGGCACTCGCATGAACGGTGTGACGGTACATCAGGACGGCGCCAGCAATATCGGAGAAGTAAAAACCGGTGTTGAGGGGCAGATAAATGACCATCTGAACCTGTGGGGCAATGTGGGTGTACAACTCGGTGACGAGGGATACAGCGACGCCTCTGCCATGCTGGGTATGAAGTATACATTCTGAACCGGGTAGCTCTTTATCAGTCAGTGCATGAGAGAATCGGGATAACCTGCTCAATGACCGTTGGTTATGACTGCGACCAGAATGCGCTGGCTGAACGAATAAACGGGCTCCTGAAAAACTCGCGTCCTGCAGGCCCGGAAAATAGTAAAAAATCCGTGGCTATTTATAACTATGAGCGGCCGCACCTGGCACTAAAATACAAAACGCCCGATGAAGTTCATCAGGCGTTTTACAGACAAAAAACTGTCAACTTATAGCAGGACCCGTCAATACGTTGATTACTTGGTCACATCAGCACCAAACCATTTTTCGGAAAGGGCTTGCAAGGTTCCATCTTTTTGCATTTCTGCAATGGCATCGTTGACTGCTTTCAGCAAGTCTTCGTTACCTTTACGCAGCGCGACACCTGACTCCTGGCGGGAGAAGGCTTCGCCAGTTACTGCCAGCGTATCATTGGTTTTCTTCACCAAATCCAGCGCCGCCAGACGGTCAACCAGGATGGCATCAATACGGCCTACGCGCAGATCCTGGTACTTGGTCGGGTCGTCATCATAGGTGCGCACATCAACACCCTGAACATTCTGACGCAGCCACTCTTCATAGTTGGTGCCTAAACCAACACCAACTTTTTTACCTTTCAGGTCGTCTGCGGTTTTTATTGTGCCTTCATTACCTTTTTTCACCAGCGCCTGAATACCGGAAATGGTGTATGGGGTAGAAAAATCGTATTTTTTCTTGCGTTCATCAGAAATGGTGACCTGGTTAATCACCACATCGATGCGTTTAGAATCCAGTGACGCCAGCATCCCGTCCCATTTGGTCGGTTTTAATGCGGCATCAACGCCCAGATGTTTTGCCAGTTGTTGGGCAAATTCCACTTCAAAACCAGTCAACTTGCCGTCATCGCCCTGAAAGCTAAACGGCGGGTAAGTCCCTTCCAGTCCCACCAGCAACGTGCCACGCTCTTTTACTTTATTGAGCAGGCCTTCGTTGGCAAAACTTTTCACGCTCATACCCGCAACCAGCGCCACGGCCATAACGCCCATCAACGCCTGATGTCCCAGATGTGCTAGTTTCATATTCACCCCGAATGTTGTTTTGTTGGTTTGCAGTGTAGAGCCATTGTTTGTAAACACAAAAACAACTCTGCTACATCTTATTCTTATTTAATATATATCAGAAGCTGACATGCAGGGGGAATTCTGCGCAAGATCACCGCGGGTTTGCGTCTGGTAACACTGATACTTACGTAATGCGATGCGGTAATTATTGGTGCTTGTGGTGGGTAGCCAGGGCGCCAGGTTTTCATCAAGAAAACCATCCTGCAGCAGGTCGGTGGAAATATCTTGCTCGCTTAAATAATTACCCAAACGACGCAGACGTACCACATACTCGCGCACAGTACCGGGGCTCATTTCAGTATGGTCAAAGAGAAACTGCTTGAAGCCGATAATATCAAAAAAATCACTCTGCGTTTTGCAGTGTAAATCGCCGCAAAAACGACACAACGCGGACCATGATTTTTGTTCTTCCTGCCAACCATTTTCATCAAGCAGTGTATCGAGACGGGAAATCTCGATTTTATTCACTATTTTGCCGTCGCGAACCAGCGTAATGCGATCAAGTAGTTTACGGCAAAATGCGCAATGGGTTTGACTGTGTTTAAAGTCTTTAAGATAGCGACTCAATGGCCGCCTTTTCTGGTGCTGCATCATTATTAAGAACTCCTGGTATTCAAAATTAATGTGCGGCATTTACTTAAGCTATAACTTACCCAGTTTGGTGCGTAACCGTTTAATGGCCTGACTGTGTAACTGACTGACCCGCGATTCACCGACTTCCAGCACCGCGCCAATCTCTTTGAGATTAAGCTCTTCCTGGTAATAGAGCGTTAATACTAACTGTTCACGCTCCGGCAACATTTCGATGGCTTCCATCACCCGTTGACGCAGATTACTTTCCAGTAATTTTTGTAACGGGTTTTCCCGCTGATGATCGTCACTTACCAGTTCAATACTATCGCCGTGCTCTTCACGCCACTCATCGTAGGAAAAGAGTTGGCTATTATTAGTATCAAGCAACATTTGTCGATAATCGGCGATTTCGATCCCTAAACGTTCTGCCACTTCAGTTTCTGTGGCGTTACGGCCAAGTTCCTGCTCCAGTTGCCCCATTGCCTGCGCCACTTCACGCGCATTGCGTCGCACGCTTCGTGGCACCCAGTCACGGCTGCGAAGTTCATCCAGCATAGCACCACGGATTCGCTGCACTGCGTAAGTTGTAAATGCCGTTCCTTGCAGGGCGTCATAACGTTCAACGGCATTAAGTAATCCAATGCCGCCCGCCTGTAGGAGATCATCAAGTTCTACACTCGCGGGCAGTCGGACCTGCAGGCGCAATGCTTCGTGACGCACCAGCGGGATATAACGCTGCCACAGCGAGTATTTATCCATTACACCTTCAGCGGTATAGAGTGATTTCACGATAAACAACCCTGCGTTATATAAGTAATCGGCATAATTATCCGTTTCTGCAGGTTTTTTAATCGGACGATTAATGGGTGAAATAAGCGGTTATTTAGGGTGATCGGTAAATAACGAGCAGAATAACCCCGCCGGACGCGGGGTTAAGAGATCTGACAACGTACGCTTCATCTTGCCGGATGCGGTGTAAATGCCTTATCCAGCCCAGACGAATATGCAAATTTAATTAATTGCGATTCACCTCGTAGGCCTGATAAGCGTAGCGCATCAGGCAATTTGGCGTTTGCTGTCACTATCGGTTAGTCAGGTTTTGGTGATTAACCCT
Organism: Escherichia sp. E13S3; assembly: GCF_004212325.1. Classification (NCBI taxonomy): domain Bacteria; kingdom Pseudomonadati; phylum Pseudomonadota; class Gammaproteobacteria; order Enterobacterales; family Enterobacteriaceae; genus Escherichia; species Escherichia sp. E13S3. The sequence continues at coordinate 175,721 of NZ_RHJR01000017.1, forward strand.
GCAGCAGAGACAGAACTTGCTGCGGCACCTGGTTAGCTTTAGACAGCACGGAGTTACCCGCCTGCTGGATGATCTGCGCTTTCGACATGTTGGACACTTCGGTCGCATAGTCGGCGTCCTGAATACGGGACTGCGCTTCAGACAGGTTGGTGGTGGTGTTGTTCAGGTTAGTGACCGCAGAATCCAGACGGTTTTGTACGGCACCGAGGGAGGAGCGGAATTTGTCGACAGAAGCAATCGCTTTGTCCAGCAACGCCAGTGGATCGTTGGTCGAAGCACCTGCAAATTCAGTATCTGTTGACATCTTAATTGTTGTATCAATATCTGTAGCGGCAAGAATATCTAGACCATCACCACCCGCTTTATAATTTTTACCATCAACTGTCACAAAACCAGCTGCATTACCCGTTGCTGGATCATTTGCAACTTTAACTGCAACACCGTTTTTAGTCGCACTGGCACCATCAGCAGTAGTGTAAGTTACATTAGATGTGTTAATTGTCACCACACCACTAGCCTGATTCAGCGTTGCCGCATAATAATCACTACCAGATTTAACAACATAATTTCCTGTAGCGGCCCCATCTTTATCAAGAATGTTATGCAGGCTTAAATTATTAGTATCCGCAATACCTAACGTTGCAGCTGTTGTCCCTGCAAATGTAACATCTTTCGGAGCCCCTGTAGCCTGAGGCACACTTGTAATCGAGTCGCCAACATTTAAAGAATTACCGTCTACGGCAAATCCTTTAAGACCCAGCGTTGAAGAATCAATTTTCTGCAAATCAATAGAGATGGTCTGCCCATCATTCGCGCCAACCTGAATCTTCATCGAACCGTCTTTCGCCAGCACATTCACGCCGTTGAACTGAGTCTGACCGGAAACACGGTCAATTTCATCCAGACGGGATTTGATTTCGTCCTGAATAGAAGACAGGTCAGAATCAGAGTTAGTCCCGGTCGTCGCCTGAACGGTCAACTCACGCACACGCTGCAAGTTGTTGTTGATTTCAGACAGTGCGCCTTCTGCGGTCTGCGCCAGAGAAATACCGTCATTGGCGTTACGCGCGGCCTGAGTCAGCCCTTTAATGTTAGAGGTGAAACGGTTAGCAATCGCCTGACCAGCGGCGTCGTCTTTCGCACTGTTGATACGCAGACCAGAAGACAGGCGTTCGATAGAAGTCGACAGCGCAGACTGGTTTTTGTTGATGTTGTTCTGAGTGATCAGCGAGAGGCTGTTGGTGTTAATGACTTGTGCCATAATTTTTATTCCTGTTTTTTAGCTCTACGGTTTAAGTATTGGGCTTCCACCCTTCGGCTTCGTCGCCGTCAACCCTGTTATCGTCTGGTCACTCACAACCTTTAGAATTTTTTTCTAGCCGTCGAAATACTCCCCTTCCTCGTTGCTGTTCGTGTCATTAAGCCAAAAAATAAATCGTAAACTTTGCCCCGCTTCCGCCGATAACCCCGGTATTCGTTCTACATGTCGCATGATTAAGGAATATATATGGCTAGTATTTCAACGCTCGGGGTTGGGTCGGGGCTGGACTTAAGCAGCATCCTCGACAGTCTTGAGGCGGCAGAAAAATCTACCCTGACGCCGATATCAAAACAGCAAAGCTCGTACACCGCGAAACTGAGCGCCTACGGGACGCTGAAAAGCGCGCTGGAGAGTTTTCAGACCGCCAACACGGCACTGAATAAAGCCGACTTATTTACCGCTACCTCAACCACCAGCAGTTCTTCAGCTTTTAGCGCCACCACCACGGGCAGCGCAATTGCCGGAAAATACACCATTAGTGTCAGCCAACTGGCACAGGCACAGACGCTCACGACCCAAAACAGCCAAAAAGACAACAAAGCCGCCATCGCTACCAGCGATAGCGTCCTGACCATCCAGCAAGGCGGTGGAAAAGATCCCGTCACGATTGATATCAGCGCGGCTAACTCGTCACTCTCTGGTATCCGCGATGCAATTAACAACGCCAAAGCCGGTGTCAGCGCCAGTATCATCAATGTGGGTAACGGCGAGTATCGTTTGTCTATCACCGCCAATGATACCGGTAGCAATAACGCCATGAAACTGAGCGTCAGCGGCGACAGCGCCCTGCAAAGTTTTATGGGTTACAACGGAACGTCGGGTGATAGCAGTAATGGCATGATTGAAAGCGTCACCGCGCAGAACGCCAAACTTAGGGTTAATAACGTTGAGATTGAAAACAGCAGCAACACTATCAGTGACGCGCTGGAAGATATCACTCTCAACCTGAATGACGTCACCACCGGTAATCAGACCCTCACCATCAGCAAAGACACCTCTAAAGCTGAAAATGCGGTTAAAGCGTGGGTGGATGCCTATAACACGTTACAGGATACGTTCAGCAGCTTAACAAAATACACCGCAGTCGATGCCGGGGCAGAAAGTCAGGACTCCAGCAACGGCGCGTTACTCGGTGACTCCACACTTCGCACCATCCAGACCCAGTTAAAAACGCTGCTTGCCAATACGCATAGCAGTTCGGCCTATAAAACATTGGCACAGATCGGTATTACCACCGACGCCAGTACCGGTAAGCTGGAAATAGCGACCGACAAGCTGCAAACAGCCCTGAAGAAAGATGCCGCTGGCGTAGGTGAAATGTTTATTGGTGACGGTAAAAGCACTGGCGTAACCACCAGCATTAGCAGCAACCTGACCAGTTGGCTCTCCTCCACCGGGATAATCCAGGCTGCAAAAGATGGCGTAAGCAAAACACTGAACAATTTGACGGATCAGTACAACGCTGCCAGTGAACGTATCGATACATTAATGGCGCGCTACAAAGCCCAGTTCACCCAACTGGATGTGCTAATGAACTCGCTTAACTCCACCAGTAGCTATCTGACACAGCAATTCGACACCTCAAATAGCAGCTCGAAATAATCTTCAGGAGAGACTATGTACAGCGCAAAAGGCACGCAGGCCTATGCACAAATTGGCGTTGAGAGCGCCGTGATGAGCGCCAGTCCACAGCAACTGGTTACCATGCTATTTGACGGCGTGTTGAGTGCGCTGGTAAGAGCACGCCTGTTTATGCAGGACAACAACCTGGAAGGTAAAGGCGTTTCTTTATCGAAAGCTATCAACATCATTGAGAATGGGTTGAAGGTGAGCCTCGAAGAAGAAAGCCAGGATGAATTAACCCAGAATTTAATTGCGCTCTATAGCTATATGGTCAGGCGTTTGCTGCAAGCGAATTTGCGTAACGATGTCTCCGCAGTAGAAGAAGTGGAAACGTTGATGCGCAATATTGCCGATGCCTGGAAAGAGACGTTACTCTCCCCTTCTTTGATTCAGGACCCTGTCTGATGAACCATGCACCGCACTTGTATTTTGCCTGGCAACAACTTGTCGAAAAAAGCCAGCTCATGTTACGCCTGGCGACAGAAGGACGATGGGATGAACTCATCGCCAGCGAAATGGATTATGTGAATGCGGTGCAACAAATCGCGCACCTGACGGAAGAAATGGAACCCTCTGCCATGATGCAGGAACAACTCAAACCGATGTTACGCCTCGTCCTGGACAACGAAAGCAACGTTAAGCAGTTATTACAGGTGCGAATGGATGAGCTGGCGAAGCTGGTTGGTCAGTCATCGATGCAAAAATCCGTATTAAGTGCTTACGGCGACCAGGGCGGCTACGTACTGGCGCCGCAGGAGAATATCGTCAATTTTTCTCCCCATCTGCATTTTGGCAAAGCATAAAAGTTGGATTACTCGCGAATAACCTGATTACGGCTACGCTTCTAATGTTCCCCTCATGTGGAGTCGAAGAATGCGTAATCCCACGCTGTTGCAATGCTTTCACTGGTATTACCCTGAAGGCGGCAAGCTCTGGCCCGAGCTTGCCGAGCGCGCCGACGGTTTAAATGATATTGGTATCAATATGGTCTGGCTGCCGCCTGCCTATAAAGGCGCATCGGGCGGATATTCTGTCGGCTACGATTCCTATGATTTATTTGATTTAGGCGAGTTTGATCAAAAAGGCACTGTCGCGACGAAATATGGTGATAAAGCGCAATTGCTGGCGGCCATCGACGCGCTTAAACGCAACGACATCGCCGTACTGCTGGATGTGGTGGTGAACCACAAAATGGGTGCCGACGAAAAAGAAGCGATTCGCGTTCAGCGAGTTAACGAAGAGTGTCGCACGCAAATTGATGATGAAATTATCGAATGCGAAGGCTGGACCCGTTACACCTTCCCTGCACGAGCCGGAAAATATTCACAATTTATATGGGACTTCAAATGTTTTAGCGGTATCGACCATATCGAAAACCCGCATGAAGATGGCATCTTTAAAATCGTCAACGATTACACTGGCGAAGGCTGGAATGATCAGGTCGATGATGAATTAGGCAATTTCGATTATCTGATGGGCGAAAATATCGATTTTCGTAACCATGCCGTCACCGAAGAGCTCAAATACTGGGCGCGCTGGGTAATGGAACAAACTCAGTGCGATGGTTTTCGTCTCGACGCGGTAAAACATATTCCGGCGTGGTTCTATAAAGAGTGGATCGAGCATGTGCAAGAAGTTGCGCCGAAACCACTCTTTATTGTGGCGGAATACTGGTCGCGCGAGGTCGAGAAACTGCAAACGTATATTGACCAGGTGGAAGGTAAAACCATGCTGTTCGATGCACCGCTACAGATGAAATTCCACGAAGCGTCTCGTATGGGGCGTGATTATGATATGACTGAGATTTTTAGCGGCACATTGGTTGAAGTCGATCCTTTCCACGCTGTGACGCTGGTCGCCAACCACGACACCCAACCATTACAAGCCCTTGAAGCTCCGGTGGAGCCGTGGTTTAAGCCGCTGGCTTATGCCCTTATTTTGCTACGGGAAAATGGCGTGCCTTCGGTGTTTTACCCTGATCTTTACGGGGCTCATTACGAAGATGTCGGCGGTGACGGACAAACCTATCCAATCGATATGCCAATAATCGAACAACTTGATGAGCTAATCCTCGCCCGACAGCGTTTTGCCCACGGTGTACAGACGCTATTTTTCGATCATCCGAACTGTATTGCCTTTAGTCGCAGTGGCACCGATGAATATCCTGGCTGCGTTGTGGTTATGTCGAACGGTGACGATGGCGAAAAGACGATTAATCTGGGGGAGAACTATGGCAATAAAACCTGGCGAGATTTCCTCGGTAATCGACAAGAGAGCATAGTTACCGATGAAAATGGCGAAGCGACTTTTTTTTGCAACGGCGGCAGCGTCAGCGTTTGGGTTATCGAAGAGGTGATTTAAAACCGACCGCTGACAATACACGCATCGTTATTGCGACGCCGTTACAGTTCCAGGCCCGATAAGCTTGCGTATCGGGCACTTTTTTTGACATGAAAATCCCCCTGAGCCAGGGGAATTTCATTACGGCAGCGGCGTCGGTAACGGCGCTTTTTCCAGCGCGGCGGCACACTCTGCCGTCGGACGAGCCACGCGTTCCATCGTCATGCCATCATACTCAATGGTGTTACCGTCACGCTCAATCTCGTACAGCTCACGTTTCACAGTAACGTTAGTGAGAGAATCAGACATCAGCGTCAGCTTACCCGGTAACGCAATCACTCGCTGCCATTGACGGCAATCCAGGGTATCACCCTCTTTAGTGACAATCAGGCTACCAATCGCTTCCGGGCTGACCAGCGCACGTTGCGGCCCTTTGGTCTGCCAGTACCCTGCCAGCCAGTCTGGCGCGGGGGTTTTTACAACATTATTATAGTTTTCGACTTCGGCACAGCCCGCCAACAACATGAGTGCGCCTGCAATTGCGAGTTTTTTCATCATTCGTCCTGCATGAGAAGAAAAGTGGATTGTGGCATTAAAGCCCTGACGCTGCCAGCCTTTCCAGGCCCAAAGAGAAATTTGATCAAACTATTATTTTTGTGAATTATTGCCACGCAAATAAATTCTCCTGATGTATGATTCGCGACTCTTGTTTAAACCTTCTGAGTTCAGAGGCTACATACATGTCATGGCAGCAATTCAAACAAGCCTGGTTGATTAAATTCTGGGCGCCAATCCCTGCGGTCATCGCGGCGGGCATTCTCTCCACTTACTATTTTGGCATTACCGGCACCTTTTGGGCAGTTACGGGTGAATTTACCCGCTGGGGCGGTCGGCTCCTGCAACTGTTTGGCGTCCATGCTGAAGAGTGGGGCTATTTTAAAATCATCCATCTGGAAGGATCGCCATTAACCCGCATTGACGGGATGATGATTCTCGGTATGTTCGGCGGCTGTTTTGCCGCGGCATTATGGGCCAACAACGTCAAACTGCGCATGCCGCGAAGCCGTATCCGCATTATGCAGGCCATTATTGGCGGGATTATTGCTGGTTTTGGTGCACGTCTGGCGATGGGCTGTAACCTGGCGGCGTTCTTTACCGGCATTCCTCAGTTCTCGCTGCACGCCTGGTTCTTTGCCATCGCCACCGCCATCGGTTCATGGTTTGGCGCGCGCTTTACCCTGCTGCCTGTTTTTCGCATCCCCGTGAAAATGCAGAAAGTCTCTGCTGCCTCACCGCTGACGCAGAAACCGGATCAGGCGCGGCGCCGTTTTCGTCTCGGGATGCTGGTCTTTTTCGGCATGCTTGGCTGGGCGCTGCTGACGGCGATGAACCAACCAAAGCTGGGGCTGGCGATGCTGTTTGGTGTCGGCTTTGGCTTACTGATAGAACGTGCACAAATCTGCTTTACTTCGGCGTTCCGCGACATGTGGATCACCGGACGAACCCACATGGCGAAAGCGATCATTTTCGGTATGGCGGTAAGTGCCATCGGGATTTTCAGTTATGTACAGTTAGGCGTAGAACCTAAAATCATGTGGGCGGGTCCGAACGCGGTAATTGGTGGATTACTGTTTGGTTTTGGTATTGTGCTGGCGGGCGGCTGCGAAACGGGATGGATGTACCGCGCGGTGGAAGGCCAGGTGCATTACTGGTGGGTCGGTCTGGGCAACGTTATTGGCTCCACGATTCTGGCGTATTACTGGGATGATTTCGCCCCGGCACTGGCAACCGACTGGGACAAAATCAACCTGCTAAAAACCTTTGGTCCAATGGGCGGCCTGCTGGTGACATATTTACTATTGTTCGCTGCGCTGATGCTGATTATCGGCTGGGAAAAACGCTTCTTCCGCCGTGCGGCGCCGCAGACAGCTAAGGAGGTCGCATGAAAAATATCGTTCCTGATTACCGTCTTGATATGGTGGGTGAGCCCTGCCCTTACCCGGCGGTTGCAACCCTTGAGGCGATGCCGCAGTTAAAAAAAGGCGAGATCCTCGAAGTGGTCAGCGATTGTCCACAGTCGATTAACAATATTCCGCTGGATGCGCGTAATCACGGCTATACGGTACTGGATATTCAGCAAGACGGGCCGACCATTCGTTATTTAATTCAGAAGTAATCTTTTCTCCCGCTGTTTCAGGCAGCGGGAGTCACTTGCTACGAATACTCCGTTGTCTATTTTCCGTACCGCAGTTAGATTATTATTGATTCACACAGACACAGCATTAAGTGATCGGACCAGATTGAAGGAATAACACCGATCATGCAAACTACTCTCCCTCACAACTGACGAGAGATTATTTCCCTGATGGATCAGGTTGCTAATTTTCAAAAGATGTTTGAGCAAGTGAGAACGGAGCTAAACTTTTCCTGGTTTTATGCTGAGTTAAAACGTCATCGTATTGCACATTATATTTACTATCTTGCCACAGATAACATCAGGATCGTCACGCACGATGACAATGTTTTGTTAATCAGAGGGAGCAGAAGTCTATTAAAAGTCAGTGCCATCAAGGATCCTGAGCAAGTCAAAAAAGCAGCCCGGACTCACATTTCAAGACGGTCAACATTTCGGGAATATTGTATAACGCTTGCAAAGGCTGGTGTTTTTCGGTGGGTTACTGACGTCGGTGATAATAAGCGGCGTTACTATTCTATCGATAATACACTTTTATATATTGAAGATATCGAGAACAACAAACCACTTATTTAGCTGTTCTCGCCAGCTCAGGTCTGACAGTGGCTGGTTATTAATAAAATTTTCAATGATCGGTTCTGAAATAGCGATTAACTAACGCCTTCATGTTCATGCCTGTGACCATGTATTTTTCGTTGATGACAAAGAAAGCCCTGGAGCGCACCAGATAACAGGCGGAGTGAATCATCAAGCATCATCGTTCACTGTAGATCTCCCGGTGTGTCATACCCTATACACGCCCATCACTCGATGGGCATTCTGAAAGCAAGTTACTGCAAAGCTTTCTTCCAGCGATGGCTCCATACAATGGTGAGCGGTCATTTTTACAAACAGAACCGTGTCATAAGAAACATCTATTAGACAAAGATGTTTTCGCCTGTTGGTATGTTGTAATTAGACAACCAACAAGAAACAATCATGTTCACTGTCAAAACAGATGATCTCTCCCATCCTGCAGTACAAGAATTAGTGAATTACCATATTTCCGGTATGCAGGAACAATCTCCACCAGAAAGCATCCATGCTTTGGACGTACAAAAACTACGTGATCCGGCAGTGACATTCTGGTCAGCATGGGAAGGAGATCGACTCGCCGGAATTGGCGCGCTGAAGTTACTGGATGATGAACATGGCGAGTTGAAATCAATGCGTACTGCGCCAGACTTTTTACGTCGTGGCGTTGCAAATCTGATTCTACGGCATATTTTGCGGGTTGCACATGACAGACGCCTTCATCGCCTGAGTTTAGAAACAGGAACACATGCTGGATTTACGGCCTGCCATCAACTTTATCTCAAACATGGCTTCACTGCCTGCGAGCCCTTCGCTGATTATAAACCGGATCCAAATAGCCGTTTTATGACCTTGAACTTATGTGAAAATCATCAATTGTCATGACTGGTAAACCCACCAACTGCAGCAGGGAATGCTGATTATGCGTTTGCATTCACTAACCGCCGCCCCAGGTTTCGTAGGCCATTTTTTGTTTTATCGCCTCAGTTACAAAACCTACACCTGCATGGACATCATTTCCTGGTACGCCGCCACCAGCTTATTACGCACCTGAATCCCCATTTGCATTGAAACTGAGGCTTTTTGCATATCGGTCATCACATCGTTTAGCGCCACGCCGGGTTCACCGAGGGTGAATTTTTCTGCCTGGGTGCGGGCGGCGGTTTGCGTATCACTTATACGATTGAGCGCGGCATGAAGTTGTCCGGCAAAACTGATGCCAGGTTGTGGTAGTGATTCCTGCGCACGGGCACTCATCGCCGTAGCCTGTAACTGGCTGATAACCCCTTCAATCCCCTGTATGGCTGACATATTCATCTCCTGGATCATTTCTGGTAGCAGAGATTAACAGTAAGTCAATAAGATAAAGGCGTTAAATAACGATAAAAAACCGGGTTAATTGGCGCATAGAAAAAAATAAAACCACAAATAATGAGGCCGTCAATTTTTCGAGTTTGCTGACCCGGGAGTGCGTCTTGTTCCACTTTGCCAATAACGCCGTCTTTCATCTGCCGCGAGGTGCGCGATGAATACGACTGCAGCCCAGACAAAATCTCTTGAGTGGCTTAATCGCCTACGCGCGAATCCGAGAATCCCTTTGATTGTTGCTGGTTCCGCTGCAGTGGCAGTGATAGTCGCGTTAGTTCTATGGGCAAAAGCCCCTGATTACCGCACGTTATTCAGCAACCTTTCCGATCAGGATGGTGGCGCGATCGTCAGCCAACTGACGCAGATGAACATCCCCTACCGCTTTAGTGAAGCCAGTGGTGCAATTGAAGTTCCGGCGGATAAGGTCCATGAATTGCGTCTGCGTCTGGCGCAGCAAGGCTTACCTAAAGGCGGAGCGGTCGGCTTTGAACTGCTCGATCAGGAAAAGTTTGGTATCAGCCAGTTCAGCGAACAGGTGAATTATCAGCGAGCGCTGGAAGGCGAACTTTCTCGTACCATCGAAACTATCGGCCCGGTAAAAGGGGCGCGCGTGCATCTGGCGATGCCGAAACCGTCTTTATTTGTCCGTGAACAAAAATCCCCTTCCGCATCGGTGACTGTGAATTTATTGCCAGGACGTGCGCTGGATGAAGGGCAAATTAGCGCCGTTGTGCATCTGGTTTCCAGTGCAGTAGCTGGGCTGCCACCGGGTAACGTTACGCTGGTGGATCAAGGTGGGCATCTGTTAACCCAGTCCAACACCAGCGGGCGCGATCTCAATGACGTTCAGTTGAAATATACCAGCGATGTCGAAGGCCGCATTCAGCGTCGCATTGAAGCAATTCTGTCGCCTATTGTCGGCAACGGCAATATTCATGCGCAAGTCACAGCGCAGCTGGATTTCGCCAGTAAAGAGCAAACAGAAGAGCAGTATCGCCCTAATGGCAATGAGTCACAGGCAGCACTTCGTTCCCGTCAACTGAATGAAAGCGAGCAGAGCGGTTCCGGTTATCCGGGCGGCGTGCCGGGGGCATTGTCTAATCAGCCCGCGCCTGCAAATAACGCGCCGATCAGTACGCCTCCGGCAAATCAAAACAATCGCCAACAACAGACGAGCACCACCAGCAATAGTGGGCCGCGCAGCACACAGCGTAATGAAACCAGCAACTACGAAGTCGATCGCACCATTCGTCATACCAAAATGAACGTCGGCGACGTGCAACGTCTGTCTGTCGCGGTAGTGGTGAATTACAAAACGCTGCCGGATGGCAAACCGTTGCCACTGAGCGCCGAACAGATGAAACAAATTGATGATCTGACCCGCGAGGCAATGGGCTTTTCGGAAAAACGCGGTGATTCGCTCAATGTCGTCAACTCGCTGTTTACCAGTAGTGATGAAAGTGGTGGTGAGTTGCCGTTCTGGCAACAACAAGCGTTTATCGATCAGTTACTGGCTGCCGGACGCTGGTTGCTGGTGATACTGGTGGCGTGGCTGCTGTGGCGTAAAGCGGTGCGTCCGCAATTAATCCGCCGCGCTGAGGTGGTGAAAGCCGTTCAGCAACAGACACAAACTCGCCAGGAGACGGAAGATGCAGTGGAAGTACGCCTGAGCAAAGACGAACAACTGCAACAACGCCGCGCTAACCAACGTCTGGGGGCTGAGGTAATGAGCCAGCGCATCCGCGACATGTCTGATAACGATCCGCGCGTAGTGGCGCTGGTCATTCGCCAGTGGATAAATAACGATCATGAGTAACCTGACAGGCACCGATAAAAGCGTCATTCTGCTGATGACCATTGGCGAAGACCGGGCGGCAGAGGTATTCAAGCACCTGTCCCAACGAGAAGTGCAGACCCTGAGCGCGGCAATGGCGAACGTCTCGCAGATCTCCAACAAACAGTTAACTGAAGTACTGGCAGAGTTTGAACAAGAAGCCGAACAGTTTGCCGCACTGAATATTAACGCCAATGATTATCTGCGTTCAGTGCTGGTCAAAGCGCTGGGCGAAGAGCGTGCCGCCAGCCTGCTGGAAGATATTCTCGAAACCCGCGACACTGCCAGCGGTATTGAAACGCTCAACTTTATGGAGCCGCAGAGCGCCGCCGATCTGATTCGCGATGAACATCCGCAGATTATAGCCACCATTCTGGTGCATCTGAAACGCGCTCAAGCCGCCGATATTCTGGCGTTGTTCGATGAACGCCTGCGCCACGACGTGATGCTACGTATCGCTACCTTTGGCGGCGTACAACCTGCCGCGCTGGCTGAACTGACAGAGGTGCTGAATGGCCTGCTCGATGGCCAGAATCTCAAACGCAGCAAAATGGGCGGCGTGAGAACAGCAGCGGAAATTATCAACCTGATGAAAACTCAGCAGGAAGAAGCGGTTATTACCGCCGTGCGTGAATTTGACGGCGAACTGGCGCAGAAAATCATCGACGAGATGTTCCTGTTCGAAAATCTGGTGGATGTCGACGATCGCAGCATCCAGCGTCTGTTGCAGGAAGTGGATTCCGAATCGCTGCTGATCGCGCTGAAAGGTGCAGAACAGCCACTGCGCGAGAAATTCCTGCGCAATATGTCGCAGCGTGCCGCCGATATACTGCGCGACGATCTCGCCAACCGTGGTCCGGTGCGTCTGTCGCAGGTGGAAAACGAACAGAAAGCGATTCTGCTGATTGTGCGCCGCCTTGCCGAAACCGGCGAGATGGTGATTGGCAGCGGCGAGGATACCTATGTCTGATAATCTGCCGTGGAAAACCTGGACACCGGACGATCTCGCGCCACCACAGGCGGAGTTTGTACCACTGATGGAGCCAGAAGAAACCGTCACTGAAGAGGCCGAACCCAGCCTTGAGCAACAACTGGCGCAACTGCAAATGCAGGCCCACGAGCAAGGTTATCAGGCGGGGATTGCCGAAGGTCGCCAGCAAGGTCACGAACAGGGCTATCAGGAAGGTCTGGCTCAGGGGCTGGAACAAGGACTGGCGCAAGCAAAATCCCAGCAAGCGCCGGTTCATGCCCGGATGCAGCAACTGGTCAGCGAGTTTCAGATCACCCTTGATGCGCTTGATAGCGTGATTGCTTCACGCCTGATGCAGATGGCGCTGGAGGCAGCGCGTCAGGTGATCGGCCAGACGCCAACGGTGGATAACTCGGCACTGATCAAACAGATCCAACAGTTGTTGCAGCAAGAACCGTTATTCAGTGGCAAACCGCAGCTACGCGTGCATCCGGATGATCTGCAACGTGTTGATGAGATGCTCGGCGCAACCTTAAGTTTGCATGGCTGGCGCTTGCGCGGCGACCCGACCCTCCATCCTGGCGGTTGTAAAGTCTCCGCTGATGAAGGCGATCTCGACGCCAGTGTCGCCACCCGCTGGCAAGAACTCTGCCGTCTGGCAGCGCCAGGAGTGGTGTAATGACCACGCGCCTGACACGTTGGCTAACCACGCTGGATAATTTTGAAGCCAAAATGGCTCAGTTGCCTGCAGTGCGTCGCTACGGGCGATTAACCCGCGCCACCGGGCTGGTGCTGGAAGCCACCGGATTGCAACTGCCGCTCGGCGCAACCTGTGTCATTGAACGTCAGAACGGCACTGAAACGCACGAAGTGGAAAGCGAAGTGGTTGGCTTTAACGGTCAACGGCTGTTTTTAATGCCGCTGGAGGAAGTGGAAGGCGTGCTGCCCGGCGCACGCGTTTACGCCAGAAATATCTCCGGCGATGGGCTGCAAAGCGGCAAGCAGCTACCGCTCGGTCCGGCGTTATTAGGTCGCGTTCTGGACGGCAGCGGTAAACCGCTCGATGGTCTGCCCTCCCCCGATACGACTGAAACTGGCGCCCTGATTACCCCGCCGTTTAACCCGTTGCAACGTACACCGATTGAGCATGTGCTGGATACGGGCGTGCGCCCAATTAATGCCCTGCTTACCGTTGGGCGCGGGCAGCGTATGGGGCTGTTTGCCGGTTCCGGCGTCGGTAAAAGTGTGCTGCTGGGAATGATGGCGCGCTACACCCGTGCCGATGTGATCGTCGTTGGTTTGATTGGTGAACGTGGGCGAGAAGTAAAAGATTTTATTGAAAATATTCTCGGTGCCGAAGGGCGTGCGCGCTCCGTGGTGATTGCCGCTCCGGCGGATGTTTCTCCGCTCCTGCGAATGCAGGGTGCCGCCTATGCCACGCGCATTGCCGAAGATTTTCGCGATCGTGGTCAGCATGTGTTGCTGATTATGGACTCCCTCACCCGCTACGCGATGGCCCAGCGTGAGATTGCGCTGGCGATTGGCGAACCACCAGCCACCAAAGGTTATCCGCCGTCGGTATTCGCCAAATTACCGGCGCTGGTCGAACGTGCCGGAAACGGAATCAGCGGCGGCGGCTCGATTACCGCGTTTTATACCGTGCTCACCGAAGGCGATGACCAGCAAGATCCGATTGCCGACTCCGCGCGGGCGATCCTCGACGGTCACATCGTGCTGTCTCGCCGTCTGGCAGAAGCCGGACACTATCCGGCGATTGATATTGAAGCCTCAATCAGCCGTGCAATGACGGCGTTGATCAGCGAGCAGCATTACGCGCGGGTACGCACCTTCAAACAGCTGTTGTCGAGTTTTCAGCGTAACCGCGATCTGGTTAGCGTCGGCGCGTACGCCAAAGGCAGCGATCCAATGCTCGATAAAGCTATCGCCTTGTGGCCGCAGCTGGAGGGCTATTTGCAACAAGGCATTTTTGAACGCGCGGACTGGGAAGACTCTCTCCAGGGGCTGGAACGTATTTTTCCGACGGTGTGATTAAGCAGGAGATAGCAACAGATGGCAGAACATGGCGCCCTGGCGACCCTGAAAGATCTGGCAGAAAAAGAGGTGGATAATGCGGCCCGCCTGCTGGGTGAAATGCGTCGCGGATGTCAGCAAGCGGAAGAACAACTCAAAATGCTGATCGATTATCAGAATGAATATCGCAGCAACCTGAACAACGACATGAGTGCAGGAATGACCAGTAATCGCTGGATCAACTACCAGCAGTTCATTCAGACGCTGGAAAAGGCCATTACCCAGCACCGCCAGCAGCTTAATCAGTGGACGCAGAAAGTTGACATTGCTCTGAACAGCTGGCGAGAAAAGAAACAACGCTTGCAGGCCTGGCAGACCCTCCAGGAACGGCAATCCACGGCGGCCCTGTTAGCAGAAAACCGCCTCGTTCAGAAAAAGATGGACGAGTTCGCCCAGCGCGCCGCCATGAGGAAAACTGAATGATTCGTTTAGCGCCCTTGATTACCGCTGACGTTGACACATCCACATTGCCCGGTGCTAGCGCCACTGACACGGCACAGGATTTTCTTGCGTTGTTGAGCGGGGCATTAGCAGGAGATGCAGCACCAGGCAAAGCTTCGCCATTGCTTCAGGTTGCAGTGGATACCCCACACGCGCAAGGTAAAGAACGCGCCAACGAAATTCTGGCCGGGGTATTGCCGTCTGATTTACACATCGCTACTGACGAAACGCTGGCTGAAATAACCGCAGCACGACCCGATACAACGCCGCTGACGACGGCTCTGGTTAATACGCTGGCAGCCATGCCAGAAAAGGAAACGGTCGCCGACGATAAAACGGATGACCTTAATGAAGATGCTGTCGCCAGCCTGAGCGCCCTTTTTGCTATGCTGCCCGGTTTTGACAATCCCCCCAAAGTGACTGATGCGCCTGTAACAACGTTACCGACGCAGAAGCAAGCACTCTCAACAAAACTGACTACCGCGCAACTCGCAACAGCTCAACCTGACGACGCCCCTGGCGCGCCAGATCAGCCATTAACACCGCTGGTCGCTGAAGCCCAGAGTAAAGCGGAGATCATCAGCACGCCTTCACCTGTTACTACTGTCACCAGTCCGCTAATTACTCCGCACCAGACGCAGCCACTGCCCACCGTCGCAGCGCCTGTTTTGAGCGCACCGCTGGGTTCCCACGAATGGCAACAATCCTTAAGCCAGCATATTTCGCTGTTTACCCGCCAGGGGCAACAAAGTGCCGAACTGCGTTTGCATCCGCAAGATTTAGGCGAAGTGCAAATCTCCCTTAAGGTGGATGACAACCAGGCGCAAATTCAGATGGTTTCACCGCATCAGCACGTGCGCGCCGCTCTGGAAGCGGCTTTGCCGGTACTGCGCACACAACTGGCAGAAAGCGGAATTCAGTTGGGGCAGAGCAATATCAGCGGAGAGAGTTTTAGCGGTCAGCAGCAGGCAGCTTCCGAGCAACAACAACGTCCACGCACATCAGGCCATGAACGCCTGACAACCGAGGATGACGATGCATTGCCAGTTCCCACAACTCTCCAGAGAGTTTCATCGGGCAATAGTGGCGTCGATATTTTCGCCTAACGCCAGAGGTAACACCTTAATCCGCGTCTTTTCCCCGCTTTGCCACACTTAAGACGCAGGATAATTAGCCGATAAGCAGTAGCGACACAGGAAGACCGCAACACATGACTGATTACGCGATAAGCAAGAAAAGCAGGCGATCGCTTTGGCTCCCGATCCTGGTATTCATCACTCTCGCGGCCTGTGCCAGCGCGGGTTACAGCTACTGGCATTCGCAACAAGTGACCGCTGGCGACAAAGCACAGCAACGCGTCGTACTCTCACCTGTCTTCTATGCGCTGGACACTTTTACGGTCAATCTTGGCGATGCAGATCGCGTACTTTATATCGGCATAACGCTGCGGCTGAAAGATGAAGCCACCCGTTCGCGGCTGAGCGAGTATTTGCCGGAAGTCCGCAGTCGCTTGCTGTTACTGTTTTCGCGCCAGGATGCCGCCGTGCTGGCAACGGAAGAAGGCAAGCAAAAACTGATTGCCGCAATTAAAGCCACACTCTCCCCCCCGCTTGTTGCCGGGCAACCGAAACAGGATGTCACCGACGTGCTGTATACCGCTTTTATTCTGCGATAACGACATGGGCGATAGTATTCTTTCTCAAGCTGAAATTGATGCGCTGTTGAATGGCGACAGCGAGGTCAAAGACGAACCGACAACCAGTGTTAGCGGCGAAAGTGACATTCGTCCGTACGATCCCAACACGCAACGCCGGGTTGTTCGCGAACGGTTACAGGCGCTGGAAATCATCAATGAACGTTTTGCCCGCCATTTTCGTATGGGGCTGTTCAACCTGCTGCGCCGTAGCCCGGACATTACCGTCGGGGCCATCCGCATACAGCCGTACCATGAATTTGCCCGCAACCTGCCGGTGCCGACCAACCTGAACCTTATCCATCTGAAACCGCTGCGCGGAACAGGGCTGGTGGTGTTTTCGCCGAGTCTGGTGTTTATCGCCGTGGATAACCTGTTTGGCGGCGATGGACGCTTCCCTACCAAAGTAGAAGGTCGCGAGTTTACTCATACCGAACAGCGCGTCATTAATCGCATGTTGAAGCTGGCACTTGAAGGCTATAGCGACGCGTGGAAGGCGATTAATCCGCTGGAAGTCGAGTACGTGCGTTCCGAAATGCAGGTGAAATTTACCAATATCACCACCTCACCGAACGACATTGTGGTTAACACGCCGTTCCATGTGGAGATTGGCAACCTGACCGGCGAATTTAATATCTGCCTGCCATTCAGCATGATCGAGCCACTGAGGGAATTGTTGGTTAACCCGCCGCTGGAAAACTCGCGTAATGAAGATCAGAACTGGCGCGATAACCTGGTGCGCCAGGTGCAACATTCACAGCTGGAGCTGGTTGCCAACTTTGCCGATATTTCACTGCGCCTGTCGCAGATTTTAAAGCTGAAGCCCGGCGATGTCCTGCCGATTGAAAAACCCGATCGCATTATCGCCCATGTTGACGACGTTCCGGTACTAACCAGCCAGTACGGCACCATCAACGGTCAGTACGCGTTACGGATAGAACATTTGATTAACCCGATTTTGAATTCTCTGAACGAGGAACAGCCCAAATGAGTGACTTGAATAATCCGGCCGATGACAACAGCGGCGCAATGGACGATCTGTGGGCGGAAGCGTTGAGCGAACAAAAATCAACAAGCGGCAAAAGCGCGGCTGAAGCGGTGTTCCAGCAGCTTGGCGGCGGCGACGTCAGTGGAACATTGCAGGATATCGACCTGATTATGGATATTCCGGTTAAGCTGACCGTCGAACTGGGCCGCACACGAATGACCATCAAAGAGTTGTTGCGTCTGACGCAAGGGTCAGTAGTAGCGCTGGACGGTCTGGCGGGCGAACCACTGGATATTCTGATCAACGGTTATTTAATTGCTCAGGGCGAAGTTGTCGTAGTCGCTGATAAATATGGCGTGCGGATCACCGATATCATTACCCCGTCCGAGCGGATGCGCCGCCTGAGCCGTTAGTGATGAATAACCACGCTACTGTACAACCTTCCGCGCCGGTTTCTGCTGCTCCGCTCCTTCAGGTGAGCGGCGCGCTAATTGCCATTATTGTCCTGATCCTCGCGGCGGCCTGGCTGGTAAAAAGGCTGGGATTTGCTCCCAAACGTAATGGCACGAACGGGCTGAAAGTCAGCGCTAGTGCCTCGTTGGGGGCGCGTGAACGGGTCGTGGTGGTCGATGTGGAAGATGCGCGACTGGTGCTCGGCGTTACTGCCGGGCAAATCAATCTGCTGCATAAACTTCCCCCTTCTGCGCCAACGGAAGAGTTACCTCAAGCCGATTTTCAGTCGGTCATGAAAAATTTACTTAAGCGTGGCGGGAGAGCCTGATGCGTCGTCTCTTGTCTGCCGCACCGGCCCTTCTCTGGCTGTTTACTCCCCTCGCCTTTGCTCAACTGCCTGGCATCACCAGCCAGCCGCTGCCTGGCGGTGGACAAAGCTGGTCACTCCCGGTGCAGACGCTGGTGTTCATCACCTCGCTGACTTTTATTCCGGCAATTTTACTGATGATGACCAGCTTCACCCGCATCATCATTGTTTTTGGTTTATTGCGTAACGCTCTGGGAACGCCCTCCGCGCCGCCCAACCAGGTATTGCTGGGGCTGGCGCTGTTTTTGACCTTTTTTATTATGTCTCCAGTAATCGACAAAATTTATGTCGATGCGTATCAGCCGTTCAGCGAAGAGAAAATATCAATGCAGGAGGCGCTGGAAAAAGGGGCGCAGCCACTGCGTGAGTTTATGCTGCGTCAGACCCGCGAGGCGGATTTAGGGTTGTTTGCCAGGCTGGCGAATACCGGCCCGTTGCAGGGACCTGAAGCAGTACCGATGCGCATTTTGCTCCCGGCCTACGTGACCAGCGAGTTGAAAACCGCCTTCCAGATAGGCTTCACGATTTTCATTCCGTTTTTGATTATCGACCTGGTTATTGCAAGCGTGTTGATGGCATTGGGGATGATGATGGTTCCCCCCGCGACCATTGCTCTGCCGTTTAAACTGATGCTGTTTGTACTAGTGGATGGCTGGCAATTGCTGGTCGGTTCACTGGCGCAGAGCTTTTACAGCTAGAGAGGCCAAATGACACCCGAATCGGTCATGATGATGGGGACAGAAGCGATGAAAGTCGCGCTGGCACTGGCTGCCCCGCTGTTGCTGGTGGCGCTGGTCACCGGTCTTATCATCAGTATTTTGCAGGCCGCCACGCAGATTAACGAAATGACGCTGTCGTTTATTCCGAAAATCATCGCCGTATTTATCGCCATTATTATTGCCGGACCGTGGATGCTCAACCTGTTGCTGGATTACGTTCGTACCTTATTCACTAACCTGCCGTATATCATCGGGTAATCGATGTAATGTTGCAGGTAACAAGCGATCAATGGCTTTCCTGGTTAAGCCTGTATTTCTGGCCATTACTGCGTGTGCTGGCGCTGATCTCCACCGCGCCCATTTTGAGCGAACGCAGCGTGCCAAAACGGGTAAAACTAGGCCTCGCAATGATGATCACGTTCGCCATTGCTCCGGCAATCCCCGCCAACGATGTTGCCGTTTTTTCGTTCTATGCCCTATGGCTGGCGGTGCAGCAAATCCTGATTGGCATTGCACTTGGCTTTACCATGCAATTTGCCTTTGCCGCTGTTCGAACCGCTGGCGAAATTATCGGTCTGCAAATGGGGCTGTCATTTGCGACGTTCGTCGATCCTGGCAGCCATCTCAATATGCCCGTCTTAGCGCGCATTATGGATATGCTGGCGTTACTGCTGTTCCTGACATTTAACGGTCATTTATGGTTGATTTCACTGCTGGTCGATACGTTTCACACTCTACCCATTGGTGGCGAACCGCTGAACAGCAATGCATTTCTGGCACTCACCAAAGCAGGGAGTCTGATTTTCCTTAACGGGTTGATGCTGGCGTTACCGCTGATTACCCTGTTGCTGACCCTGAATCTGGCATTAGGTTTACTGAATCGCATGGCCCCGCAATTATCAATTTTTGTTATTGGTTTTCCATTAACGTTGACTGTCGGCATCTCATTAATGGCGGCATTAATGCCGTTAATTGCTCCTTTTTGCGAACATTTATTTAGTGAAATTTTTAATTTGCTGGCGGATATTATCAGCGAATTGCCTGTAATATGATTCCCTAATGTTTCTCTTGTTATCCTAAGGATTATCTGAAAAATAATACCAGCGAACATCTTCCAGGATACTCCTGTGGCGAAATATTTGTTTTAACCTCACTCACATATCGCAACATTTACTTTACTTTAAGACAATTCCAGGCAAATTATACAACGCTTTACGGGATAGTAAGTCCGCCTGAAAAATCGCGAGAGTGGCGCATTAGGTGACCCATGTCGTTCCGTTTAGTCATGATGAAATATTCAGGTAAGGGGAATTATCGTTACGCATTGAGTGAGGGTATGCCATGTCAACGATTATTATGGATTTATGTAGTTACACCCGGCTGGGTTTGACCGGGTATCTGTTGAGTAGAGGGGTGAAAAAAAGAGAAATCAACGACATTGAAACCGTTGATGACCTTGCCATCGCTTGTGATTCACAGCACCCTTCAGTGGTGTTTATTAATGAGGACTGTTTTATCCACGATGCTTCTAACAGTCAACGTATCAAGTACATCATTAATCAACATCCCAATACGTTATTTATCGTTTTTATGGCAATTGCCAATGTTCATTTTGATGAATATCTATTGGTCAGAAAAAATTTATTGATCAGTTCCAAATCGATTAAACCGGAATCTCTTGATGATATCCTTGGCGATATTCTGAAAAAAGAGACAACGATGGCCAGCATTTTAAATATGCCAACGCTATCATTAAGCCGGACCGAATCGAGTATGTTGCGAATGTGGATGGCTGGCCAGGGAACGATTCAAATATCCGACCAAATGAATATTAAAGCCAAGACCGTTTCATCGCATAAAGGCAATATTAAACGTAAGATCAAAACGCATAATAAACAGGTTATCTACCATGTCGTCCGACTGACGGATAATGTGACAAATGGTATTTTTGTCAACATGCGCTAGGGCATACTGACTGGTGGTATTCCACCAGTCAGGCTGACAGAAATTACTCTGCTTTCTCCACAAAGATACCATCCTGATGCCCTGCTTCATTAAAGAACCAGATGCCGAGCGGGTAGTCTTCCAGCGAAACCAGGTACATTGTGCCTTCACTAAACTCCTCAACTGCCAGTACCACGCCAGGACGACGCGGACCGCCATCCGTTTTGACTGTTACCCGATCATTCACCTTCATCGTTTTCCTCCTGTGGCTTTGTGCCAGTTTAGAACAATTTCGTTTTTCTGACAGCGCCAGGCGCGTGCGAGTGCTGATTTTCTCAACGGTCTATACTTAAGAAATGCCTGGCTGACATGACGTGTCGGCAGCAACATATAAGCAACGGTTGCGAGGATAGATGATGAAAACCGCAAAAGAGTACAGCGATACCGCAAAAGGTGAGGTCAGCGTCGATGTCGATGCCCTGCTGGCGGCGATCAATGAAATTAGCGAAAGCGAAGTTCATCGCAGCCAGAACGATTCAGAACACGTCAGCGTCGATGGCCGTGAATATCATACATGGCGTGAATTAGCCGATGCCTTTGAACTTGATATTCATGACTTTAGCGTCTCTGAAGTGAATCGCTAAATGCGTCATAAAAAAATCCCGGCCCTTGTTGGGGCCGGGATCAAACTTGCTTAAGCAAGAAGCACTTAAAAAATTCGTTACACCAGGAAATCTGATGCGTTCATCACCTTATCCGCAATTTTTTAGGCTGACAAGAAAATATTCTTGATATGAATGATTAACGTCACTTATGAATGGAAGTGTGATCCACGTCACCCCTTGAAGGCTCTGGCGTTCACGTGATCGCTCCCGAAAAACGATTTTTTATTATTCGTGCTGTTTTAAGAAACATCCAGGCAAGGGGAGTACTGCGCGATCATGCTTTCAATTCATCAACCGCTGCTGATTTTTACCGATCTTGATGGCACCCTGTTGGACAGTCATAGCTATGACTGGCAACCTGCCGCCTCCTGGTTAATCCGCCTGCGGGAAGCGGAGATCCCCGTGATCCTGTGTAGTAGTAAAACCTCGGCTGAGATGCTGTACCTGCAAAAGATGTTAGGTCTGCAAGGATTGTCACTCATTGCAGAGAACGGCGCGGTGATCCAACTGGATCAACACTGGCAGGATTTGGACGGCTTTCCGCGCATCATCTCGGGGATTGCTCATAGTGAAATCAGCCTGGTATTAAATACGCTGCGTGAGAAAGAACACTTCAAATTCACCACCTTTGATGACGTCGATGATACAACCATCGCTGAATGGACTGGCTTAAGCCACAGCCAGGCAGCACTGACGCAGTTGCATGAGGCTTCTGTCACGCTTATCTGGCGCGACAGTGACGAGCGGATGGCGCAATTTACCGCTCGCCTGAATGAACTGGGCTTGCAATTTGTGCAAGGTGCGCGTTTCTGGCATGTGCTGGATGTCTCAGCCGGGAAAGATCAGGCAGCCAACTGGATCATTGCGGCATATCAGCAATCGAGTGGAAAACGTCCGACCACGCTTGGCTTAGGCGATGGCCCAAATGACGCACCATTACTGGAAGTGATGGATTATGCGGTGATTGTAAAAGGGCTAAACCGGGAAGGCGTGCATTTGCAAAATGAGGATCCGGCCCGTGTCTTGCGGACACAGCGAGAAGGACCGGAAGGCTGGCGCGAAGGACTGGATCACTTTTTCACGGCCAGTTAAGGGCTATCGCTGGCGCAAACCTGATTGCGCCCCGCTTGTTTTGCAAGATACAACCGTCGGTCGGCCAGAGACTGTAATTGTTCAAAATCATAATCGCCGGTTTCCTCGCTGCTACTCACCCCCAGCGAGGCACTGATGCGTAGGGTCGTGCTCTTGGCGATCAACATCTCTTTTTCATTCAGCTTCAGGCGAATACGTTCGGCCACTTCCGTTGCCTGCGCCAGGTTAGCACCAGGCAGAATCACACAAAACTCCTCGCCGCCCACGCGGCCGGCAACGTCCTGTGAACGCAATGAATGACTGATTAATCCGGCAGCATGCGACAGCACACGATCGCCTGCCTGATGACCAAAGCGGTCATTAATCGCTTTAAAATGGTCAAGGTCGACCTGGATGACAGAAAACGGATGTTTGTGTATCTGACACAATTCGGCAAGCGGACGCGCTTTTTCGAACAATGCGCCACGGTTATACAAGCGCGTTAAGGTGTCATGCCACGCCTGCCACTGCAACGAGCTTTGCAGGACAAACATATTGCTGACCATCTGGCGAATCACATACCAGGAGATAAGTAACATCGTCGTAAAGAGCGCCCACAGAAGGGTTAACGCAATGCTGATGCTGCCGAAATCACCACGCACACCTTCACTGAGCGAATGAATGCGCACCAATGCGCCGTCAAAATGGTCCAGTCGCTCCCAGCTAACATAGTGACTGCTCATCCTGATGCCACCGCGCGTATCGTGTTCCATATCCTGCGCCAGAGATGCCAGCTCTCGAGGATCAAAGAGATCCTCCGCCAAGTGTTCCGGGTTAGAGGAAGTTAATAATTTCAGTTTACTGTCGTAGAGCTGATACTCGCCATCCAGGTTTTTATCAATAGCGTTTTTTAGAAATTGCTGCATTGAGCGCACAGGGATACTCATCCCCAACACGCCATACCAGTAATTATTACTGTCGACCGGCACGCTTACGGTGACCTGCGGTTCAGTAACATTGTTATGGTCATGCTGAGAGGTAAACCAACGTACGCCACGTTGACGATTTTCTCGTTCTGATTGGCCGATAAACCAGGGTTGTGTGACAAATTCGTAGTAACGCGTAGGGATATTTCGGGTAAACAACGTCGGCTGCGTCGAAACGTAGAATCCGGCGCGGGAGACATACATCGCCTGTTCAACCATCGAAGTAGAGTTGTGCGCCAGTCGTAGTAAGTAGCCGACTTCCAGTGCGGCAGTAATTTCATTGTCGAGTAATTCATTTTCGCGAGACAGCTGATTTCCCTCGCTCACTAACGCATCCGAGACACCGTTTACTGACAGAGTGCGTCGTCTGTTGAGTTCGATTTGCCAGGCGTGCTCGTCGCGATGTTGTTCAAACTCGACAACAGCGTTACGCATAGAGGTGAAATCCAGCGGCGCAACAAGGGCTTCACGCATTCCATTACGCAAAAAAATCAGTTTATCGACGTTATATTGCAATTGCTTATCGAGCGCGTTGGCAACGTTTTCCAGATGATTACGCTGACTGGAGATATAGGCGTCTTCCAGCACCACGACTTCACGCCAGGTGAGCAAAGTGGAGAAGATCAACACCACGATAAAGCACAGATTAACGACATGACCTGGCCCCAGGCGGCGCGCGAGTTTTTTTAGCCAGCTCTGGTTTTCCATTTTTGTCTCGTGCTGCACCCTGACGACTCCCAACCTGCTTTTTAATGATTCTGGCATAACCTGGCGATAGCGTACCGCCAAACAACGATAATTTTATAATGTTGGCATGATACGAGGCATCAGGCCTTCGATATTGACGCTGGCAGGACTGCCGGATGCGGCGTGAACGCCTTATCCGGCCTACTTTTGATTCTATCGCCAGATATCGATTATTTGTATAACCCTGGCATGATAAGACGCGACAGCGTCGCATCAGGCACTCCATGCAGACGCTGGCACAACTGCCGGATACGGCGTGAACGCCTTATCCGGCCTGGTGTTAATTGCACACTTTCAAACTTCTTCCGACGAACAACTCCTCTCCCCCGGAACAAGCTCGGTTTCATGAAAAGCTTCCCGCTTGACCCCATAACCGTCATACCACCGGCACTCAACCATACCGCTGGAATACCCGGTGACAATCATCCGCGGGCCGCCCTCTTTTACCGTGACTTCCTCACTAACCATAAAGCTCATACTCGCCTCCTTTTTTCGAGTGAAACTTGTTCACCTTAGTCGAGGATGGCGAATTTTGCATAACAGCCAATGTGAATTTTAATGTGCCTGGCCGCGCATTTTCGCTACCACTTTCACTCCCAGCACCACGATGCCACCGATGATAAATCCAAGAATCAGATTTAAAACAGTCGGTAATATCATCGCCACCAGCGCGTTCTGCTGTTCGGCAAAATGTTCAATGGCATGATGCAGCGGCGCGATGCCATGCACCACAATGCCGCCACCCACCAGGAACATCGCCAGCGTGCCGACAACCGATAATGCTTTCATCAGCCAGGGCGCGATAATCAACAGCCCCTTACCCAATGCCTGCATCAACGTACTGGACTTTTCTGCCAGCCAGTAGCCCAGGTCATCAATCTTAACGATAATCCCCACCAGGCCATACACGCCAATCGTTACCACCAGAGCTATCCCTGAGAGCACCAGCACCTGATTAATCAGCGGCGCTTCCGCCACAATGCCCAGCGTTATGGCGACAATTTCCGCAGACAAAATAAAATCGGTGCGAATGGCCCCTTTTATTTTGTCCTTTTCAAACTTGAGCGGGTCTTGCTCCGCCAGTTTTTCCAGACGCTGCTGACTCTGCGCCGGATCCTCTTTGTGTTTACGCGCCTCCAGCATATGTAGCACTTTCTCTACCCCTTCAAAGCAGAGAAACGCACCACCAATCATCAACAGTGGCGTAATTGCCCACGGGATAAATGCACTGATGATCAGCGCCAGCGGCACCAGAATCACTTTGTTGATTAGCGATCCCTTCGCCACGCCCCAGACCACAGGAAGTTCCCGGTTGGCACGCACACCTGAAACTTGTTGCGCATTAAGCGACAAGTCATCCCCTAATACACCGGCGGTTTTCTTCGCCGCCAGCTTGCCCATCACGGAGATATCGTCCAGCAAAGTGGCGATATCATCGAGCAACGTCAATAAACTACTCCCGGCCAAAAGCATTCCCTCTCATTTTTATCGTTGACGCGCTAAGTATGAAGCAAAATCGGCTTGCCTGATACTTGCTTCACAGGTCAACATTTTTTTAACAATCAAGCTCAATTATATCTCTCGCCAGCAGAATGATTTTCACGTTTACTATGAACCACCTTTTTATTTCCACCGTGAGGGATTATGCGTTTCCGCCAGTTGTTACCGCTTTTTGGCGCGCTGTTTGCGTTGTATATCATTTGGGGCTCGACCTATTTTGTCATTCGGATTGGCGTTGAAAGCTGGCCACCGTTAATGATGGCGGGGGTGCGATTTTTGGCAGCAGGTATTTTATTGATGGCGTTTTTACTGCTGCGTGGGCACAAATTGCCGCCGCTACGTCCCCTGCTCAACGCCGCGCTTATTGGCCTGTTACTGCTGGCTGTCGGTAACGGTATGGTGACGGTTGCCGAACATCAAAACGTCCCTTCCGGCATTGCCGCCGTGGTGGTGGCAACGGTGCCACTCTTTACTCTTTGCTTCAGCCGCCTGTTTGGCATTAAAACGCGCAAACTGGAATGGGTGGGTATCGCCATTGGGCTTGCCGGGATCATCATGCTCAATAGTGGCGGTAATTTAAGCGGTAACCCGTGGGGTGCAATGCTGATTTTAATCGGCTCAATTAGCTGGGCGTTTGGGTCGGTTTATGGCTCGCGCATTACCTTACCGGTAGGGATGATGGCAGGTGCCATTGAGATGCTGGCGGCTGGCGTAGTGTTAATGATTGCGTCGATGATTGCGGGTGAAAAACTGACAGCAGTCCCTTCGCTTGCTGGTTTCCTTGCAGTCGGCTATCTGACGCTGTTTGGCTCGATTATCGCCATCAACGCTTATATGTATTTAATCCGCAATGTCAGTCCGGCTCTGGCCACCAGCTACGCCTATGTTAATCCCGTGGTCGCGGTATTGCTGGGTACGGGTCTGGGCGGCGAAACGCTGTCGAAGATTGAATGGCTGGCGCTAGGAGTGATTGTTTTCGCCGTGGTGCTGGTCACGTTGGGGAAATATCTCTTCCCGGCAAAACCCGTTGTCGCTCCCGTCGTTCAGGATGCATCAAGCGAGTAAATGAATCCCCAGAGTGTCGATCTGCGCGCTGGCGCCCTCGCCGCAGATCCACTCTTCCAGACGCTCGGTAAGTGCCGCGTCCGTTAATTTCTCCCGCCCGCGTAACGCACATTCCCAGACAATCAACACGCGCCAGCCGAGTTCCTGCAAACGACTGATATCGCGCCGATCGCGCTCGACATTTTTACCAATCTTCTCCAGCCAAAAATCTGTTCGCGTGGCGGGGACTTTAAACAGATAACAATGGTGATGGTGCCAGAAGCAACCGTGGGCAAATATCACACAGCGAAATTCATCAAGGACAAAATCCGGACGTCCGGGAAGATTGGCCTCCTGAACACGAAACGCCAGCCCCTGCTCAGTTAACAGGCTGGCGAGACGTTTCTCGATTGCCGTATCGCGCGTGGCAATCGCGCGCATATTTTTGCTACGCGTGGCCTTATCGTGAACATCGGCCATGTTGTGTTTCTCGCTGACGCAACGCCACCGCTTGTCTGATTTTTGGCTCGAGCAGTTTTGCCACCGCGGCAAAGACCGGTACTACCACCGAATTACCGAACTGACGATAGGCCTGCGTATCAGAAACCGGTATACGGAATTTCGCTTCTCCCGGCGCTTCAAAGCCCATCAGACGCGCGCATTCGCGAGGCGTTAATCTTCGTGGGCGATGTTGCTGATTCTGCGGATCGTCAAAGTCTTTCTCACCTGTTGCCATATCCCAGCCGCGATCGATTAAGATTTCCGCGCCGTCTTTATAATAACGGGCAGAAAGCGTGCGCGTGACACTTTGTGGATTGTTCGGATAAACCATCCCATAACCGAAGCCGTTACCGCGCGCCTGATGCTTTTTCGCATAGCGATAGAGATACTTCCATAGCACCGGCGTCAGGATATATTTCGCTTCGACCATCGGGTCCAGCAACTGCGCCAGCGTCACTCGCTGCACCGGGAAACAATCGCTAATGTCACGCAGAGTGAAATCTTCTTTCAGATTAAGATCGCGACGAAAGCCCACCAGCACGATGCGCTCACGATGCTGTGGTAGAAAATGTTTGCCATCGATGATTTTCGGATCGTCCGGGCCGTTATCTTCTGCGTCGGCAACGTCATAGCCCAGTTCGTCAAGTGTCTGCATGATGATGCGAAACGTTTTACCCTGGTCGTGGCTTTTCAGGTTCTTAACGTTTTCGAGCACAAAAATCGCCGGACGACGAGCGTCGATGATGCGCACCACATCAAAGAACAACGTACCCTGGGTATCGCAGGCAAAACCGTGCGCCCGCCCAAGCGAGTTCTTTTTCGATACGCCAGCCAGTGAAAACGGCTGGCAAGGAAAACCGGCCAGTAAAACATCGTGTTCAGGAATGTGCTGACGGATATGTTCCGCCGCCGCGTCATCACTTACGCCCTCTTTATGGCTCAGGGTAATGTCGCGGATATCTTCATTAAAATGATGAGTCGCCGGGTCGCAATAATGGTTGGCTTTATAGGTGCGCACCGCATGTTTATTCCATTCACTGGTAAATACGCACTGACCGCCAATTGACTCAAAACCGCGACGGATACCACCAATCCCGGCAAAGAGATCGATAAAGCGAAACGCATAATGCGGATGATGTGTTGGCGGTTTGGGTAGCAACGTTTGCAGGTGGGCGAACTCATTTTCACTTAAACGGTGCCATACCGAATCATTCGCCAGCGCACGTTTTAAAATCGCCGCGCTCCAGTGATTCTCACCCACACCATTAAGTTGCGCCACCAGCGTTTTAACATCATAAATTTGCAGCAGTTTCTCCAGCATTGCCTGTGCGGCATTCCCGGTGCTGTATGAATCGGTTACTGAAATATTTTCCTGCATAGATTTAACCGGCCATATGAGATGGCCGACAGGTTAACATAATTACATCGGTTTAGGGCCACGCGCGCAGCCAGCTGGCGAAAACGCATCAATCACGTTGTGATCGATACCTTCATTCTCCCCCGCCAGTTCCGCACTAAGTTTGGCCATAAATTCCACCAGAAAACGGGCGTTGTGTTGCGCCAGTTGTTTACCTTTTGTGGTCTGCATCGTTTGCGGTAGTTTTAGCAGCTTGGTCTGAAAATGGTCCAGCGCGTAGCGTTTATCATCGAGCGGCCGATGCTGCGCGAACGGATCTTCGCCATCAAACAGCGCCACACCCAACGCGCCTGAAACCGCAAACACACGCGCCAGGCCAATTGCGCCTAAGGCTTCCATCCGGTCCGCATCCTGCACGATTCTAGCTTCCGCCGTTAAGGGCGTAATTTGCGCACTGAAACTGTGTGCGGCAATAGCATGACAAACGGGCTCTATTTTCTCCGCTGGAAATTGCGCAAACTCTTCACATAGCAGGCGACGCGTCTCTTCTGCTGCCAGCATTGAAGATTGCTGCCGTTGCGGATGATTTTTCGCCAGACTCACGATATCGTGAAAATAACAGGCGGTTAAAATCACCAGCATGTCCACGTCTTCATCTACCGCCAGTTTTTGTGCCGTCGCCCAGACGCGGCGAAAATGACACAGGTCATGGGCCGCGTCCTGATACTGATGATGGCTCTTCAACCAGTTCTCGAATTGTGCCTGCCAGTGTTGTAAGTCCATATGCGCTCCGCTGCCAAAGAGTCGCAACCTTAGCAGTTTTTACTCATAGCGTCTGTTACGTACGGGTCGAGGTCGCGTGTACCAGGCTATGCCGCCTAACAACGCACCGACCATGGCCATAAACAAAAATCCCACCAATGCACCTAACCACTTTCCCGCAGTTGAACCTAAATCACTTTCAAATCCAGACACGGGGGCATCGGGGATGCGGCTCATTACCCAGATGTAACGCGCCATTACCCAGACAAAATAACCACACCAGGTATAGAAAGCCCATAAAGCCAGTTTGCCGCCAGGGCTACGCGAGAGTCTTTCTTCCATTGCTGTCGAACCATACTCCATTTTGAGATAACCCGGAAAATTCAGACTTATACTGTTATGTGATAAAAGTCACATTTTTCCACATCGGTCGAGCCAGTCAAGTCTCTCTCATTTTTTGAACAAATATATGAATCTTAACCAGTGACATTATGTGCAGAAAAAACAAGTCAGAAGGCATTTGTTTTTTGTTTGGGCATAATTGATTAATTCATATTTTGAATATATAGGCATTGAATACAATTATACCTTTTTTGTTTTCTGTGTCATGATGACTACGTTATTAGCCTTTTATCGTCTTGTTTATATTTTTTGGGCCGGCATGATGCCGGCTTTTTTTATGCATTTATTTATGTGCAGTAGATCACACTCAGTCTTTAGCTCAACAACCATTGACGCAAGCTATCCTTCCAAAAGAACAATAACCAATTGATATACATATATAAATATGATGAATGCTTATGTCTGAAATTCATAATCATGAATTATATTAAATAGAATGGAAACATTTTGAAATCTTTTAAATACATTTGTTACATGTAATCTTTAAAATAAAATGAACTTCATAGAATAGTATCCAAATGTGCTTTTTTTTGGATAACGGCACTTATTGATATATTCATGAAGATTATAATCACAAGGGAATACATAATGAAAAGAAAAGTTCTGGCAATGCTGGTCCCGGCGTTATTAGTTGCTGGCGCAGCAAATGCGGCTGAAATTTATAATAAAAATGGCAATAAAGTTGATTTCTACGGCAAGATGGTTGGTGAGCGCATCTGGTCGAACACTGATGATAATAACAGCGAAAACGAAGATACCTCCTATGCTCGTTTTGGCGTAAAAGGTGAAACTCAAATCAACAGTGAACTGACTGGTTTTGGTCAGTTTGAATACAACCTTGACGCCAGCAAGCCTGAAGGTTCTAACCAAGAAAAAACTCGTTTAACCTTCGCTGGTTTGAAATATAACGGACTTGGATCTTTCGATTACGGTCGTAACTACGGTGTTGCCTATAATGCCGCAGCTTATACCGATATGTTAGTTGAATGGGGTGGCGATTCCTGGGCTTCCGCTGACAACTTCATGAACGGTCGTACCAACGGTGTTGCAACCTACCGTAACTCTGATTTCTTTGGTCTGGTTGACGGTCTGAATTTTGCTGTTCAATATCAAGGTAAGAACAGCAATCGTGGCGTTACTAAACAAAACGGTGATGGCTATGCGTTGTCTGTAGACTACAACATCGAAGGTTTTGGTTTTGTCGGTGCATATAGCAAATCTGATCGTACTAATGAACAAGCTGGTGACGGCTACGGTGATAACGCTGAAGTGTGGTCATTAGCAGCCAAGTATGATGCAAATAATATCTATGCAGCAATGATGTACGGTGAAACCCGCAACATGACCGTTTTGGCTAATGATCGTTTTGCAAATAAAACCCAAAACTTTGAAGCTGTTGTACAGTATCAGTTCGACTTCGGTTTACGTCCGTCTTTAGGCTACGTATTTTCCAAAGGCAAAGATCTTTATGCTCGTGATGGACATAAAGGTGTTGATGCTGACCGCGTAAATTATATCGAAGTTGGTACCTGGTACTACTTCAATAAGAACATGAACGTTTATACAGCATACAAATTTAACCTGCTGGATAAAGATGATGCAGCGATTACCGATGCCGCAACTGATGACCAGTTTGCAGTTGGTATCGTCTACCAGTTCTAATCAGCCAACGCGCCGCGGCACGTAACTGTAAAACATAATATCGGCCTGAGTTCGTCCCTCATCGAATTCAGGCTTTTTTATATCCCACATCAAATCACCAACAGCGGCACGCTAAACTGCCGTAGCATGTCGATAAACCCTAATTCCTGCGTAGCTCCCAGCACAATAACATCAGCCAGTTGTTGTTCAGCAAGTTCCTTTATCCCTTCCGGAAGAGTTCCGAAATGAACATATGTATGAATAAATCCTTCAGGCAAAACCAGTTGTTCTGCTATATGAGCTAAACGGCACACAGCCTGCCCACGTAGAGCTTCTTTAAAACGATGCATATCAGAAATATACCCACGCTCGAGAACTCTTAAATATTCCGGTATAAAGCCAAGTAAGTGAACATGCCCAGAAGAAACATTGGCGAAAAATTGCGCATGAAAAAACGCTTGCTCTCTATCATCCCGAGAAAAAACATTCACCGGAATAACAATATTTCGGTACATAGGTATTCCCTGAAAAAATTCAATATTAATCAACTGCGCTTGAATGATTAGTGCATATTTTTAATGCTATATTTATGTCATTATCTTTAGAAAAGTTATCGTTGCTGCCCCACTTTAGTCTCCAGCCCATTCCCTCTGGCAAATTGCGCAAAGAGTACATCTGATGACAAGTAATTAATCATATCTGTCATCAGTTAAACCTTAATCTGGATCATCATTCTTTCGCGATAATCTTTCGTGCCAGACAGTTTTACGATTATTTTTTTGCTAATAATCTCATTTTCTTAACTTACACTCTCATCGCATGTTCCGGGGAGATTCTTTGCTCCAGCATTTACCTATCTTAAGCAGGCCTCAGGCAAATCACTCGGTTGTCAGCCCCCCCCGGCGCCGCTCTAAGCATCACGTGAGCACAAAAAATCCCCACAATTAAAAATTGTGCTACCAGGGTGTCAATATCATGATTTCTGAAAAATAGACTAAAATAAATTAACACCAGTTCCAACCACTTTACGCAATAAGGAGAAAATTGGCATGACTAATATCCTACACAAGTGCAGCATAGTCATCGCACACTCCCCCTTGCATACCGCTTTCGATATATTGACTCCAATTTCCTATCTGGTTAAAAATAGCAACCAGCTCAGTCGCGAATATAGTGACTAACCTACATAAGTAACAACAAGGAATACACTATGACTGTTCAACAAAGTAAGAATCCGCAAATCGATATGGCTGAAGATAATGCTTTCTTCCCGTCAGAATATTCGTTAGGCCAATATACCAGCCCGATTTCTGATCTTGATGGGGTAGACTATCCAAAACCGTATAGCGGAAAGCAAAAAATCCTGGTAATCGCCGCCGATGAACGCTATTTGCCAACCGATAATGGTAAGCTCTTCTCAACAGGAAACCATCCGATTGAAACGTTGCTGCCGTTATATCATCTGCATGCTGCTGGTTTCGAGTTCGAAGTTGCGACGCTTTCTGGCCTGATGACAAAATTTGAATATTGGGCGATGCCGCGGAAAGATGAAAAAGTGATGCCATTCTTTGAGCAGCACAAATCTCTGTTCCGCAATCCGAAAAAATTGGCAGATGTTGTTGCCAGCCTCAACGCAGACAGCGAATACGCAGCAATCTTTGTTCCTGGCGGTCACGGTGCACTCATTGGTTTACCAGAAAGCAAAGACGTGGCTGCTGCTCTGCGGTGGGCAATTGAAAATGACCGTTTTGTTATCTCCCTTTGCCACGGTCCGGCAGCCTTTCTGGCGCTTCGCCACGGCGATAACCCATTAAATGGTTATTCAATTTGCGCATTCCCTGACGCTGCAGACAAACAAACGCCAGAGATTGGCTACATGCCGGGTCATCTGACCTGGTACTTTGGTGAAGAACTGAAGAAAATGGGCATGAACATCGTCAATGATGATATTACCGGCCGGGTACACAAAGATCGTAAACTTTTAACCGGTGACAGTCCTTTCGCAGCAAATGCGTTAGGCAAACTGGCAGCACAGGAGATGCTGGCCGCATACGTAGGTTAATCGGCTGACACTTACTGTGGAGTAAAAGTGGGGGTAGCTCTCCCCCACTTAACAGACATGAAAACGACCACCTACAATTGCTGACCTTTTAACGCTTCCCTTCACTTTACGCCCCCCAGACTGAAGAATGCGACACAAGCTGTTTTTAAACAGAATAATAATTCCCGAAAATGATTAACACATAAACCATAAATATATAGTATATTCACGTTATTATTTATCGATTTTAGAAATCAATCATATCTGATAAACTTCACCACGTTTTAACCAGAATGGAAGCGAGGTTGGAAATGTCATTTGTATCATTTTTCAGACGTATTGCATTTGCGTATTATGATTATCGCTGCAAAGATACTGATATTGCAAAAAGTGAATTTGTAGTTATTCACATTCCCGATCAAATTGGGGATGCAATGGCTATTTATCCAATAATCCGATCGCTTGAAATGCATAAAATAAAACACTTATTGATTGTCACATCAACAATTAATAAATCTGTTTTTGATGCACTTCATCTGGAACAAACAAAATTAACATTGGTCAGTATGACAATGCAGGATCATGCCAGTATTAAAGAAATAAAAAAATTAGCAAAAAACATCAATGAACAATATGGAACTCCTGATCTTTGTATTGAAGCAATGCGCAAGAAAAACCTGAAGACGATGCTATTTATTAGTCACTTACGAGCCAATGCAAATTTACAGGTTGTGGGTTTAACGATGAAATGTTATTCACCGATATGTAAGTCAGCGTCGAAAATGGATCAGTCACTACGCGCCCCAGTACCGCTGACATGGGCCTTCATGATGCGAGAAGTAGGATTTCCGGCGCCCCCGCCCATATTTGAATTGCCCCTCAGCGAAATAGTGCTAAAAGAAGTACGTTGTGAGATGCATTCATTAGGTTCATATATTGCTCTTAATTTAGAAGGTAGCGTGCAAGCGAGAACATTTTCACTAACAATGGCACAAAAAATCATCGAGATGATTAAAATACAATCAGATATGCCAATTGTCATTGTTCATGGTCCGAAAGGTTCGGAAACAGCCCTGGAACTAACCCGGCATTTTGATAACGTTTATCATTTGTCGTTATCACCTTCAATAATGCGGTCTGCAGCAATCATAAGAGATGCCTTCCTTGCAATAACGCCAGACACATCTATTTTACACATGGCAAGTGCTTATAATGTTCCTGTCATCGCCGTGTATGCTGATTATAAGACTCGCTGGCCTGCCCTGGCCGACATTTCAGAGACGATTGTGGTAGGAAAGGCTATTGATCATATAAATTTGGATGAATTCAGCAATACGCTGAAAAGGATTATCGCGAAAATTTCAGTCACAGCGTAATGAAAGCTCTAACAAAAATTCAAACACTAAAGCACGTTTGCAGAAAAGCAAAAAGCCTGCTCGAAAGCAGGCTTTTTTGAATTTGGCTCCTCTGACTGGACTCGAACCAGTGACATACGGATTAACAGTCCGCCGTTCTACCGACTGAACTACAGAGGAATCGTGAGAACGAGGCGAATATTACTTAGCAGCGCAGCGAGTGTCAACACTAAAATTCGCAAGCCATTTCAATCGGTTAATTAAGCAACAAAATTTATATTTAATGAACATTTGGTACTGGATAGGTGTCTCGCCCACTGGCATTTCGTAGCCGTTGTAATGGATCCTGCTTATAAAATTGGCAGAAACGTTGCCACAGCGAGGGGAAGCGTGGAGCAAAAAGCTCCGGTGCACTAAAAAAGTATTCGGAAAGCACGGCAAAACATTCTGCAGGGTCACTGGCAGCATAAGCATCGATGCTGGAGGCATTTTCGCCCACTAACTCAATTTCTTCCTGAATGTTATCCATCGCCGCATGAAGATCGTGTTCCCATCCTGCGACCTCACGTAAAGAAATAAAGGGAACTCCACTGGCGCGATCGCCATTTCGCGTATCCAGTTTATGTGCAACTTCGTGGATAATCAGATTAAAGCCCGAGGCATCGAAAGAATCTTGTATATCGAGCCAGTTCAGCACGATTGGACCTTGCTGCCAGCTTTGTCCT
Source organism: Escherichia sp. E13S3 (assembly GCF_004212325.1). Taxonomy (NCBI): domain Bacteria; kingdom Pseudomonadati; phylum Pseudomonadota; class Gammaproteobacteria; order Enterobacterales; family Enterobacteriaceae; genus Escherichia; species Escherichia sp. E13S3. The sequence goes on from NZ_RHJR01000017.1 coordinate 211,437, forward strand.
GATTGAACGATACGTTGATTATGTACCAGTCCTATATCGTCTTCCCATTCATCGTCCACCACAAATGGCGCAGGGTAAATTAGCACTTCATGAAAACCATCCAGCCATTCCAGTCCAAGCTCCAGAACAGGCAAGCAGAAAAGTAAGGCGATGCGACTACTTTTCAATGCATCAAGTTCAAATCCTTGTAGCGGGACCAGTCTTTTTTGCTGTAAAAAACGTTCGGCAAGAGTGACTAGTTTGCTTTGCTCCTGCTCTGTCAGACATGTCAAAAGAGGTATCGCCAGAGCTTCCTTCCATGGCAGCGTATCTTCATGATCTGTTTCTTGTACTTTCCAGGGCCACTTAATCATCGTTTTGCTCGCAAACTCGTCACTTGAACAAAATTGCACGGACAGGGACTGTTAAAATGCCAAATTTCCTGGCATCATGGCAACCATCTGAACGGAGAGATGCCGGAGCGGCTGAACGGACCGGTCTCGAAAACCGGAGTAGGGGCAACTCTACCGGGGGTTCAAATCCCCCTCTCTCCGCCAATCATTCAAGCAATTAGCTCGCCTGGTGTCAGTGACACAAATCCCATTAGGAAAATTCAAAAAAACCCATCAGAGAAAAATAGCATCAGCCGAGCATGCGTTGCGGCTTTAGCATTCACATTTTTCTGTTCAACGCGGTTGTGACATGCAACTGAACCTATAATTATGTTTCGTTTCCAGCATATTACCGTTACCCCCTCCCGGCCCTTCATCCTCAGTTCCTGGCATAAAAACATTTGCAGATGCTTTCTGTCGCGGTAGTCTCATAAGGTTCGTTTATTGATCGACGGCAATGTGAGTTACCTTTTCCATACTAATTATAAAAAGACAGTACAAACAGGATCACTATGGACTCCACGCTCATCTCCACGCGTCCCGATGAAGGAACGCTTTCGTTAAGTCGCGCCCGACGCGCTGCGTTAGGCAGTTTCGCGGGTGCCGTCGTCGACTGGTATGATTTTTTACTCTATGGCATTACTGCCGCATTGGTGTTTAATCGCGAGTTTTTCCCGCAGGTAAGCCCGGCAATGGGAACGCTCGCTGCATTTGCTACCTTTGGTGTCGGTTTCCTTTTTCGTCCGCTCGGTGGTGTCATTTTCGGCCATTTCGGCGACCGACTGGGGCGTAAGCGCATGTTGATGCTTACCGTCTGGATGATGGGCATCGCCACAGCATTGATCGGCATTCTCCCTTCATTCTCAACTATTGGCTGGTGGGCACCAATTTTACTGGTGATGCTGCGAGCTATTCAGGGATTTGCTGTTGGCGGCGAATGGGGAGGCGCTGCGTTGCTGTCCGTTGAGAGCGCGCCCAAAAACAAAAAAGCCTTTTACAGTAGCGGCGTACAAGTTGGTTACGGTGTAGGGTTACTCCTTTCAACCGGACTGGTGTCACTGATCAGTATGATGACAACTGACGAGCAATTTTTGAGCTGGGGTTGGCGCATTCCTTTTCTGTTTAGCATCGTACTGGTGCTGGGTGCATTGTGGGTGCGCAATGGCATGGAGGAGTCCGCTGAATTTGAACAACAGCAGCATAATCAAGCGGTAGTGCAAAAACGCATCCCGGTTATCGAAGCTCTGTTACGACATCCCGGTGCTTTCCTTAAGATTATTGCGCTGCGACTGTGCGAGTTGCTAACAATGTATATCGTTACCGCCTTTGCACTTAACTATTCGACCCAGAATATGGGGCTGCCGCGCGAATTGTTCCTCAATATTGGTTTGCTGGTGGGTGGATTAAGCTGCCTGACAATTCCCTGTTTTGCCTGGCTTGCCGATCGTTTTGGTCGCCGTAGGGTTTATATCACCGGCGCAATAATCGGAACGTTAAGCGCATTTCCTTTTTTTATAGCGCTTGAGGCACAGTCCATTTTCTGGATCGTTTTCTTCTCCATTATGCTGGCGAACATTGCGCATGACATGGTGGTTTGCGTGCAACAGCCGATGTTCACCGAGATGTTTGGTGCCAGTTATCGCTACAGCGGCGCTGGCGTCGGATATCAGGTTGCCAGCGTGGTAGGCGGTGGATTTACACCTTTTATTGCTGCTGCTCTGATTACTTATTTTGCTGGAGACTGGCATAGCGTCGCCATTTATTTGCTGGCTGGCTGCCTGATTTCCGCAATAACTGCGTTGTTAATGAAAGACAATCAACGCGCCTGAGGTTGTGGCGAAGATCGTCCGATCTTCGCCTTACACTTTTGTTTCACATTCCTGTGACATACTATCGGAAATGCGGTAATTGCATGGAACAGGAGACACACATGAATAATAAGGGCTCCGGTCTGACCCCAGCTCAGGCACTGGATAAACTTGACGCGCTGTATGAAAAATCTGTAGTCGCTTTACGCAACGCCATTGGCAAATATATTAAAAGTGGCGAACTGCCTGATGAAAACGCCCGAAAACACGGTCTTTTTGTCTATCCATCGCTGACCGTGACCTGGGACGGTAGCGCAACAAACCCTCCCAAAACACGCGCGTTTGGTCGTTTTACTCACGCTGGCAGCTACACGACCACCATCACCCGCCCTGCTCTCTTTCGTTCATATCTTAATGAACAATTAACTCTGCTGTACCAGGATTATGGTGCACATATTTCCGTGCAACCGTCAGAGCATGAAATTCCTTATCCCTATGTCATCGACGGCTCAGAGCTGACGCTTGATCGCTCAATGAGCGCCGGATTAACTCGTTATTTCCCGACAACCGAACTGGCACAAATTGGCGATGAAACGGCAGACGGCATTTATCATCCAACGGAATTCTCCCCGCTATCGCATTTTGATGCACGCCGGGTAGATTTTTCCCTAGCACGGTTACGCCATTATACGGGTACGCCAGTCGAACATTTTCAGCCGTTCGTCTTGTTTACCAACTACACACGTTATGTGGATGAATTCGTACGTTGGGGGTGCAGCCAGATCCTTGATCCTCATAGCCCCTACATTGCCCTTTCTTGTGCTGGCGGGAACTGGATCACCGCTGAAACCGAAGCACCGGAAGAAGCAATTTCCGACCTCGCATGGAAAAAACACCAGATGCCCGCATGGCATTTAATCACTACCGATGGTCAGGGTATTACTCTGGTTAATATTGGCGTGGGGCCGTCAAATGCCAAAACTATCTGCGATCATCTGGCGGTGCTGCGCCCGGATGTCTGGTTGATGATTGGTCACTGCGGAGGATTACGTGAAAGCCAGGCTATTGGAGATTACGTACTTGCGCATGCTTATTTACGCGATGACCACGTTCTTGATGCGGTTCTGCCCCCCGATATTCCTATTCCGAGCATTGCTGAAGTACAACGTGCACTTTATGACGCCACCAAACTGGTCAGCGGCAGGCCGGGTGAGGAAGTTAAACAGCGGCTACGCACTGGAACTGTAGTAACCACAGATGACAGGAACTGGGAATTACGTTACTCAGCTTCTGCACTTCGTTTTAATTTAAGTCGGGCCGTGGCGATTGATATGGAAAGTGCAACCATTGCCGCGCAAGGATATCGTTTCCGCGTACCATACGGGACGCTACTGTGTGTTTCAGATAAACCGTTGCATGGTGAGATTAAACTTCCCGGTCAGGCTAACCGTTTTTATGAAGGCGCAATTTCCGAGCACCTGCAAATTGGCATTCGGGCGATAGACTTGCTGCGCGCAGAAGGCGACCGACTGCATTCGCGTAAACTGCGGACCTTTAATGAACCACCGTTCCGATAATGAGTTCAGATCCTTTGCGTCAGGAAAAGATGTGAAGGATTTGATTAAGTAACAAAGCAAAAAACCCGCTATAAAAGCGGGCTTTTCAGAAATTTGGCTCCTCTGACTGGACTCGAACCAGTGACATACGGATTAACAGTCCGCCGTTCTACCGACTGAACTACAGAGGAATCGCGAGAACGGGGTGAATATTAACGATGCCCATCCACAATGTCAAAGCCTGTTTTTTAATTTTGAATTCGTTTGCTGAAATAATCTGCGCTTTGTCGTTTATTTCGACACACCTGGCTTTTTTTCATACTATTTATGCTCAGGACGAGGGTATTTCCATAGCCATCGCCCTGTCACCATTCGCCAGTAAAACAGCACAGCCCGCACGGCCCAGTCGGCAAACATCCCCATCCAGACGCCAACCACACCCCAGCCAAGCATGATTCCCAACATATAACCGACTACTACCCGGCATCCCCACATGCTCAGCATAGAAACCCACATGGCGTAGCGTGCATCTCGAGCACCTTTAAAACCAGCAGGTAGTACCCAGGAGGCAGACCAAATCGGCATAAATAAAGCATTCAACCAAATCAGAATCACAACGACATGTTTAACCTGCGGATCCTGGGTATAAAACGACGCCATAATCCCGGCAAAGGGGGCTGTTAACCAGGCTATTGCCGTTAACCCAATAGTGGACAACCAGAACACATGCCTCAATTGAATTTCTGCTTGTGCTATCTGCCCTACCCCCAACCTTCGACCCGTAATGATTGTAGAAGCAGAACCAAGTGCACTTCCTGGTAAATTGATAAGAGCCGCAATCGAAAAAGCGATAAAATTCCCGGCAATTACACTCGTCCCCATCCCGGCAACGAACATTTGTGTTAATAACCGGCCACTGGTAAATAATACGGATTCCACACTTGCCGGAATACCAATCCCCATGACTTCCCAGATAATGCTGAAATTCAATGGTTTAAAATAGCTCTTTAACGAGATCCGTAACGCAGGATTAAAACCAATCGCCAGAACCCACAAAATGGCGACTGCGCCAATATAACGGGAAATAGTTAATCCCAGCCCTGCCCCGACAAACCCTAACCCCTGCCAGGAGAAAAGACCGTAAATCAATATGCCGCTAATGATGATATTAAGGATATTCAAACTACCATTTATAAGAAGCGGTATTTTCGTATTCCCTGCGCCGCGAAGTGCTCCGCTGCCAATCAAGGTGATTGCCGCCGCAGGGTAACTGATGACGGTCAGTTCCAGATAAGTCAGCGCCAGTGCTTTTACCTCCGGCGTGGCCTCACCTGCAACAAAATCGATAATTTGCTCACCAAAATGATGAATAAGCGCTGCCAACAGTACGGCAAACAATGTCATGATCACTAATGACTGCCGTGTCGCTACCCTCGCTCGCCGTCGATCACGCTTACCGAGACTAAATGCCACAACGACTGTAGTACCAAGGTCGATAGCTGCAAAAAAAGCCATAATGACCATATTGAAACTGTCCGCCAGCCCAACGCCTGCCATTGCATCTTTTCCCAGCCAACTGACCAGAAACGTGCTTAGTACGCCCATCAACAGGACACAGGCATTCTCCATAAAGATAGGAACAGCAAGCGGGGTTATCTCACGCCAGAACAACACCTTGTAGCTCTTACGTTTTGCGTGCCAGCGAGTGCCGTGAACAAACTGGCGTAAAGCTGAGGAGATATTCAAAACTGACCTTAATTGCAGAAAGTGAAACCACATTTCAAATAATGAGGGAGAATCAGCAAAGCTGCAAAGATTTTCGCCAGCAAATTGTCTGCAAATGCAACAAACTGTTGATAGAAACGGCAAACGGTTGAGAAATTTAAAAATCAGGTTTGACAAAAGATTTTTCGCCGTTAAGATGTGCCTCAACAGCGATTCCTCTGTAGTTCAGTCGGTAGAACGGCGGACTGTTAATCCGTATGTCACTGGTTCGAGTCCAGTCAGAGGAGCCAATTTAAGGAAAGCAGACGTTCACTGACGTCTGCTTTCTGCATTTATATCAACTGGTTATCCCCTTCTTCAGGTTCACCCTCGTTCGTTAAAAACCCCTCGAATCCACACTACTTTGTTGGTAAAAATGCTGGTAAAGCTGGTTCGATTTGCGTTTTACCAGCACGCGGAGGGAACCGTCATGTCACTTACTGATACTAAAGTAAAAAATGCCAGACCAGCGGAAAAAGTCGTCAAGCTCACTGATGGATTTAGTCTCTACCTTCTTGTGCATCCCAATGGTTCAAAATACTGGCAGTTAGGCTATCGCTTCGATGGTAAACAGAAAGTGTTTTCCATTGGTGTTTACCCTGCGGTTTCTCTTGCTGATGCCAGACAACGACGTGATGAAGCCAAAAAGCTGCTTGCTCAGGGAATCGATCCTAACGCTAAAAAACAGGCTGATAAAAAAGCGCTGCAGGAAAAGCGGGATAAAACCCGTTCGTTCCGTGTCGTTGCCAGAAGCTGGTTTGCCACCAACAAAATGGTCAGAAGATTACGCCGATACGGTATGGAAGCGCCTTGAGACCTATGTATTCCCGGACATTGGCGACAGCAACGTTTCAGATCTGGATACAGGTGACTTGCTTGTTCCGGTTAAAAAAGCAGAAACGCTTGGCTATCTTGAAATTGCCATGCGGATCAAGCAATACATCACTGCCATCCTGCGTCACGCCGTCCAGCAAAAGCTTATGCGCCATAATCCTGCTTACGATATGGAAGGAGCTGTGCAGAAACCAGAGACTGAGCACCGTCCTGCACTGGAGCTGGAAGAGCTCCCCCTGTTACTTGAACGTATTGATGCCTACAAAGGCCGTGGACTTACCACACTGGCGATTAAACTCAATCTGTTGATTTTCATTCGTTCCAGTGAACTCCGCTATGCACGATGGTCAGAAATCGACTTCAACAGTAAGTTATGGGTGATACCAGAAAAACGTGAAGCGATTGAGCGCGTCAAATATTCCACGCGTGGTGCAAAAATGAAACGCCAGCACTTCGTTCCCCTCTGCAGGCAGGCTCTTAAGATACTGAAAGAGATCCGTCAGCTTACCTATGAAGAAGGTAATGACTCCGGATTAATTTTTACTGGATGTTATGACTCGTTCAAACCCATGAGTGAAAATACTATTAACAAGGCGCTGCGTAAGATGGGCTATGACACCACCCAGGACATCTGCGGTCATGGTTTCCGCACACTGGCCTGTAGTGCTCTGATTGAATCAGGGCTATGGTCTGAAGATGCAGTAGAACTTCAGATGAGCCACAAGGAAAGCAACAGTGTGCGTGCTGCCTACACCCATAAGGCCAAACACCTTGAACAGAGAAGATTGATGTTACAGTGGTGGGCAGATTATCTTGATGCAAATCGGGATGGGATAGTAAGGCCGTTTGAATTTGTTCGGAAACAATAATCGCCTTCCTGCAAGCAGACAATCGCAGTAAATAAAAAACGCAGGGAGGTTTTACTCTCCCTGTAATTTGTAACTTACGCCCTTTGTTTGATTGTGCCAAAACAGAGGCTGCAAGTTACTTCGTTAACTTGCAGGAACGTGGATTATCAAGAGCTGATGATGCCTTATGCTCCATTTGCCCACTTGTCTGGTTTGATGACCCACGTTGTGAAAGCGCGGAACCAGCGAGGCTTTTCTGGATAGCTGAGGCATTAGGATCAGTCAGCGTTTTTGTAGCAGTAGAAGCCACATTTTCAGAAGTCTGTTTTACGTTTTTACTCATGAAACGAATCCCCAAGAAGGCATGAACATCACTTAGGTAGTCTTTCATCAAAAAAACCACTACATGCAGTGATAGCCATGTTTTTTACAAGCCTTAATTTTTCTAAAGACAATATTATGACTGTATATAATCACAGTTGCATTGTAATTTATTGATTTAATTTATAAAAAATTATCAAGCAGGAAAGGATGCGCTAAAAACTCACCATCTTCCTGAAATGACTGTCTTCTGGAATTCAGGGTCCACATTACGCAGGGAAGATCAATTCTGATACAACTTTACTAACAGTGTTAAAAGGAATGGGAGACACCGACTTAACGCAACATGGGTTTAGAGCGTCATTCCGTGATTGGGCTGGTGAAACGACCAACTACCCGCGTGAGGTAATTGAACATGCGTTAGCTCATCAGTTGGCAGGTAAGGCAGAGGCTGCGTATAAACGTGGGACGTTGTGGCCTAAGCGGGTGCCGCTGATGGATGAGTGGACGGGGTATTTCTTGCCAATATTTAGCTGTTCCGTTTGAAAACAATATCAACAACGTGGTGCGTTAGATGGGCTATGACACCACGCAGGACATTTGCGGTCATGGTTTCCGCACACTTGCATGTAGTGTTCTGATTGAATCAAGCCTGTGGTAAGAAGTTGTTGTCGTACTCCAAATGTTCTATAAGGGAAAAGATATACTTACAAAAATAAGAATTTCTAGATAGATCAACAAAGTACTGTAAGAACCCAACACTTAGAATTAAATCATTTTATAAATAACTCATTCATTAATTATAATTTTGAATTATATATTGATATGAACAATAAATTTTATCGCTAAGAATATCACTCAACAACTAAAATCTCAACTAATAAATATAATATTCTTTTTAAAATTCTCAAAAAAAGCTCTACCAATGACAAATAAACCTGAAATAATATAGTATTGATAAAGATTAGAACTAATGGTGGAATTATCATCGGGCAGGCAAATATAATAACCACATTCATTCACATACGAAATAATATTTTCATTATTAACATTAATTATTCACGGAACAAATATGAGCACGATACACCGCCCTTTAGTTGTAGACCTCTTTTGCGGTTGTGGTGGTTTTGGACTCGGAGCTAAACTAGCTGGTTTTGAAGTTGTAGCGGCAATTGATATTGATACTACCTTACAATCGGCTTACGCCCGCAACTTCCCTAATACAAAAGTAATTAATGGTGATTTGTCTTTAATGGGTAAAGATGAATGGCACAAAATTATTGCGTCGCAAAATATTGATGGTGTTATTGGTGGCCCACCATGTCAAGGTTATAGCCGTATGGGACACTCAAATATAGATGATCCCCGACGCTCACTTTTGAAGCATTTTTTTAGGACTGTCAATTTAATAAACCCCAAATTTTTCGTCATGGAAAACGTCGAAGGATTAATGGATGAGAGGAACATTCATGAGCTTGAAGCTGCATTAAATACGTTAAATAAAAAATATAAGATTATTAAGCCAACAATTATTGATGCTTCAGATTTTGGTGCAGCTACAAAAAGAAAAAGAGTTATAGTAATAGGATTTGTACCAGAAGCTATTAATATAGCAGAAGACATTCTAAAGAAGACAGTAGGTACAAAAAATAATGTTAAAGATGCAATAAGTGATTTACCTACTCCGCTCTGTACTTCAAAAAGTCAAGATATAAATGACTTAGGATGGAAGGAGTATAAGAAACAGGATCCATGCGCCTTATCTGATTATGCAAAAATAATGAGACAACACCCTCCAAAAGGATTGGGATGGATAACTGCGCTTGAGAAACTTAAGGAAGGAATGGTAAGTGGATTCTTTAATACTGTTCATTCTGCACAAGTGAAAGAGAGATATTCAACTATTCTACCGGGCGAAGTAGATCATATCAGCAAGTCTAAATGCCTTGCTTGGGATGGATTATGTCCAACATTAAGAGCTGGGACTGGCAGTGATAAGGGGAGCTATCAGGCAGTTCGTCCATTACATCCAGTAGAGAGTCGAGTAATTACCGTAAGAGAGGCTGCTCGTCTACAAGGTTTTCCTGACTGGTTTGTATTTCATCATACTAAATGGCACAGTTTCAGAATGATAGGTAATAGTGTATCACCAATAATGTCTAAACATATAATGGGATTGATTCATTCAAGCTTGGTTACTTTTAATAAATAATTAGAAGGTTTATTAATATTATGGAAGATATATTCAGCAAACAAATATTAATTGACACAGGCGTCAGTTCAACTTTTCTTGAAGAAGCTTTGACAAAAGATATTACTACCTTAGAAGCCATATTTGATTTAGTGGATAATTCAATTGATGCTGCTAGAGATTGGTTAATATTGAATAATTGCCAGAGAGGAAAGGATAGCCTGCCACTATCATATTCTGGTTTTTATGTATGTATCAGAATAGATGAAGATAGTATACGTGTTTTGGACAACTGCTCTGGTATTGATAGAGAAACTTTGGCCAAAAGAGCGCTATATACCAATAAGCTATCGAAACACGAATATGGAATAGGACTTTACGGGATAGGATTAAAACGCTCCATGTTAAAAATGGGGACAACCTTCTCATTTTACGTTGATAATGGCATCGAAGGATTTAAGTCAAGATTTAATAACAAAGGAATTGGTGGAGGTCAAGAAACTCCTGTATATGCAGATATAGTTCCTTCAAAAGGAAGGCAAAAATCATTATTTTGTGTAACTGATATAAAGAATGAAATTAAAAATGACTTCCATAATCCAAGATGGTTTGATAATGCAGTTCGTGAATTTTCACTAAGATATGCAATTTACATCAATAAAGGTTTCAAAATAGTACTACATCATGTAAAAAACAACATTAGAACTGATATTTCTGGTATTGCCCCACAATTAAGAACAGAATGTAAGTTTCCGCCTACTCAAGAAATTATTAAATTTGATAATGTAGATGTAATAATCGAAACCGGTATTCATAGCGAATATACTTTTCCAGAAGAAGAGGACTATAGTCGTTCTACAAACTTGAAACTTACTGATTTTTTCGGTATATATTTCTCATGCAATGATCGTGTAATTGTCTCAGCTAGCACTGAAAAGTCACATGGTTGGAGGACAAAATGGCATTCGGAATATAATGGTTATATTTGCTGGGTGAAGTTTGTGTCAAAAGATGCAGGTAAACTTCCTTGGAATACAGCAAAAACAGGGCTTCGCACAGATAGTTCGTTGTTTCTTGAAGTACGGGAGCGCTTACAACCAATAGCTGACAATTATAGATCTGTTATTAAACAGCGTTATATCTCAAATAAAAGAACAACAAGCAAAACCGACCTCCCCCCTAAGGGAATAAAACGCGATCAAAATAAAAACCATAGTAATATAGTGAAAAATACAAACAACACTAGAATTAATACAATTGAAAAGCAATCTATTTTAGCTAAATCAAGGCCAATGACGGATTTACCAAGAAACAGAGATATCTTGATTGACTGGGGTAGAAACACAATAGATGTTCCTTTATATAGAAATAAAGAATATCATATCTTCAGTGAACTTGCGCAGTTAAGCTCTTTAGAAAACCCCATAAGCTGCATCGTTATGCTACGTGTTTTTCTAGAAACAACAGCTAAAGAAACAATGAAATGCATGGGAAGGGACTGGAATAAAAGCTTGGCTAAAAACACCGCATTCATAGCTCATTTTTTGAATGAACGTGGCTACATAACAGATAGCGTAAAACTATTAGTTGAGAGATATGGACGTACTGATGAAGAAACCTTACTGTCTATAAATAACATACAATCCTTGGTGCATTCCGTTGAGTTTAATATTGAAAAAACGTTAATAAATAGATATTGGGATGATTTGGAGCCATATTTATCAGGTTGTTGGATGTTTATAAAGGATAGCGACAGTTATTCATAATATAATTACAAATGGTATGAAACTGTTTGTTTCATACCATTCAGGTTATAATGATACATATAACAATTTAACGAGACTGTAATTAAAATTGTGTAATTGCCTGTTTTTGATATGTTCACTCCCACACCAGAGACAGGCAAATTATGGACGAGAAGAAACTTAAAGCCCTTGCGGCTGAGCTGGCCAAAGGCCTCAAAACTGAGGCCGATCTCAATCAGTTTTCCCGCATGCTCACGAAGCTGACCGTTGAAACGGCGCTCAATGCAGAACTGACTAACCACCTCGGGCACGAGAAAAATGCCCCTAAAACCGGCACCAACACCCGCAACGGCTACTCTTCAAAAACGCTGTTGTGCGACGACGGTGAAATCGAGCTGAACACGCCGCGCGACCGGGAAAACACCTTTGAGCCTCAGCTGATTAAGAAGAATCAGACGCGTATCACGCAGATGGACAGCCAGATTTTGTCCCTGTACGCCAAAGGCATGACCACACGGGAAATCGTCGATACGTTCAAAGAGATGTACGATGCTGATGTGTCGCTGGCCCTGATATCTAAAGTCACCGATGCCGTAAAAGAACAGGTCACCGAATGGCAGAATCGCCAGCTGGATGCACTCTATCCCATTGTTTATATGGACTGTATTGTTGTTAAGGTTCGCCAGAACGGCAGCGTGATTAACAAAGCGGTGTTCCTGGCGTTGGGCATTAATACCGAAGGCCGGAAAGAGCTTCTGGGGATGTGGCTGGCTGAAAATGAAGGTGCAAAGTTCTGGCTGAACGTGCTGACGGAACTTAAAAACCGCGGCCTTCAGGACATCCTGATTGCCTGCGTGGATGGCCTGAAGGGCTTCCCGGATGCGATAAACAGCGTCTATCCGCAGACTCACATCCAGCTGTGCATCATCCATATGGTGCGTAACAGCCTGAAATACGTGGCGTGGAAGGACTACAAAGCAGTCACGGGCGGGCTGAAAGCCGTTTACCAGGCCCCCACAGAGGCAGCCGCGCTGATGGCGCTGGATGCGTTCGCAGAAGAATGGGATGAAAAATACCCGCAGATAAGTAAAAGCTGGCGCGCGCACTGGGAAAATCTCAATACGTTCTTCGGCTATCCGCCTGACATCCGAAAAGCTATCTACACCACGAATGCCATCGAATCGCTGAACAGCGTTATCCGTGCTGCCATAAAGAAACGCAAGGTGTTCCCGACGGATGACTCGGTGCGGAAGGTGGTGTATCTGGCAATACAGGCAGCGTCGAAAAAATGGAGCATGCCGATCCAGAACTGGCGGCTGGCGATGAGCCGTTTTATTATCGAGTTCGGTGACCGCCTGAGCGATCACCTTTAACACGGTTGCAGTTACACAGAATTATTTACAGAGTCGATAATCTTGTAATCGAGTATCTTCTGGAATGTTTTATGACCAAATCGGAAATCTTTTTCCGGTGGTTTAGGCACTTTCAGGTGCTTTTGCCACTGACTGATAAGCACTTTCAGGTGTTCAGCCAGATCGTCACTGCTGGCTTCCTCCAAGTCAATTTCAATCAGCATTTTGTTCGCAGGGTTCAGCCCTCCCTGTTTCAGGTATTCAGATATGTAATCCGAACTCACTGAAACATTTTCTTCTGGAGGCATATTCTCCAGCCGATACATTGCCCGTCCATAGTTAAACAGTGAGTTCCTTGTCATTGGCCTGACAGCATAGCTATGAGACAGCATGTGGCTTTCAGAGATCCATTTATCCTCCAGCAAAACCCTACCAGAGTGGATCATCGCATCATGGTGAATAACGGCATTACGATGCTTATCGTCCAGTGTTTCCCATTGCTGTCTGGCTTTATAGACAAACATGCGCCTTTCCAGCTCTGCATAAATTTGTTCCAGAGTGAGGTCTTTCAACGCATCATAGCGACTAACATCAAACCATTTGCTTAATGCTTCTACTATCTCCGCGACAGGCATTCTTTTTGTCATTCTTTTCCCTAAAAATGTTGATGTTCATTACATTGACGTTAACGCATCCGGCAGCATAGAGAAAGGGAATAATGATAACTGGCGCTCTCAGCATCGGTCATGGAGTGTTCTTCTGTCTTTAGTTATCTTTCCGGGGGTAAACATATCGGGTAATAGCAGTAATCTGTTGAATCAGCGATTGAAGATTTGTAGCAGAACAGGGAGATCGTTCAGTGAGGTTCAGTGAAGCGTGTTGTCATAACCAATTGATAGTAACTGGCTTTATCGTTATATGGCATTAAAAATGCTGGTAAATATGATGGTAAAAAATAGACGACATCTTTTGAAAGCCACTAACAGCAGGAGATACAGATGAAGTTCGAGTCCAGTCAGAGGAGCCAAATTCAAGTTTTATGCTTATCTGTACGTTTCTATTTGTTTACAATTCAGTAAGTTAGCGTGAAAATCCTTCCCGGTGTGTATCTGGTTCTCTCTTCGCATCGGGATAATTTGGTGGTCAGTTCTGGGGTCAGTTTGGTTCGATTCTGGAGTGACCACCAAATGTCTTTAAACGATTCTAAAATCCGCAAATTAAAACCTTCTTCCCTCCGGTAAAACTCTCCGATTCTCACGTTCTGTAGTGGCATAGTAAATTTGGCCACCTGATTAAAGGTGATATTCTCACCACAACATAAAACAGGTGACTTAATGAACAAGAAAACAAAGCGTACCTTCTCTCCTAAGTTTAAGCTGGAATGCACCCAACTTATCGTTGATTAAAGGTTACTCATACCGGGAAGCCAGTGAAGCTATGAATGTTGGTTCCTCTACTCTGGAGGCATGGGTACGTAAGCTCAGGCGGGAACGTCAGAGTATCACGGCTTCTGCATCACCACTCACATCAGAGCAGCAACGTATTCGTGAGCTGGAAAAGCAGGTTCGTCGTCTGGAGGAACAAAATACGATATTAAAAAAGGCTACCGCGCTCTTGATGTCCGACTCGCTGAACGGTTTACGATAGTTACCAGACTGAGCGGCAGCCACACGGTTGCCAGCCTTTGTGCTGTTCTGGACGTACATCACAGCAGTTACCGGTACTGGCAGAAGCGGCGCGATACCATTGATCCGGCGCGAATCAGGTTGTATAGCGAAATACGCCGGGTCTGGAACCAGAGTCGGGGTTCCGCAGGTGCGCGCACTCTGGCAGATATGCTGACTCAAAATGGCATCCCGATGAGCCGTTATCGTGCCGGGCGGCTGATGAAATACTTGAACCTGAGCAGTTGTCAGCCCGGAAAACATCAGTACAAAAATGCCCGCCAGGAGCATACCAGCCTGCCGAATCTGCTTGAGCGTCAGTTTGCTGTGCCGGAGCCAGAACGGGTATGGTGCGGAGATATTACGTATATCTGGGCAGGAAATCGCTGGTGCTATCTGGCGGTCGTCATGGATCTTTTTGCCCGTAAGGTTATCGGCTGGGGCCTGTCAGCAAATGCTGATACTACACTGATAAGCAGTGCCCTGCGGATGGCGTATGAGGTGCGTGGCCAGCCACAGGACGTTATGTTCCATAGCGATCAAGGAAGTCAGTATACCGGACTGAAATATCAACAACTTCTTTGGCGTTACAGGATAAAGCAAAGTGTCAGCCGATGGCTACACAGGCAAAGACGAAGCCCGGCAGCAAATCAGCTGTTATATTCTGAATTATTACAATAGCGTCAGGCCTCACCATTACAACGGTGGGTTGACGCCGGAAGAATCAGAGAACAGATACCGTTCTTACTGTAAAACCGTGGCCAAATTTACTGTGCCACTACACCTGCTGCTAGTTAATAATTGCAGCGGCTTCTGAGATGGTTACCCATGCTGGCATGGAGGAATGATTACTGTGACAGGACATGGTGTTCATATCTTGATCTCCATAATAATACTCCAGAAGTGCTTCCTGCTATAAAATACCGTAACCATTAACCTGTAAATGCACCCGTAATACGAGACTTATCCTGTGCTTTTATTATTCAGGTGCATTTTAAATTTATCTTAACATATTTATGATGTGAATGTTTTTATTGTATTTTGTCACCACCTTATATGGGTATATAATAACAAGAATATTTTATAAAACCCGAAAAAGTATTTTTAGCGCAAGCGCAGGATCGAAAGAATGATGAATTCCAGGTCGATAATTTTTTTATGTGCAGCCACATTTTTACTGGCTGGCTGCGCACCACACTCACCTATTGATGCAAAAAAAATGGGTGCGTCCGGCAAAGACAATAACGTCAGCAGTAAAAGTGTTTCTGCCCAGTTGACGGATAAGGATATTTTTGGAAATGAAACCACACTGGCCGTTTCGGAAGAAGATATTCAGGCTGCGCTGGAGGGTGACGAGTTCCGCGTTCCCCTGAATTCCCCCGTGATTCTGGTCCAATCCGGTAGCCGCGCGCCGGAAGCTGTGATGCAGGAGGAGATGAGGCGATATTATACTGTCGCCACATTCTCTGGTATCCCGGACAGGCAAAAGACAGTGACCTGTAACAAAGACAAAAACAAAGATAAAGACGAGAACCAGGATGTTGCCGTTGCTGAGAATATGAACTGGATGCAGGCATTGCGTTTTGTGGCTGCAAAAGGACATCAGAAAGCGATTATTGTTTACCAGGATACGTTGCAGACAGGAAAATATGACTCTGTGCTGAAATCAACAGTGTGGTCAGATTATAAAAATCAAAAAATAACTGACACAATGTCATTACGTTTTTTGGTTCGCTTCACTCTAGTGGATGTGGCAACTGGCGAGTGGGCTACCTGGACACCTGTAAATTATGAGTCCAGAGTTATGTTCCCTCAGACTGAAAAAAAGGGGGCAATCACTGCCGATGTGACAGAGCAACAAATCACCCAGCTTAAGCAGAAAACATACGCAGCAATGGTGAAAGACCTGGTGAACCGCTATCAGTAATAGTCATCTTTTCGATCTGCTGCCGATGATATGTGGCAGCAGGTACAGCAGTGATAATATACTCTCATCAATCATCATATTTTATATTTAATTGTAAAACCTGATGATTTTAAGTTAAATTTTGCAATATAACATCCATGCAACCACCTCATACTCACAAGAATTTTTAAATAGGCATGACAAAAAGTAAGTAATAATGAAAACAGCAAGCTGAAGGTGAGATAAAATGATATCATTATATATATTTATTATTATATAAACCTTGATGATAGCAATACGGAATCACCTCCACCGGAGGTGTTCTTTAGTCAGAGAAACAAATAACACTCACTTAATTATTTTAGCATAAAAATAAACCACAAGGATAACTATCGGAAAAAAAACAAGTTTAAAGTAGCTGGGAGCATTTACTGCAACCACAATAAGAAGCCCAATGGAAGTTATAATCGGAAGAAATGCAGCCAGAACATCTTTAATTATTGTTGATACCACCCATGATAAAAATTTTTTCATTTTATTAACCCCTTAAAAAATCGAATGGCATCATCCTCATTTACGAATGCATAATCACCATAAAATATATTTTTTGGTAAATAACCCTCCAGGAGGAAGAAAAACATTTCAAGGTTATTTATATACAATAAATGATAGAGTTTGGGATTGCCCATTCTCAATCTTTCCGCCACACCGGCAGCCCTGGTAACTAAACCATAGGTTGGAAAAAAGGCTGCCGAAATTGTCCTCAGGCGGGACAACAATGCTGATATCGATACTCCCAAAAATCTCGAACCTGCTGCGTACTTTGCAAGTACGTAAGTAAATTGTATATCTATTACTTCATCCAGTACTTTCTCAGTTGCCTGACGTGCTGCCAAACCAATAGTCATCCTCTGTACTTCCGAGATAACTGAATGAATGGATGTCCCGGTCACATGCTCGAAAGTTTCATCCCTTTTTAAAGGGTCGTGAAAATCTTTTATGATTTCTTCAATTTCCTCTATATTAAGGTCAAGAGCATCACACACTACAGATGAGTTATTATTACAATTAGAAAAATAATAAATTGCTTTCACTAGTATCTTGAGTTGTTGTGTTTCATCATACCTTTGGATAATGTAGCATACAGATAGATATAACATAGACGTAACCGCATCAGATTGTTTTACAAACTCCCTCAGGCAAGTAAACATTCTGATATCTTCACTGTCTAACTGCTCGCAGAAGCTAATGTCACTGAATAATAAACAAGCGCCCCTTCCAGCAGCTCTGCCTACGCCGTCTGCAAATGAACTCATTGTATCTGACAGATTGTTAATAAAATGCGTCCCAAAAGCACCCACTCCCTTATCCAGCGATGATGCCATGAATTTATTACGCTCGTTCTGTGTCAGCCATGCCTTTACAGGTAAAGAGTTATTTAAGTATATTTGGTCTTCCATTTCCCTCTCCTGATACGAAATAATTAATAAAGCCGCTCTTCCCACAAACTATATGCACTGGTTCCTGCAACACAGTGCTCCTGAGTAATACTTTCATAGGTGAATGATATGGCCTCTTCTGGTTGTCCCTGGCTATTGTTGACGGTGTGCGGCACAATATGCTTTATGCTGGCAATGCGGGCGTTAATCAGCTTCACTTTGAAATACAGCTCGTTAATACCAAAACGGTTGGTGCGGTAATACTCAAAATCACAGGTCAGACACTCATTTTCGCTGATAGCCTTACTCAACAAAGGGGAAGATTTATCCACGGGTTTCTGAATAATGAGCGCCTGATGATTCACGTTTTGTGCGCGGGTTAATCCGTGGCTGAGTCCCAGTACCATGATCTGATCCATATGCGCAATCTGCGCTTTGTTCCCAATAGATGCCAGTGATGAACAGCCTGCGGAGATCAGCCCCTGGAGATCGCCGTTCAGTGTCAGGTAAACAGGATTTGCCATAATAAGCTCCTTGGTCCGGGGTTATTTCCCGACCCCTTTATCAATAATTGCCGTTTCCGGTAGAGAGTGATTTTTCAGCAACAACCAGCGACTTAACACGCCGTCCAGCCGCTCGTTAATTTGTTTTTCCAGTACGTCGGTATTCTGCCCCTGCGCACGGGCGTCCTGGTACTGCGTCAGCAGAGACTCAACGGGTGTTTCCTGCCCCAGCCCCCGCTCCGCCTGCCAGATAACATTTTTGATGTAGGAAAGGGTTACCCCCTCTTTCTCACGCTTCATCACGAGGTCTGCAAAGGCATGTAAGTCCTGGCGAGCCTGTAACCAGCCGCGTAACTGCGGGCT
The DNA here is from genome assembly GCF_004212325.1 of Escherichia sp. E13S3. Lineage (NCBI taxonomy): Bacteria > Pseudomonadati > Pseudomonadota > Gammaproteobacteria > Enterobacterales > Enterobacteriaceae > Escherichia > Escherichia sp. E13S3. The sequence continues at coordinate 230,102 of NZ_RHJR01000017.1, forward strand.
ACTCTGCGCACGAGTTTTCAGCGTCTCATTCCACTGTGCGGTGGCCTGCTGCTGTTGCAGACTCTCCGGCCAGCGACTGTCGGCGGTACGCGCCATCTGTAAGCCCGTATTCAGCGGCTGAACAGGTGAAGCATCAAGGAGTTGCTGTAGCCTGTCCTCATAGTTTTCCAGTTCAGGCGACGCCAGCCAGACTGTGGCTGCGCCCTGCGCGGTATCGCTGACCTGGGAGAGTTGTTGCTGAATGGGACTGACCAGCCACCACCAGAGAGCGGTGGCAACAGACCCGGAGCAGAGAACACCCGCGATAAAACCTTTCGCCGCACTGCCCTGCTTTGCCACACTGGTCGGTGGCGTGCTGTCAGCCAGGCTGCGCACTTCCACCTTCATCTCCGGCAGTTCGGGCAGCGGCGGCATCACCGTTTCGGTTGCTGGCGTAGTACCGTTTTCAGGGGCATAAATCAGCGTTCTGACCGTCGTCTGTGCGGTGTGTTCAACGCTGCTTTTCGGCTGCGGCTCAAGTCGTTTACGCGTGTTCTGAACAAAATAAAGCAGGTTTTCCACGCGCGGCTGGCGCTTCAGTTCCACCTGCTGGAGTTTGTCGCAGATAAGCTGTAGTGCCCGCTCCGTGCGATATAACAGGGGCAGGTCAGCCTCCACAAAGGATATCTGCTGGCGCAGGATGTTCCCGGTGCGGGTGTTGAACCAGTCTAGCATCTCGGTCCGCGCCGGGCCGCCCTGCGGCCAGAAGTTATCCCACTCGTGAGTCACCATCGCCGCCAGCAACTCCGCCCCTTCGCAGAATCCCGCCAGCCCCTGTGTCCGGGTCCGGGCCAGCGTGTAGTAGGTGGCGGTATGCAAATCCACCCCGTTGGCCTTAAATATCGCCAGCGCCAGCGACTCCACCAGTTTCCAGTTCAGCTCCGGCTGCGATGGGTGGCTGGCCTTGTTGATTTCCTCACGAATGGCGCTGAACTCTGGCAGGCCACGCGGGTCACTGCCGGTAACGATAGTTTGTGTCAGTACGTTATTGCTCATCCTTGTCTCCTCAGTACAGCGTGTCCGACAGTCTGAACTGGCTGAAAAGCCCGCCACTGAATGGATTGTCCTCGGTGTCAGCGTGTATCCGGTAGACCATCGCGCCGCCGTCCACGTTAAACCGCACGCTGAATGTCCCTGCCTCAACGCTGGTTAACTGCCCTGCCCCGAACAGGCGGAACTGCGCCCACGGCCCGGTGAAACGGATGCTGCGCGGCGCTCCGCCGCTGACGCCTATCAGCGTCAGTTTACTTTCATTGCCTTCCCGCATATTGTTCGGCCACACCAGATGGGCGGTATAGTTGCGGCCCTGGCTGTAATCGACTAACTGACCGTCTAGGTTCAGCACGCTGCGCCGTTTATTGCCGGAGAGCGATACCGTTTCCACCGCAAACTGCGTTCCCAGTCCGTTTTGTTTACTGAAGAAGATGTCGCGAATCTTCTGTGCAGTATCCAGTTGCCGGATGATGTCCTCGCGGATAATCACCCCGTCATCTCCATCACGGCTCAGGTCATTTTCAATAAACAGTTTCAGATTCTGCTGCCAGAATGTGTCCAGTACGCCATCCGGTTTAAAGAAACGCTCAAACGCATCCAGTGAGGCATCCTGCGCCGAGCGCGGATTAAACGGATAGTTACCGGCAAGCTGTTCATTGAACGGTTTCACCACGTTGTCACGCCAGTCAATTTCCATATAGTGAACGGCCTCCACCATCACCACATGCCAGGCCTGGTCGGCCAGCTTGCCCACCCAGCGGTTGAGCGGCGCAGGCAGGGTTTTCGCCATCTGACGGGTGGCGAATATCGGGTCGCTGCTGTTCTGGTCAAGACGTAGCTGGACGGCTTTCAGCGCCGATTTCCCTGGCACTGGCGCGTTCTGGATCGCCAGCAGATAGCGGTGCAGTTCCGTTAGCTGCTGGTACACCGCCTGCATGATGCTTTCTTTATCCTTCTGTACCGCGAGCGTACTGTTTTCCGGGGCAAATTCATGCCCGAGGCGGGTCAGCAGGCGGAAGTCCGGCTCCGCCAGTGCATTCTCCCGTTCTTTATCAGAGATTTTTTCAGAGAGTACCGCAGGCTGCGTGTTATCACGCAGGGCAGTCAGCGCCCGCTGAAGTGGCTGGTCACCGCTGATTATCTGCTCCAGCGCACCGGTCAACTGGGCAATGGACGCATAATTCCTGACGTTAAGATTATCCATCCCGGCCCGCCAGGTAGCAGTGTAGTCACTGAGATACTGTTCAGTCAGCTGACGCTGAATCTCTGCCCGGTCAGCGTCGCTGTACTTCACGTTATGAGTGATGTTCAGTACCCAGGAGTCCAGCGCGGTCAGTTCCACCAGTTCATCGCGCTGCTTCACAAAGTAGCTTTGCAGGCCGTAACGGGTGAGAAACTGCGGAACAACCAGTTTGTTGTCATCGGCAGATGTGAACACCTGCTCAAAGGTCGGCCCCACCTGGTCGCGCAGGTTAAGATCCGCTGGCAGTACGCCCAGCGCCCGCGTTTTCAGACTCTGGTAAACCCGCTGGTAAACCGACAGTTTGCTAAGTTCTTTCTGTGCTGACACAACTGACTTGTCATAAGGTATCCAGCGGTTGATGGCGTCACTGTCGCCCCCCTGACGCTCTGCGTGCCAGTCCGTGTGCGCCAGCGCGTAATCAAGATGGGACATCAGTTGCGCCTGGATATCGCGCTGGCCGTGGAACTTTTCGCTCCAGCGTTTCGCCATATACTGCTTCACCACCTCATTATTGCGTCCGCTTTTATCCTCCAGCATTCGTATCACGCGCAGCACGGCGAGTTTTTCCTCGCTCTCTGGCGGCGCGGCGTTCATCTCTTTCACCAGCCCGTTAAACAGGGCGGGCAAATAACGCTGCTCCAGCAATTGCAGGTAGGTCTGTTCCACATACGGCCCGACACGACGCCCCTGGTATAACCCCATATCCGCCAGGCGACTGCGGTCGCCCCAGTCACCATAGGCGAGAGTGGCATCACGTACCGGGTTCAGCAGCGGCAGTTGCAGGTTGCCATAGTCATCCATCCCCTGCGGGGGCGTGATATCCATAAACGCTTTCGCCTGCTTCAGCACCTGGACGCCGGAGGCATAGTTGTCATTGTAATAATGGTGCCAGCCAGTGATTAACAGCAACGCTGCCACGCCGCCCGTTGCGGAAAAGACGGTGAGGCGGCGGCGACTGCTGGTCAGCCAGGTCCGGCTCTCCGTTGCCAGGTTAGGTTCTGCCAGTAATGCCTGCGGAAACAGGTTGCGGGTGAAATAAGGCGTGGTATCCACCAGCGGCCAGGCCGTCAGCGGGCTGCTGCCCAGCCGGTACTGGCGGGTAGCGGACTGGGTAAAGATGTCATCCATCTGGCCGCGTTGCAGTGACGAGGTGAGATAGACGCCGCGCAGCATGACGTCCATGTTTTCGCCGTCCAGCAATCCATCCAGCAGCGCCATCAGGGATTCCCGGCTTCCCTGCATCTGGCGGGCAAAGCTGAACAGAGAGCCACGCATATGGCTCTGCGCCAGCATCAGATCCGGCAGCGCCTGGTTCATCCGGTCACACCAGGTTTGCCAGAAGGCATTAAGTTCGCTTCGCCAGTTCTCATTTTCATGGGCGCGGCGGGTGAACGTGACGCCCAGAATGGTATCGCGATCTTTTTTATCCAGTGACTGAAACAGCGTGGCAAAGCCATGCAGCAGATCCAGCCGGGTCAGCACCACATAGACCGGCAACTGGCAGTGAAGTTGCTGGCGTACATCCTGGAGGCGGCTGCGCAGCGTCTGTAGCAGATACTCACGGCGGCGCTTGTCGGCGGTCAGCAGATCAGGTAAATCGAGGGTCAGAATGAGTCCGTTCAGCGGCTGGCGGGCGCGCTTCTCCACCAGCCAGCCCAGGGCATGTTCCCATAACCGGCGGTGCAAAACATTTGCCTCCGGCTGTTCACAGAGCGAGCCATCAATATCGAATATCACCGCCTGTTGCCCGACATGCGGAATGAGATACAGGCGCTGCTCCGCCCCACGCACCGCTTCGGGGGTATAAATAATGTCTGACGGAAAACCCTCGCGCAGCAGTGTCGTTTTGCCACTGCCCGCCGGGCCGATAACCATATACCAGGGGAGCTGCCACAGGTAGCTGCAGTTGTCGAGATGGCGTTGCAGGCGCAGTAACCAGCGGTCGAGGTAACGCTGCTGGGCGTTCAGCTCCACGCTGAGCGGATCAACGGCCTCCTCGCGCTGTTGCTTTTGCATTTTTTCAAGCTGTTGCAGGCGCTTCATCACCCGGACGGTAAGCCACACCAGGGCGATAATCCCCCATGCCGCCGTCGCCAGCCAGCGGTTCGCCAGTGGTTTGAGCCACTGTTCTTCATACAGCGTCCACGTCGGGCCTTTCCACCAGATCCACACCAGCAGGAAAATCCACGCCAGTATAAGCAGCCAGAAGGCAGAAACCTTAAACCGGGGCATCGCCGGGCGCAGGGCTGATTTGAGTCCGCTAAATAGGCGGGGTGTAGGTAATCTGAACACAAAAACTCCTGTTCTCTTTTATTGTTCTGCCGTGAATTTTTGTTCAAGCTGCGCAAGTAACGATGGCTCCCAGTCAGACACCATCGTCTGCCCCCCCATCATCAACAACATCCGGTACTGTTGCTGCGCAAGCTGTACCAGCCCTGCCTCTTCCGTCAACTGGGCGGCAAGGTACTGGCGGTGAAACTGATCGCGGGGATCGCCTTCGGGTAGCATGTCCAGATACCGCAGCGCCGCCTCCAGCCCCTGTTCGGCAAAACAGGCCCTGGCCGCCTGCGATTCCTCACCGGCCTGCGCAACCGGTGCAACTTTGCTGTCAGGCGACGCAGACAGCCATTGTTTCGTCTGCTCACTGATAAACGGTGTACGGTCATTAAACAGCAGCCCGGTAAGCTGAGGCAGACGCTCAAGGAATCGGGTGACCTCATCGCGGATGGCGTCTGCCACCTGTTTGTAGCCCAGACGCTGTGCCGTCTGGGCCGAAAGGCAGTGACCGTCCAGCCAGTAAGGGGCCAGCAGTACGCTTTTCTCCACCTGATGCCACAGCGCCATATCCGCGCTGGCAAGCCGGGACTGATAATCCGCCACCATATCGGCAGAAACCGCAGCCAGTGGGGTTCGTCCATCGCTTTCCACTTGGGGTGTACTGGTGATGTTCTGCCACAGCGCATGGCGGCGCAGGCGATAGCCCTGCGGTGATTCTGGCTGGCGTTCACATAAAATGGCAGCCACTTTTAACAGCGTGTCGCGCCAGGCTTTGTCGTCGTGACTGTCAACGATGACCAGCGGGATTGGAGTGGCTGCAACAGGAGGCTGAGCGGCAGCCGTGTGCGGTGACATATCCGGTACAGATCCGCTCGTGGCCTGCGGCGCACCGGCGGCGGTTCGTGCAGATAACGACGTTTCAGGCGCTACATCACGAAACGCGCGCTGAAACAGGGCAAATAAATCGTCTGTCGCCTTAGCCAGCTCCGGCGCGTTGTGTGCCTGCCAGCACTGCGCCAGCTTCGCCAGTTCCCCCAGCAGCGCATCGCGCTGTGCCGTGGCTGCACTTTCCGCAAAAGACGTGACGCCCGCCTCAAAACGTTTTATCACCTGACTGGCAAAGCGTTTTTTATGCGCCATATTCTGCGGCGCGGCCACCGCCCAGTAATGCTCCACATACAGCGCCAGCAGGCGCAAGGCCAGGAGCGGATCACCGGCATGTTGCAGGGTTCTCAGCAGATGCGCCAGCAGGCGAAAATCCTTACTCTCCGAAGCCAGAAGGACCAGCCCCCGGTGCTGGAGTTCAGGGATATCCAGCTGGCTGTGCGCCAGCGATCCCAGCTTGACAATCCCACCGTCGATATACTCCCAGTCCGGGTTATCGTCCTTCAGCGCTGATGCCAGTTTCTCTTCCGGCAGGTTTTCCAGCAGGTGCGATACCCAGACATTCGGATCGCGTAAGTCCATTGCCATATTTTTATTCTCCCGCCCAGTGGCAGGCATCGCGCAGGGGTGCAATCGCCCTTGCCAGCCCGTCAATGTTAAAGGTCAGCTTTCCGGCGGCGTTGTCTGCGCCGGTATCCACCGTCAGCGTTTTTGCGCCGAACAGTTGCTTAATTTCATCAATCCCGGACAGCCCACGGCTGGACTCCAGCAGGGTGCCGTTCTCGCGTACAAACCAGTGGCTGCGTAATGCCCGGCTGTCGGCATTCAGGGTGACGGCGATATCATGGGCATCCAGAGGGTACATCAGCGCCACCTGCATCCGGGTGATATTGTCCACGCAACTGAACATCAGCACCGGGCGCGGCGGAACATGGCCAATAGCCGGGGTGGTTATCACCACCGTCGGGCGTTCACCCGGCACCTGCGTCACCAGCAGCTCTGTGGTGCTGCCCTGGCGGCGTTTTTCCTGCTCTGTGGCACGGGTCCAGGCTTCGCCCACAAAGCTGGCTTTGACCAGTGCGGCGTTGCCGAAGCCGTGCTGTTCCGGCGCAAGAATGCGGTCATAACAGTCAAGCCGCTCCAGCGCCGCAGACTCCCGCCGACAGGACTGCATGGCCTGTAACGTGGCTGTCGCATCCGGCGGGGTCGTGGTGGCGACGGCGACCGCCACACCGGCCATTGATGATGTCTCTGCGGGCGCGGCACTGGCGGGTAATCCCGCCATCAGGCCCGCGATAAACAATCCTGTCTGCCGGAAAACGAGCAACCTGCTCATAAAGCCATTTCATCCTCTGTGACGGACTCGTCGTCCTGAGCATCTTCCACGTCTGCCGTGAATGCACCGTCTGCCGCCGACAGACGAATCCGGGCAATCGCCGTGTTGGCTGCCATTTTCTGCAACAGCAGCAGCGAGAGCGGCGGCAGCATGTCGCCGTCGATGACCGATTCGAGCATCCTCGCGCCGTTTTCCGCGCGGGTGACGCGGCTCAAGATTTCATCCGTCACTTCCGGTTCAATAATCACTTCTGCACCAAAGCGGCTGCGAAGCACGTTATCCAGGCGGGTGAGTTTCCCGGCAATAATGGTGGCGAGCGTCTCTTTCGACAGCGGCAGGTACGGCACCACTTCCATACGCGCCAGCAGGGCAGGTTTAAAGAAGTCCGCCAGCACCGGATAGAGGGCTTTCTGCATGGTTTCCGGGTCATCGGCGTGTTCGACAATCACCTGATAGCCGAGGTTGGAGGTGAGGAAGAAGACGATGTTTTTACAGTCAATCAGGCGGCCCTCGCCGTCCGCCATCTCGCCCTTGTCAAACGCCTGATAGAACAGGTTGAGCACATCTGGGTGCGCTTTTTCCACTTCATCGAGGAGCACCACCGAGTAGGGTTTCTGGCGGATGGCTTCGGTCAGCACGCCGCCTTCGCCATAGCCGACATAGCCCGGAGGGGAACCAATCAGCCGCGAGACGGTGTGCTTCTCCTGGAACTCGGACATATTGATGGTGGTCAGGTACTGGCGACCGCCGTAGAGCAGCTCTGCCAGTTGCAGAACGGTTTCGGTTTTACCCACGCCGCTGGGGCCAGCCAGCAGGAACGCACCGAGCGGGCGTCCCGGGCGGCGCAGGTCGGCGCGTGCGGTCAGCAGATGCTTATGCAGGCTGGCAATCGCCAGATCCTGGCCTTTGATGGTGTCGCCCAGCCATTTCGGCAGGTCGGTGATGACCGACATTTCATTCTGCGACAAGCGGTTAAGCGGTACGCCAGTCCATTCGGCAATCACCGCTGCAATCTGCTTTTTATCGACGTGCGGGGAGACCAGCAACTGGTCGTTATGCAGGGCGTCCAATTCGACAGTGAGTTGTACCAGCCGCTGCACCGGGGAAACTGTTTCAGCGGTTTCTTCCGGCTGTGTGCTACTGGCTTCATCAGTTGGTGCGATACCGGCATTATCCTGCTCTGACTCTGGCGGCGTACCCACCATGGCATCCACGCCCAGCAACTGCTGGCGCAGCGCGATAATCTCCTGGACCAGCGTCTGCTGCTGGTGCCAGGCGGCTTCCAGTTCATCCAGCGCCGTCAGCGTTTCATCGTACTGTACCAGTACCTCAGTCATCCGTGATGTGTCGGTACGCAGACCGATGCGAAGCTCGCGCTCAAGCTGGCGAATTTCCGCCTCCTGCTGGTGGCTCAGGGTGGTCAGCGCCGAGATTTGCTTCGGTGGCGATGACAGGTTGATTGCCACACGTGCGCAGGCGGTATCCAGCACATCAATGGCTTTGTCCGGCAACTGACGCCCGGAGAGATAACGCTCACTCAGCGTTGCTGCGGCCTGCAAGGCGTCATCGTCAATCAGCACGCCGTGAGACTGTTCATAGACCGCCGACAAACCGCGCAGAATAATGGTGGCTTCGGCGGCGTTGGGTTCGCTGACCTTCACTAACTGGAAGCGGCGCGACAAAGCTGCATCTTTCTCGAAATATTTTTTGTACTCGCTCCAGGTGGTGGCAGCGATGGTTTTCAGCTCGCCGCGCGCCAGCGCAGGTTTGAGCAGGTTGGAGATATCCAGCCCGCCCTGCTGGTTGCCCGCGCCAATCAGGGTATGCGCTTCGTCGATAAACAGAATGACCGGCACCGGAGAGGAAATGACCTCCGCCATCAGCCCCTTAAAGCGTTTTTCGAATTCGCCCTTCACCGACGCCCCGGCCTGCAATGCGCCCAGGTCAAGGGTCATGATATCGGTGTTTTTCAGCTTGTCCGGCACCTGGCCTGCCACGATGCGCAGCGCCAGCCCTTCAATCAGTGCGCTTTTACCCACGCCTGCTTCACCCACTACCACCGGATTGTTTTTACGGCGGCGGCAGAGAATGTCGATCATCAGGTCAATTTCGTGGTCGCGGCACAGTACCGGGTCGAGCCTGCCGTTACGGGCGTCTGCGGTCATGTTTTTCGTATAGCGCGCCAGAAGACCATCTCCTGAATCTATCGCAACGCTCACTGGCTGACCGTCAGCATTCTGTATCGCGGTTTCTGCTGACTCTCGCGTCCACTGCGCAAAGTCCTGTTGCAGACGATCGCGGTTAATGCCGGTCAGCAGACGTGCGGCCACGCCGGGGACATAACGCAGTGGTGAATGCAGCAGGGCCAGCAGCAGTACACCACCGCGCAGTTCGCTGTGCTGCATCTCTGCGGAGGCCAGCAGCCACCCCTCTTTCAGCCACTCGACCAGCATCGGGGAAAATGCCGGATAACTGTCTGCTGTGCGCGACGTGGCGTAGTTCTCCACCGTCAGCGCCCGGCGAAGCTCATTCAGATCGATGTCGGCCCGCTCAGCGATCACCCTTAAGTCGCTGCGCACCGATGCCAGCATCTGCAACAGAACATGCGCCACCGTAATTTCCGATGCCTGCTGACTCATGCACTCCGCTGCCGCCGCTTCCAGCGCCTGGCGGGAAAACGGATTAAGATGTTTAACCAGTGAGGCCAGATTAATCTGGATCATATATTGTGTCCTTACCTGGCGAGCAGCCGGTTCAGTTGATGCAGAATATCCTGCGTCTGACTGTCCAGACGCAGCATGTAGAACAGATAAAACAATGCCAGTACCACCACGCCTCCCAGCAGGACATGCTTTACGGTCAGGCGTTTCATTAACTGATAGCGCCCGCCCTGGGTCTTTTTGTCCTGGTGCAGTAATGGGAAGAGGGCATCGCCACGCAACGTATGCAGGACGTGGTGCAAACGGCGGTAGATCCGCTCAAACTCCCCCTGATCCTGGACGGCCACTTTGTAGCGCCCGCGAAATCCCAGCGAAAAACAGATAAAGATAAACTCCAGCAGATCCTGGTAGCGTTTTGGCTCACGGATCAGGCGCTCCAGCAGGATGAAGACCTTCTCCCCCCCCCAGGCTTCATTGTGGAAATGGACCAGCAGCGACTGTTTGATCCACTCATTCTTATTCGACCAGCCGTTACCCAGCGCAGCCTCATCGATAAAAGTGCACAGAACATAGCGAAAAGAGACGATCACGCCAGGCTCATAGCCCTGCTCCTGGAGTAATTGCTCCACTGCCTGAACGTCGGTCACAACCTGTGCAAAAAGATGTTCCGGCATGGTCTGACTGTTCATCCCGTCCAGGCGCATCACCATCCCCAGTAACGGCGTGGCGGCATCGATCATCGGGTTCAGACTGTTACCGCGCAGGGGCAACCGGTACTGGCGGCTGGAAATATCGCCATCGCTGTCCGGCACCACGGTACCCTGCCTCTCCGGTATATTCCCCATAGCCAGATATTCATTTTCACTGGCTGGCAGGATGAACGGATCGTTCATGGCCTTAACCTCTTATCGCCCACAGTTGTACCCCCAGATCCGGAAAAGTGCCGGAAATATGCAGCGCCAGTGCCCCGGCTTTCATCACGTCCTGCCAGGCAGCAACGCCTTTGTCGAGTTCGAAGTAAACATAACCGTCGTGATAGGGTAACTGGCGCGGTGCGGCGGTCCGTGGCGTCAGCGGCACGCCCGGCACCTGGACGCTGACCATATCGCGGATTTTGTTGGTGGCGGCGATTTTTGACTGCTGGGTAAACTGGTGGATAAGCTGGCTGTGAGGCATTCGCGCACGCACTGCCAGAATAAAGGTGCCGGACTGCAACAGTGTGGGATCGTTAACGGTGGCGACATAAAACCCATCCGAGAAGACCAGCGGCAGGTTCTGCGCACGCGGCATCAGTACAGTATTGAGCGCCCGGTGCAGTTCCGGGATCACGGTACTGAATGAGTGGGTCAGATCGCGGTGACTGTACACCTCCACCGGACAGGGAAGACGGCTGTCCTCCGTGAAGGTCATCAGTTCACCCAGCAGGCGAACCAGATCCAGATAAAAGGTTTCCGGATGCAGGGTATGCAGGTGCGTGCGGTGAGTGAAGTGCATCTGGCTGCGGTTAAGCATCTGCAACATCATAAACTCGGCCACATCGGCAATGCCGCTTTGCTCTGGCGAGCCAATACGCTTTGCCAGTTCGCTGGCGCGGTTGCTGATAAGCCCCTGCACATCACCGGCAAACCCGCTGAGTACCGGACTGACCTTGATGGCCTGACAGGTGGGAATAAAACTGTCGTCCAGCACCAGCGCGCCATTAGCCAGCTTGTCGCGGATACGGCACAGCGGCAGCGTCACCATTGCGCTGAGATCATCCGCACCGCTGACAATTTTGGGCGCAAGTTGCCCGAGGACAATTTGCTGTACATCGCCATCATCAGAGTGCAAATCACGGACATCAGCACGGGCCAGGCGGTAACGCTCCGTCCCCTGCCCTGCGCTCTGACGTCCCTCAATTTCACAGGTAATATCGCTGATGACAGGCAGCGCCAGATAAATGTCATGGCTTCCGGGTTTTGAGAGATCAAGCGGCTGATACGGGACAGGAAGCTGATCCTGCTCCGGAATGCTGAACACCGTACCATCCGGCATACAGCCTGCTGCGTTGTCGAGCATGAGTTTTCCCTGGGCCAGCAGCTCGGTGTTAATCGACAATGACGTGAAGCCCCAGGCAAAATCATCCTGTGCGCTGATACGCTGGTTCAGCAAATACTCCTGGTTCCGCTGCTGTTGCTGAAAATGCTGCGGCAGGGCAAACAACCCTTCCTGCCAGATCACCCTGTTTTTCATGGTCGCCATTGTCAGTTTTCCTCTTTTTTCATTTCGATGCTGTTTTGCCTTACATGCACCAGCAAACGGTAGTTATGGCCCGTACCTTCCACTGCTTCGATTTGTTTCCATTCGGTCGCCTGGTCATCGGAGAAGTAGGCCACGACACCGATAAACTGCGTTTTCTCATCCAGTTTTACCGACGGCAGGGTTTTAATGGAGTCCGGCAGCAGGTTAAAGTCCTGGTGGTCGATATAGTTTTTACCCAGCACATCCGGCAACGGCGTACTGGCGATCTGGTCATAGTCGGCTGCCTGCAACTTAGAGTCGTCGCTCATATAAATCAGTTGCACATCAACTGCCGCCGCCTCACCTTCTGCATTAATATTTGTGTCCGGTTCAGTCAGCAACGTGACCGTCACCTCTGAAGACTGATCCGCCAGTTTCCCGACCTGAATATCCGGGTTCTTGATAACCTGGCTGAGCTTTTTCACCGTTTCGCAGCCTGTCAGGGTGAGGCTGAACAGCACCACCATCATGTAGACGCAAAAGAAGCGCCCGGTCATGCTTCCGGCTCCCGCTGTTTCTCACGCAGTACCCGGTCATAGACCTGGGCATAGACTTCGTTAAACAGCATTTCGAATCCCTGCTGGCGATCGGACGCCAGTTCGTCGTAATAATGGCTGTACATCTGCCAGGCTCCGGCGGCATCCAGCGGCTGACGGAGTTCATGGCTGCGGCGGTACTGGACAAAACGGCGCATCAGGCTCTGTGGTGAAAACGCATCCAGCAGCACGCGCAGCGACTCCACAATCGCCGCCCGGTTAGCCTCTTCGTGGTGGCGGACATTGCGCAGGCTTTCGCTGACGGCGGCGGGGGCAGCCAGATGTACCGGGCTTTTGCCCTCTGCAAACATCACATCAAGCGCGGTGGCATAATCCATGTTCAGCCGCAGCGGGTTATCTTCCAGCGGGCGCAAATGTTTATCCGACAGGCTGTTACGGCGATGTTGTAGATCGAGTAACCCTTTTATTACCGCCTGCAATGTGCGTCCGGCCTCTTCGAGAAAATCATCCGCATCCTGCGAGTTGCGTACAGCCAGGGTACTACCCAGCCCACGCAGTAGCGGGGTAACGGCAAGATGGAGTTGTGCGATGTCTGTCGGATTAACGGAATCATCATGCCTTTGCTGCGGATCGGGATGCACCGGAGGCAGATCCATAAACGGTTTGTCGATCACACCATCCCTGACGGGAGCTGAAGAGCGGGTTGGGACGATCCCGGAGAGAGGATCACCCGCCACCGTCAGACTTTCGGCCTGAAGCGCCTGCAACGGATCGGCTGAAAAACTATTGACCACAGTATCTGCAAGCTGGTGTCGCTGGGGCATACCTGGATATGCAGGCTGACCGTCCGTTGTCAGCAATGAGTCCGCCAGACGGTCACGGTTAGTGACGATAGTTTCAGGTGCTGCCATCTGTTCACTGTAAGTGATCAGTTTTCCTGTGTGGATAAACACCTTCAGCGCCAGCGCCCCCAGCACTATCTCGTCCCCCTGTCGAAGTCGTACCAGCCCGGCATCCGGGGCAACCGGAGCCAGGTTAATCATCAGTCCTGTACCCAGACTCTTCAGACAAAATGTGCCGTCATGCACCACCACCTGGCAGGCGCGACCGGCAACGGAGCCGGCCCTGTCCTGTACCGGCCAGTGGCACTCAGGCAGGTTACCGATATCCCCGCCATCAGCAGTAAAGAGGCATTTTGCGGCACGTCCGCTCTCCAGTTCATTACCGTTCATCACCTGTAATGTCATTGAGAGCCGGGAGGACTGCGTTTTTTCTTCAGCCATATGCGATTCCATAAAATTAATCCCTGATGTGAAGGGTGACGGAAGGCGGCGTTTTGGGCTGACCAATAAACGCCGTGCGTCCGATGCAGGAGCGGGAACTGTCACCCAGCAGCATTCCTTTTGCCTGTTCCGAAGCCAGATCCAGCCGGAGATCCCAGGCAAACTGATCGCGCAACAGAAAGGCAATAAACATGGTCAGCGCCTGGTGGTTTTCGCCTTCCGGTAAAAACGACAGATAGCGCGCCATGGAAAGATTACTTAACCGCAGCAGAAATTTTCCGCTGCGATCAGGCACTCTGGCACCCAGCGTAAAATTAACGCCAATGACGGAGCGCCCCGGTACGTATCCGGCGGTTTTCTTTTTAACATTACGTACGCCCAGCCGGTTCTGCTGGTCAGGCGCAATGACCACCTTACGTAACTGCCAGCTTTCAATACTGACATCCGGCAGATCAAAGCAGTGGCTGACCAGGTTGCACACCACATCCGGCGAGCGCCCCGGCGTTGCCAGAATTCCGGCATACGCGAGCATTTTGCTGTGGTTGATGGCAAGCCTGTCACGCACACTCTGGTTGCCCAGCCCAACCAGCGCATACATTCGCTGTGAAAAGGCATCCGTCCCACCGTTGCGAAAACAGATGTAATAGCGGTACTTACGCCAGGCATGGTAGGCAAATTGCGTCCAGCGGTGGCTGAACAGATCAAGAAATGCTTTCAGCCCTTCTTCATTCTGTGCGGATTCCCGCGCCATCCGATCCAGGTAATAACCGGGTAGCGGAGACTGACCGCCGGAGAAACCGAGAAATTTTGTGGTCAGGGTAAACTGCCCGGAATCACTGCGCTCAAGCGTGCTCAGGTCGCTACAGGGAAAGGCAATACTGGCGTCAGATTTAAACAGCGCCACTTCCTTTTCTGGCTCGGTGCGCAGGGACGGATCCTGATTCGGTGCACCATATCGGCGGTACAGTGATTCCATCAGCACATAAAAATTTATCCCGCGCACATCCGGGAGTATTCCCGTTCCCTCTATATCAGGGCGTGCTGGCCCGTATGTTGCCATTCCCAGGACTCCTGACTTTCCGTGTTAATAATTTTGAGGCAGTGAAATGAGTTGATGCTGGCATAAAGGGCAAAGAAGTATGAGAGCACCGTCCCCAGCAAATAGATCTCCCCCTCACAGACAAAGGGTGCGGGGTTAATCCACAGCGTGGTGGAGAGACCGCGGACCGGTATGCCTTTAAACAGGCGATCGACGGGACGGGATTCCATTTTTTCGATGGCATCCAGCTTCTGGGAGGAAAGCCGGGCCTGCTGCGGGTGATGAATGCCTGGTAAATCAAAAGTACGCAGTACCTGAACCAGTGCTTCCCTGTCCAGCAGCGAGAGGTAGTTCAGGTTCATGCTTGAAATCAGCGACCAGTGCATATCACCATCCGTCACCGGGTATAACGGACGGGTTGGCCGGGTGACATTGCTGAAGGAAGCCACTGCCGGTTTTTTATTCACGGCTTCACAGATATCACCCACATGCAGTGACGCGGGCAACATCCGGTTGGTGCATACCAGCGAGGCCGTGAACACTTCTCCGTCCAGTAGGGCCTGCTCCGGCAGGCTGCCATCAGCATGGACAAAGGCAATGGAATGATCCAGTCCCCGGTGAAACAGTGACGTTTTTGTGCGGTGATGCCAGTAAACGACTTCACGCTGACGGCTGTACTCGATCTGGTGCTGAAAACCCTCAAATTCAGGCCAGAGGCGATACTTTTCCCCTTTGCTGACCGTTGGAAGTTTGCTGGAAACAGATTTTATCTGAAAAATATCATAGAACTCTGGATACTGTTGGCTGGCCGTTAATGGGTACTGTGGCGCACTGTCATCGGGCCTCACTGGTTCAGAATGATGGACAAACAGGTTCACTGCTGGTGTGCAATATGGACGAAGTGAAGCCTTACGCAGCTTAACATCCACCGGAAGAGGCAGATTAAAGTGCAGTCTTAGTGTAAAAGCATGGAGCGGGAAGCCTTTCGGCAACGGTGCAGCCTCCCGCAGATGAAAGAAGAAAAAGCTCTCCGGATAACAGAAATACTCCTGAAGTACACGGTAGCCATTATGTACGTTTTTCGGCCACGGCAGCAGCGCATCCTCCCGCTCAAATCCCGCAGCCTCAAGCCACAGATCCGGCAGCGCCACACGGTGATCTCCGGCTACCAGTTCCGCATCCATCAGACGCTCACTAAACCACAGATAGAGTTGATGGCGGGTATAATCATCCTCATTTCCCAGCCAGAAGGAGAGCTTATTCAGATCCAGTTCACCGGGAGAAACGTTTCCCTCAGTGAAAAAATCTATCTCAATGACACCTTCTTTGAGGGTACTGGTATTCCGTACATCCCTTACCATCAGGGGTTGTAGCCAGATATCACGCGCCAGTGTGAAATAGCAGTTCGGCAGTGCGGCTTTGTTATCATCATAGGTTAACGCACCCCGAGCATAATTTCGCATACTGCTGCCTGTCTGCGTTTTTATCAGCTCGTCGCGGTGTACCTGGACGGATGATTTCAGTTCCTTACGGGGTTGGTATTCAATCACTGCCATTGCCGGAACCGGGCGTAAATAGTTAGGCCACAACATATTAATCAGGCTATGCGTAAATTCCGGGAATTCATCCTCCAGCTTTTGTCGCAAACCGCCCGAGAGAAACGCAAACGCCTCCATCAGGCGTTCTACATCAGGATCACCTTCCTTTTCAGCCAGAAAGCGGGCCAGATAAGGTTTCTCCTGTGACAGCAGCTTGCCAAGCTGACGTAGATAATCAAGCTCTTCTCGATAGTAACGTTCTTCGAAGGCCATCAGATTACTCCACACACCAATGCTGGTGGTTATCCAGCAAAATATCAAATTCCAGAACATCCTGTCGGTCACAGAAATCTATGTACGCTACAATATGAAAACCTAGCTCCAGTGGCGCGTGCATTTCCTCTTCGGCAGCACTAACCACCACATCAGAAATGCGGGGTTCGTAACGCAGAATGCTATTTTTAATAGCCAGAACCATCCAGTCCCGGATGTTCATGGAGTCAGGGGAGCCATCATTAAAATCTACAATCCCAAGCTCCGGAGAACCGTGGCAACTACCAGAACGGGTGTTGAGTATATTGCGCAGGTTATTGCGAACAGAATGCAACAACGCCACCTTTGGACGTTGACGCGAAGAGGGATTTACCGCCTCACCAATACGCTCAAACAAACTTCCTCCCGACTCCCGTTCCGTTACCATGCTCACTCCTTGTCCAGACGTCCGACCAGGGATAATTCAAATGAAGCCCCCATGTATTTGAAGTGCGGACGTACTGCGATATTGACCTGATACCAGCCCGGTTCACCTTCAACATCAGCAACTTCAATTTTTGCCTGGCGTAATGGCTTGCGGCTGCGAACTTCTGAAGGCGGGTTTTCCTGGTCAGCCACATACTGACGAATCCAGGTGTTTAACTCGCGTTCAAGATCTCCACGCTCTTTCCATGAACCCAACTGTTCGCGCTGAAGCACTTTAATGTAATGCGCCAGCCTGTTGATAATGAACAGATAAGGAAGCTGAGTGCCCAGTTTGTAGTTAGTCTCGGCTTCTTTTCCTTCCGGCGTATTGGGGAATACTTTCGGCTTCTGTACTGAATTGGCGGAGAAAAATGCTGCATTGTCAGAGCCTTTACGCATAGTCAGAGTGATGAAACCCTGCTCTGCCAGCTCATACTCCCGTCTGTCGGTAATGAGAATTTCCGTCGGGACTTTAGCCTGAAGCTGGCCCATAGCCTCATATAAATGCACGGGCAAATCTTTTACAGCACCACCACTTTGTGGACCGACAATATTCGGGCACCAGCGCGTTGACATGAAACTCTCAGCCATGTTTGCTGCCAGCAGAAACGCGGTGTTGCCCCACAAATAGTGTTCGTGGTTTTTGCTGACATTTTCATGATAATTAAAGCTTTTCACCGGATTCTCATCAGGCGCATAAGGGTGACGCAACAGGAAACGCGGTGCTGTCAGACCGAGATTTCGGGAGTCTTCTGACTCACGCAGTGAACGCCATTTGGTGTAAGCCGGGCCTTCGAAAATGGCGGCAACATCCTTGATACCAGGAAGTTCGGTAAACGAATCCAGGCCAAAGAAATCAGGGGAAACGGAAGACAGGAACGGGCAGTGAGCCATCGCGCTGACTGCGCTGATATATTTCAGCAGCTTCATATCGGCGGCGGTATTATCGAAAGCGTAGTTACCAATAACAGCGGCAACTGGCTCTCCACCAAACTGGCCGAAACCACTGGAATAAACATGCCGGTAGTATCCTGACTGGGTAATTTCTGGAGCAAATTCAAAGTCATCCAGTAGTTCTTCTTTGGTAGCATGCATCAGATGAATTTTGATGTTTTCGCGCGGATCGGCATGGTCAACCAGCAGTTTCAGTGAACGCAGGAACGACTCCAGTTCCTGAAACTCCGGGGCATGGAGAATCAAATCCATTTGACGCCCCATGCGCTCATCGATGTCGGCAATCATGCCATTGACGGCAAGAATATCGACGGACTCCGCCTCTTCATCACTTTGTAACAGCGCAGTGATAAAAGCAGTCACGCCCTGACGGGCAATATCGTAGCTTTCTGATTCCGGTTTAAAACGAGTCTGCGCCATGATTTCATCCAGCAGCGTGGGCGAGGAGACCGGTGCAGTGGAAGCAGATACTTCCGGTAAGGTGGTTTCTGACATACTGAAGTCCTTGTACAAGTTATTTCCGGCCTGCGAGGCCCAGTTCTGCAATCAGTTGCTCACGGCTCTTTTCGTCATCAAGCAATGCCTGAAGTTGTGCACGGAACGCAGGTATATTGCCCATTGGCCCCCGAAGCGCCACCAATGCTTCGCGTAGTTCGAGCATTTTGCGCATCTCCGGCACCTGGGAGGCAATGTTGTCCGGAGAAAGATCGGCCAGTGACCTGATTTTCAGATTAACGCTCATGTGCGTATCAGACGTTTCGCTGAGGGCTGATGGAACGGTAAAATCACGGCCAATCCCCGCCTGATCCAGTACCGCGTTAAAGTTGTTGCGGTTGATGGCAACGGGCTGGCGCTCATCCAGTGGCGTGTCAACTGCATCTCCTGTCAGGTTGCCAGTAACCAGCAGATTTAGCGGTAATTCCACTTCTGCTGTCTGATTCCCCGTTTTTGGCTTAAATTTAATATTTACTCTTTCTTTTGGGGCAATACTGCCACCACCGTCATTTCTTCTGCTGCTCATAAGAATAATCCATATGGTTATCATCCAGGCCATGAGCGCAGCATGTTCTGCATTTAAAAAATACAGCAAATACCAGCCCAATGGCATTAAAAAAATAAACTTCCACACATTCATAGCGTCACATTCTACGCGCAGAAAAGCATTTGAAAAGAAAATTTTCAAGGGGTATCCTTCCACGAAACAATAGGAACAACAAACATAACAAGAAGCCTGAAGCGATGCGTACTAAACACGCAATGCCCAATAGGAAATTATGTAACTCATTGATTTTAGATCTTTGATCAAGAAACATAAGAAATATTTATGAATTGCAAAATATATATAAATCGCGTGATTGTAATTTGAAATTAATTAAGGATATCCTTATTTTTTTATCAAAATGATAATTAATTAAAAAAGAATATAATATATATTCATGATGAAGTTATGCCTTTTATAGACGGTGGTTTAGAAAACACTTACTAACCACCAACGATCATCCACTCATTGATTCAATTTTAACTAAACAGAAAGTTTAGAATTTGTAAAAACAATTATTACGACAAGCGTCAATTCGCATTGTCTGTAAATCAAGCACAGAGAAATGGTGTGGTTCCAGGCATGAACCGTATCGTTATCTGCCTGCCAGGGATTAACGGCAGGTCATCAGTAAGTTGTTGTTAATAACATTCACAAGGAGTTTACAAATGCCAACACCATGTTATATCTCAATTACCGGTCAGACCCAGGGAAATATCACTGCAGGTGCATTTACTGCTGATTCCGTCGGCAATATCTACGTGCAGGGCCATGAAGATGAAATGCTGGTGCAGGAATTCCTACACAACGTCACCGTCCCGACGGACCCACAATCTGGCCAGCCAGCCGGACAGCGCGCTCACAAGCCATTTATCTTCACTGTGGCGCTGAACAAAGCAGTCCCCCTGCTGTACAACGCGCTGGCCTCCGGTGAAATGCTGCCTACCACTGAACTGCACTGGTGGCGCACCTCTGTGGAAGGCAAACAGGAACATTACTTCACCACCCGCCTGACAGACTCGACAATTGTCGATATGAAGCTGCATATGCCGCACTGCCAGGACCCGGCGAAACGCGAGTTCACCCAGTTGCTCGAAGTTTCGCTGGCCTACCGCAAAATCGAATGGGAACACGTTAAGTCAGGCACCTCTGGCGCTGACGACTGGCGTGCGCCGCTGGAAGCATAAGTTAAGACAACAGCATCCGACCGTCTGGCCGGGTGCTGTTTTTGTATTACACCGCAGGAAAAAAAGGTTGTCAGTAAGGGGTTACGTTTTTACGGGAGATGGCGGATGCCGGATACTTCGGCGGTAGCGTGCCTGAAATCCAGCGTAACACGGTACTGTCACAGCCACTGAACTGTGGAGTGTGTGTTTTCCTGTAAGCATCAGGGAGGTCTAAATGTCATTAAAAGGATTGCGTTTTACGCTGAAAGTGGACGGCCAAAATGCGGACACCTTCGCCGTGGTGAATTTCTGGCTGATGCAGAATTTCTCGTTTCCATTTGTTATGGATGTAGATGTCGCCAGCAAGGTGTTTGACCTGAAAGCAAATAGTCTACTGGAGAAAAAGGCCACGCTGACCATCTGGCAAGGACCTAAGGCGCTACGTTATGTCACAGGTGTGATAGCCAGTTTCGGGATGAAAGAAAATAATAACTGGCAGATGCAGTACCGCCTTCGTATCCAGCCACCTCTGTGGCGTAGCGGCCTGCGCCAGAATTTCCGTATTTTTCAACAGCAAGATATTGCAACTATTTCAGCCACCTTACTGGATGAGAATGGTGTAACAGACTGGGAGCCATCCTTAAACAGTGAGCACCCTAATCGCGAGTTCTGCGTACAGTATGGCGAAACGGACCTGGCATTTCTGTCACGGCTATGGGCAGAAGAAGGCATTTATTTTTATGATAAGTTAGCCCCGAACGGTCCGGATCAGAAACTGACATTATGTGATGATGCAGTAGGTCTGTCGCCAATAGGAACCATTACCTTCAACCCAAATACCCGAACTGAAGCCGACAAGGAGTGCATCAATGCGTTTCATTACGAAACGAATGTTCGTCCTTCATCAATACTGAGCAAAGACTACACCTTTAAAACCCCCGGCTGGGAAGGTAAATACACCCAGCAGGGCAAGAATCTGAATAACCAGTTTGAACAGTATGAAATCTATGACTATCCAGGACGTTTCAAGGATGAACAGCACGGGCAGGATTTTACCCGTTATCAGATGGATGGGTTGCGTAATGATGCGGAATTAGGCAGCGGTAGCAGCAATTCGCCGAGGCTATGGCCAGGAACCCGTTTCACACTGGAGAACCATCCACAGAAAACCCTGAACCGGGAATGGCAAGTGATCGGTAGCACACTAACGGGCGAACAGCCGCAGGCATTACATGCTAGCCAGGGTTACGGAACCTCGATGCATAACCAGTTTACTGTTATCCCGGCAGACCGTACCTGGCGTCCACAGCCAATGATAAAGCCAAAGGTAGATGGCCCACAGAGCGCCATCGTTACCGGTCCGGCTGGCGAGGAAATTTTCTGCGATGAGCATGGGCGTGTACGGGTGAAGTTTCACTGGGACAGAACCCAGACCAAAGATGAAAATAACTCCTGCTGGGTGCGCGTGTCGCAGGCCTGGGCAGGTGCCGGATTCGGCAACCTTGCCATTCCGCGTATAGACCAGGAAGTGATTGTCGATTTTTTAAACGGCGACCCGGACCAGCCCATCATCATGGGGCGTACCTATCACCAGGATAACCGTTCTCCGGGTGGTCTGCCTGGTACCAAAACCCAGATGACCATCCGTTCAAAAACCTACAAAGGTGAAGGTTTTAACGAACTACGCTTTGAGGATGCAACCAGCAACGAACAGCTTTATATGCATGCACAGAAGGACATGATAACAGAGGTGCTGCATGACCGGACAACAACGGTAGACCACGACCATACCGAAACGGTGAAGAATAATCAGATGGTCACGGTGGTTGTGGGGCAAACGGTTAATGTGGGCAGTAAAAAAGAAGGCGGACACGATCAGAAAGTAACGGTTGCCCATGACCAGACCGTCACGGTTCAGAACAACCAGACGCTGAATGTCACTGAAAAACGCGAAAAAAATGTGGGTGGCGATCAGAAAACCACGATCACCGGCGAAGACAATGAAACCGTAAAAAAATCACAGAAAGTGAAGGTTGAGGAGAATTACACACTCGACGTCACGAAAATCACCACCATAAAAGCGGGTGAAAAAATTGAACTGATATGCGGAGCCAGTTCTATCACTCTGGAAAAAGGCGGAAAGGTGACAATTTCTGGGACTGAGTTTGATTTTACTGCCGGTGGTAAGGCACAAATAAAAGGTAAAGACGTATTCATTAATTGAGACATTCTGAGGCAAATAATTACTTTTATAGTATCTATTTAGAAAGGAAAAGATTTCTGATTTGAATCGGAAGATATGAAAGCTGCAACGGACGACAAAGATTTAACGTCAGTATTTGCAATACACGAAATATCGTGCACTTGCCAGAAGAGAGAAATTGCATGGCTGAATATACTAAAAGCAATAATGGTAACGGTGAAACTATAAATGGTTTTTTCAGATCTCAAGGTGAGTTTGAGGCCGAGTCTTTAAAAAAACTGACTATCACCGCCTCTGGTTTTATCAAAAATGATAAGGTACGATATGACTTTGTGACAAATATTGAAGCATTTACAGAAGCTCAACTCACTTGTATTAGTGGCAGTGGTTCACAGGGTGAAAAAACTCTGGCTTTGAATTACTTGCAGCAGGAACAAGAATATCTTGAGAAACAGGTAATCTGGTTGCAATCAAAACAGGTACAACCAGCAGCGTCTGTTGAAGTTAGAATTATAAACGGTGTATTATCCTATATCGTTAAAAGTATTGGACTAATCGGTGGAGTGCTTCAGATTGTATCCGGAGGGGTACTTCTTGCGGTTGGTTCGCCAACGGTGGTAGGTTCGGCTGTGGGTGCCATGCTCATTTTACATGGAGTTACCAATGTATGGGAAAATGGTAACAGTTTATTTTTGGGGAATGATAACGCTACAGGGCCAGCAACTTATATTTACGGGGAGGTGGCTAATTTATTAGGTTATGATAGATCTTATGGAAAGCTGGCATTTGCCGGAATCGACTTGGCATTATCTGCGACTACACTATTCGGAACTAAGTTAGTACCCGATGCCTGGAGACTGTTTCGTTATATCCCTTCTGACTATGAAATGGGATTCAGAACAATGAGCGCTATGGAATTGTCTGCGGAAATTTTCCCGGATGCAGCGACGCTGTATTCTGGTACCCAAACATACTTTTCTTTACCAGCAACCGAACCTGAACCTCCACCTCAACCACTTGTCCCATTTAATGATTACTAGTTGCAATAACGGTCATTATTATATATCTTGATATCATATAATATTATAGGGAGAGTTAAAATGAGCGAAGACGAATTAATTAAAATTATGTATGAAAACAATTTTTCAAAAAAACAAATTAATAATTTGAAAAAAATTTCAGACAAATATTCTACGTCACTCTATGATACTGTTTTTGAACTTTCGCGACGATTTTCACGATCATTATTTATTCATATATTTACTTTTGTTATTATTTTTCATTCATATATCCGACTTTGTGAAGAACATGGGTACACTTTAGGGCATATTTTATTTGCCATTGGTGTCTTTGGTATCACATGTTTAATATTTGATCTTTTTGCACCATTGCTACAGGCATATAGAGCAAAAAAAGTCATAAAGACAATAAATAAAACGCATAGAAAATAAACGATTATAATTTTAGTAGTTAATTATGGCTGACGGATGAAGATCAGGTAAAGCCCCAGCCTTGCCAGTTTAAACGTTGTACATACAGAATGCCCATTCATTCTGGCTGTTATATATACAGCCATATAAATCAAAAACACAGGCTGAAGAAACCAAAACACCCACCCAGGATATCCGGCAACCATACCTGGAATAGAAAAGAACAAAAGACCGAAAATATTGATAATGACTTTGCGGAATAACTTTTTTGCCATAATAAAAATGATATTTTGTAGTTCTGTTTGATTAAGCCTGTCAGAGGTCCCTGAATATTTTTTTTTGAAAAGCAAAAACTCTTTCTGACTGAACTCGCAATCCACTATCTTATCCCTTATTTTCTCTTTCTTTTTGCTGGCTGATTTTTTCATTTTTATTCCTTTTGCCCACATGCATCAGATACAGGATGCTTTAAAAGACAAATTACATCAATCCGTAATAATGCGCAAGATACCGTCTGGGAAAATGAAAAAAAATGTCCTCAGGCATTATCAATTATCTATAAACACTCTCAATATCTGTATCCGTACTTTTATTTCACTCTGTAGCGAGAGCTTAAAATGGAATTCAGAAATCTTACGCCGTTTTCCGTAATGGAATACGCGATGGACGACAAACACAACGAGCGTCATTGTGTGGTCGCCATGAAAACCGGCTTCCGGCTGAAGCAGGACGAGAATGGTCAGTGGCAGGCGCAACTGATGGAAAACCCGCCATTGCCGCTGTGTGTGGAGGATGAGTATGCCGGGGAGATGAACACCTCTCCGGTACTGCGCGAAAGCGACCTTGCTCCCCTGAAACCCGCCTGTGACATCATCATTAACGGAACGGCTTTTACACCGGGGGGCGTTGCCGTACCAGAAATGACGGCAGGTGTCCTTATGTTCTCATCGACAGGTGAGGTACTGATAGACAAAAAACTGCGGATAACCGGCGAGCGCTTTTACCGCTTCCAGCCGCTGACCCGGCAGTGGTACGAAACCGATCCGGAGCCATTCACCTCCCTGCCCCTGGACTACCGCTACGCTTTCGGCGGTGAATGCCGCGTGGAGGCAGACAGCGAATATGCCAGCCGCATCCCTGAAGAATATCGACTGACCGAAGAGCAGCGCCGGGAACATCCCGACCAGGAGAATCCGCCACTGGCGCATATGGCCTGTCCGGTCAATCCGCTGGGGCTGGGCTATATGCAGCAGTGGTATCTGCGGGCCTGTCAGGTTCAGCAGGTTGAAGCGCCCCGTATCATTGCCGCGGACAGTCCGTTTACCCTGAAGCAGTTCACCGCCTGTCTTGAGGGCAACGCTGACTGGTTTGCCCCTGAATTTCAGCCTGCGGGTTTTGGTGCTGTTGGTCGCGCATGGTGGCCGCGTCTGCTGCTGGCGGGAACCTATGACCAGGAGTGGCTGGAAACACAGCACCCCGACCTGCCGGATGATTTTGATTTTAACTACTGGAACTGCGCCCCGGATGACCAGCGAATACCTTTTCCGTTGCCGGGGCCGGGATTTGTACTGACGGGGTTTCGCCCGGAGGGCGATATCCGGTTCACTCTGCCCGCACATGAAGGACGCCTTCTCTTGCGCGCCATGAGCGGGCATCGAATGCCATTACCCATGTTGCTGGACACGGTGGAAATCAATACTGACACCCTGACTGTGGCACTGACCTGGCGCTTTCTGCTGCCCAACAGCACACCACCGGTGCGGGTACTGGAAGCCCGCTACAGAACAAGGAGTGTATAAAGATGGCCGACAACTTTACAGCCCGTAAACACGGACAATGGAAAGTCATCAGCACCAAACCGGATGTCTGTAAAACACCACGCGGAGATTCCACACCGCCTGTCCCCTACCCTGTCACAGCCAATATGGCTGAAGCAGTGATGGTGGTGCAGTCGGTGAAGCTGAACGGCTGCCCGGCTGTGGTCCTAAACCAGAGCACCATCCCTCAGACAAAGGGCGATGCCGCAGGTGCGGCAAAAGGTGTCAGCAGCGGTACAGTGGGTGATGTCTGCGAGCCGCTGGACCACAGCGAGACGGTATTTTTTGGCGGCAAGCCGATACTGCGTCACCACGATGAGTTCTGGATGAACAGCCGCAACACCATCGGGCTGATAGTGGGCCAGCCGCCTCCGGCTGGTGTGACTGCGGAAGAAGCGGACCCGCCTGATGAGCCTGAGACGAAAGAAGAGGAAGAAAAGAGCAGCTGGCTGGACTGGGTGCAGACAGGGCTGGATATTGCCGGGTTTGCACCGGGCTTTGGTTTTTTTGCCGATATGCTGAATGCGGGTATCAGCCTGGCGCGTGGTAATTATGCTGACGCGTTTATGTCTGTGGCGGCCTCGCTTCCGGGGATAGGTGATGCGGCAGCGGCTGGCAGGATGGCTGTCAAAGGAAGAAAAGCAGCAAAGGCGGCTAAAGAAGCCGCCGAACGGGCCGCAAAGAAAAAGCTGGAGAAAGAGGCTGCAATGCGCTCCCGCGCGCTGAGAAAAGCCCGGAAGAAAGCCGCTGCCAAAAAGAAAGGCGGCATTATTAAAGGAAAAATGAAAAACAATAAAGGCAAAGGTAAAGGTGCAAAAAGTAGTGATTGTACCAAACCCGGCGAACCCGTGGACGCCGGAACCGGCGATTTTCTCCAGCATCTCAGTGTTCTCTCCCTTCCCGGCTCACTTCCTCTCTCGCTTTCCCGGTTTTACCGTTCTCAGGCACAACATGGCGGCATCTTTGGCCCCAGATGGACCGATGAATGGTCCGTATCCCTGAAGATACACACAGACGGCTGTCTGCACTTCACTGACAGTGAAGGAGTGGAACTGTATTACCCCATTCCGCAGGACGGTATTTTTAACGGCGCAGTCAACTCCCGCCAGGCACACTACCGGCTGACGGGAGACATGAGCGGAGAACTGGCGCTGTCTGACCGCCGCACACAGCAGACACAGATTTTTTCCCTGGCAGGTACGGGCATTTATCTGCTGTCTGCTGTCCATGATAACTACGGCAACCGGATTGATTTTATCCGCACGGATGGCCTGCTGACGGCAATCCGCCACAGCGACGGTTACACGCTCGCGCTTGCCTGGCAACAGGCTCAACTGACAAGCATTGACCTGGCAACACCGCAACACCAGCGCCTTGTGACCTGTCAGTACGATGAAAATGGCTATCTGGCAGAGTGCGATACTTTCCAGTTCGTTCACTCTTATCATGAGTATTCTCCTGATGGGTACATGATCCGCTGGTGGGATACGGATAAAACCTGCGTGGATATCCGTTACGACCCGCAGGGGCGCGCCGTGAGCACCCTGTCCACCGAAGGCTATTACAACGACCGTTTTATCTATAACGATGAAGAGCACTGTACCACCTACGTGGATGCAGAAGGCGGCGAAACCCGTTACTGGTATAACGAAGACGGCCTGGTCACCCGCAGCACCGACCCGCTCGGTCGGGAAGAGATTACGGTATGGGAGAACACGCAACTCCAGTCACGCACCGATGCACTG